>NZ_SMKT01000001.1 GCF_004348735.1 Actinomadura sp. KC06
GCACAGCCGATGGCGGGGGGGTGTGGGGGGTCGTCCCCCCACAGAAGGCACAGCCGATGGCGAGGGGTGTGGGGGGCGTCCTCCCCACAATTGACCAGCCCGGCGCGTTGAGGGTCCGCCCCGCGCGCGGATCGGGAAGGATGAGCACCATGTGGATCGCTCCCGAACGCCGCAGCCTCAGCAGGTGGGCCGTGCCCGGGCTCGTCCTGGGCGCGGGCGTGGTGGTCGGGGCCGTGCTGGCCGCCGACGGGCGGTCGGGCACGGCCCTCATCGCGCTCGCCGCGCTGGCCGGGTACGCGGGGTACCTCGCGTACCGGCGCAACGAGCCGGCGCTGCCGATCAGCGAGGGCTTCGGCTCCGGCACTCGCGCCCGCGCGCATCTGCGGGCCGCGGCGATGACCGGCGACGTGCTGACCGTCGCGGTGGTCGGCGGGCTGACCGTCCAGGCCCTGCGCGGCGCCGACATCACCGCCTACGCGTGGCTCGCCGCCGTCGCCGGCGTGACATATCTGCTGGCGGCGGTCGCGGGCGGTCGCGGCCTGTGACCGCGCATGTCCTCTGAACTGCGAATATTGGGTTAACTTCGGCTGACACATCTAGTTTCGTCGTGTAGTGGGGCGACATGATGCGGCTGTGTCAGCAGTCGATGCACTCGATGCCCTCCTCCCGGCCCGGGCGGTGTTCCATCCGGTCGTCGACCTCGGCACCGGAACCGTCGTCGCGGTGGAGGCCCACGCACCGCCGGCCGGCCCGTCCGGCCCGATGCGGCCCGATCCGGCGGCCGAGGACGTGCGGCGCGCGGTCGAGGCCGCCCGCGCCGCCTCCGGACTCGGCACGCCCCTGCCGCTGCAGATCGGCCTGCGCACCGAGACCCTCGCCCGCGGCGACGACCTCCTCGCCGACCTGCACCGCGGGCTCGGCGACACCGGACGCCGCCCGCAGGAGATCATCATCTGCGTGTCGGGCGGGTTCCCGCCCGCGGCGCGCCCGCCCGTCACCGCCGCGCTGTCGGGGCTGCGCCGGACCGGCTACCTCGTCGGCCTCGCCGGCCTCGGCGCCGCCCACGCGCCGCTGGACCTGCTCGTGGACGGCGCGTCCTACCTGCTGAAACTCGATCCCGAGCTGGCCCGCAGGTCGGTGTCGGAGCCGCGCCGCGCGGCGCTGGTCGGGAGCCTGGTCGAGCTGGCGCACCGCCTGGAGACGCACGTCCTGGCGCCGCAGATGGCGACCCGGGAGCAGGTGCTGCACATGCGGGACGCGGGGGTGCGGCTCGTCCAGGGGCCCGCGCTGGCGCCGCCGGAGTGGCGGCCGGGGATGCCGATCCACATCCCGGTCGCGGCCGCCGAGGAGCAGTCGCGTCCCGACCCTGGGCTGGGTCTGGGGCCGCGGGTCTCGGAGTTCACCCTCCCGGCGGTGACGCTGCCGCACACGGCGACCGCGGGCGAGGTCCTCAACGCGCTGAACGCCGAGTCCGGCATCACCAGCATCGTCCTGGTCGACGACCGGCAGCGGCCCCGCTGCACCGTGGACCGGACGCGCTTCCTGCTGCGCCTGTCCGGCGCGTACGGGCACGCGCTGCACGCCCGCCGTCCCGCCGCGCGGCTGGCCGACGCGCCCCGGCTCGTGCCGCGCACCGTCCCGGCGGTCGCGGCGCTGCGGGCCGCCGGGCGGGAGGACGAGCGCGTCTACGACGACCTGGTCGTGGTGGACGAGGTCGGGCGCTGCCTCGGCATCGTCCGCGTCGCCGACCTGATCCGCAGCCTGTCCAGCTGAAGGCCGTCCGCCGGCCTCCGGGCATCCGCCGCGCTGAGATCCTTTCTGGGGCGTCAGACCGCCCCGGGTGATCCTTTATGCGGATCGGTCCCGGAAAGCCCGGTGGCGGCCGTCTCCTGCGCGAAGATGGCCGCCTGGACGCGGCTGGCCAGCCCCAGCTTCGCGAGGATGCGGCTGACATGGGTCTTGGTGGTCGTCTCCGCCATGTCCAGCCGGGCCGCGATCTGCCCGTTCGACAGGCCCTCCCCCAGGCACGCGAACACCTCCCGCTCCCGCGGCGTCAGCTCCGCGAGCCCCGGCGCGGACGGGTCGGCCGCCGGGCGGGCGGAGAAGGCGCCGATCAGCCGCCGGGTGACCTTGGGCGCGATGATCCCCTCGCCGGCCGCGACCGTCCGCACGGCGTCCACCAGCCTGTCGGCGTCGACGTCCTTGAGCAGGAACCCGGCCGCGCCCGCCCGCAGCGCGCCGAACACGTACTCGTCCATGTCGAACGTGGTCAGCACCAGCACGTCCGCGATGCCCGCGATCTCCCGGGTCGCGGCGATGCCGTCCAGGCGGGGCATGCGGACGTCCATCAGCACCACGTCCGGCCGCAGCTCCCGCGCCAGCTCCACTGCCTGGACCCCATCAGCGGCCTCGCCAACCACCCGGATCCCCGGCGCCGCGCCGAGGATCAGCACCAGCCCCGCCCGCACCGCCGCCTGATCGTCCGCGACCAGAACCTCGATCATGACGCCCTCGCTCCGGTCATCGGGTCTCCGTGAACTGCTGGTCGACGGGCAGCTCGGCGTGCACGCGCCACCGTCCGGCGGCGGTGTCGGGCCCGGCGTCGAACTCCCCGGCCAGCATCACCGCGCGCTCGCGCATCCCCACCAGCCCGCTGCCGGTGCCGGGCAGCCGCGCAGCGTCCGCCCCGAGCGGGCTCAGCACGTCGATCACCACGCTGCGCCGCGTGTACTCGACGCGGACGTCGGCGCTGCCGGGACCGGCGTGCTTCAGCGCGTTCGTCAGCGCCTCCTGCACGATCCGGTACGCGGCCAGCTCCACCGCGGCGGGCAGCTCCGGCGGCTCCCCGGCGACTTCCAGCCGCGCCGACAGGTCGGACCGCGCCGTGTGCCGGACGAGCCGTCCGAGCTCCGCCAGCCGCGGCCGCGCCGCCGGATCCTCCTCGCCGTCCCCGTCCCGCAGCAGCCCGATCATCCGGCGCATCTCCGCGAGGCCCTGGACGCTGTTCTCCCGGATGACCTCCATCGCCCGCTCGATCCCCTCCCGGTCGAGGCCGGGCACCTTCAGCACGGCCGACGAGTGCAGCGCCACGGCGCTCAGATGGTTGGCGATCACGTCGTGCAGCTCGCGCGCCATCCGAGCCCGCTCGGCGGTCACGGCGGCCCGCCGGTCCAGCTCCGCGAGCCGCGCCACCTGCTCGGCGCGCTGCCTCTCCGCCTCCGCCCGGAACCGGTGCTCCCGGACGGCCATCGCCGTCAGCACCGGCGCGACCCACACCACCCCGGCGACCGACCCGCCGACCACCCCGACGGCGACGTCGCGCAGCCCGATCCCGGTGCCGGCCGCGACCATCAGCGACGCCACCACGGTCGTGCCGAGCAGCCACTCCGCGGTCCGGCGCCGCCCGTAGAGGCTCGCCGCGTACAGCGCGTCCCCGTAGATCATCGCGGTGGCGATGCCCGGGCCCATCAGCACGTCGGCGACGTTGAACGGCGTCGCCACCGCCAGCGCGGTCAGCGGCGCCGTCCGCCGCATCAGCAGCGCCGAGCACAGCCCGAGGAGCGGGACGAGGCGCGCCCACACCGGCGGGTCCCAGTCCTGCGACCACGTCGAGTAGCCGTGCACCGCGAGCATGAGCAGCCCACCGGCCAGCGCCGCCGCGGCGACGAGCGCGTCCTTGCGGGTGGTGAGCCTGTGCACGCCTCCATCTCAGCATCCCCGCGCGAGAACCTCGTCCACCGGGATGACGAGCACGCGTACATCCTTCGGACGACCCCCGGAACCCCCACCGCGGACGACGATTTCCGCCCGTCCCGCGCGGACGATGGAACCATCGAGAAAGGACTCCACGTGCTCATCGCGATCATCGCCGCCTGCGAGATCGGCTTCTGGGTCGTCCTCGCCGCCGGCCTCGTCGCCCGCTACGTCCTGCGCCTCCGCCGGACCGGCGCGGCGCTCCTGGTGTGCGTCCCCCTGGTCGACGTGGCCCTGCTGGCGGCCACCGCGATCGACCTCCAGGGCGGCGGGACGGCGGGCTTCGCCCATGGCCTCGCCGCCGCCTACATCGGCTATTCGATCGCGTTCGGGCACAGCATGGTCCGGTGGGCCGACGAGCGCTTCGCGCACCGCTTCGCCGGCGGCCCGCCGCCCCGCGGCAAGCCCGGCCACGGCCGGGCCCGCACCCGCTACGAATGGCGCGAGTTCGGGAAGGCGGCGATCGCCACCGCCATCGCCTGCGGCCTGCTCCTCACGATGATCGCCTGGGTCGGCGACCCCGGCCGCACCGAGGCCCTCAACGGCTGGCTCGCCCGCCTCGGCATGGTCCTGGCGATCTGGTCGCTATGGCCGATCACCCACACCCTCTGGCCGGCGAAGCCCAGTACGCACACGTGAGGCCGCGCCCTCGCGGGGCGCGGCCTTCGTGCGAGCGGTGCGGGTCAGACGTTGAAGCCGAGGGCGCGGAGCTGGTCGCGGCCCTCGTCGGTGATCTTGTCGGGGCCCCACGGGGGCAGCCACACCCAGTTGATCTTGACGTCCTTGACCATGCCCTCCAGGGCGCTGTGGGCCTGGTCCTCGATCACGTCGGTGAGCGGGCAGGCGGCGCTGGTGAGGGTCATGTCCAGGGTCGCGACCTCGTCGGCGATGGTGACGCCGTACACCAGGCCGAGGTCGACGACGTTGATGCCGAGTTCGGGGTCGACGACGTCCTTGAGGGCCTCGAGGACGTCCTCTTCGGGGACGGCCGTTTCGGTGGTCATGATGCCTCTCCGAGTGCGCGGGCGGTCGCGTCCTTCCACGCCATCCAGGCGAGCAGGGCGCATTTGATGCGGGCGGGGTACTTGGAGACCCCGGCGAAGGCGATGGCGTCCTCCAGGACGTCCTCGTCGGGCTCGACGTCCTGGCCGCGCGACTGCATCAGCGCGCGGAACTCCTCGCCGACCGCCATCGCCTCCTTGACGGACTTCCCGATGACCAGGTCCGACATCACCGACGCGCTGGCCTGGCTGATCGAGCAGCCCATCGCGTCGTAGGACACGTCGGCGACCGTGGCGTCCTGGCCGTCGCCGTCCAGGTGGACGCGCAGCGTCACCTCGTCCCCGCAGGTCGGGTTGACGTGGTGCGCCTCGCCCTCGAACGGCTCACGCAACCCCTTGTGATGGGGGTTGCGGTAATGGTCCAGGATGACCTCCTGGTACATCGCCTCCAGGTGCATGTGGTCCTCTCCAAGGCTCTCTCGCTACAACAGGGCAGGTCTCGGGGCTGTTCCTCAGGACGTGCCGAAGAACTTCTGGGCCTGCCTGACCCCGTCGGCGAGGACGTCGATGTCGCCGAGGGTGTTGTAGAGGTAGAACGTCGCGCGGGTCGTCGCCGGGATGGCGAAGCGGCGGCAGATCGGCCAGGCGCAGTGGTGGCCGACGCGGACCGCGACGCCCAGGTCGTCGAGGACCTGGCCGACGTCGTGGGGGTGGATGCCGTCGACGGTGAACGACACGGCGCCGCCGCGGGCCTCGGTGGTGCCGGGGCCGATGATCCGGACGCCGGGGATCTCGGTGAGCCGCTCCAGCGAGTAGCCGACGAGGGCCTCCTCGTGGGCGTGGACGCGGTCCATGCCGATCTCGGCGAGGTACTCGCAGGCCGCGCCGAGGCCGATCGCCTGCGCGGTCATCGGGACGCCGGCCTCGAACCGCTGCGGCGGCGGCATGAAGGTCGTCTCCTCCATGCGGACGATCTCGATCATGGAGCCGCCGGTGATGAACGGCGGCATCACCTCGAGCAGCTCGCTCCGTCCCCACAGCACGCCGATGCCGGTCGGGCCGAGCATCTTGTGGCCGGAGAAGGCGAGGAAGTCGACGCCGAGGCGGGTGACGTCCACCGGCTGGTGCGGGACCGACTGGGCCGCGTCCAGCAGGACGAGCGCGCCGACGGCGTGGGCCCGCTCCGCGATCCGCTCGATCGGCGGGACGGTGCCGAGGACGTTCGACTGGTGCGTCAGCGCGACGATCTTCGTGCGCTCGTTGACGAGGTCGTCCAGCTGCTCAAGGTCGAGACGGCCGTCGTCGGTGATGCCGAACCACCGGAGGGTCGCGCCCGTCCGCCGGCAGAGCTGCTGCCACGGGACGAGGTTGGCGTGGTGCTCCATCTCCGACACCACGACCTCGTCGCCCGGCCCGACCGCGAACCGCTCGGCCTCCGCGCCCGCGGTGGCGGCGTTGCTCATCGCGTACGCGACCAGGTTGATGGCCTCGGTGGCGTTCTTGGTGAACACGACCTCGGCGGTCGACGCGCCGATGAACCGGGCGATGGACGCGCGGGCCTTCTCGTAGCCCTCCGTCGCCTCCTCGGCGAGCTGGTGCGCCCCGCGGTGCGGCGCCGCGTTGTGCCGCTCGTAGAACTCGCGCTCCACGTCCAGGACCTGGACGGGCTTCTGCGAGGTCGCACCCGAGTCGAGGTACACCAGAGGGCGCCCGCCGCGCACCGTGCGCTGCAGCAGCGGGAAGTCCTTCTTCAACTCCTCCGGCAGCAAATTCATAGCGCGGCGCCCGCCTTTGCGTACTTCTCGTAACCCTTGTCCTCCAGCTCGTCGGCCAGCTCGGGCCCGCCCTCGGCGACGACGCGGCCGCCAGAGAACACGTGCACGAAGTCGGGCTTCACGTAGCGGAGGATGCGCGTGTAGTGGGTGATGAGCAGGACGCCGGTGTCGCCGGACGCGAACCGGTTCACGCCCTCGGCGACGACCTTGAGGGCGTCGACGTCCAGGCCGGAGTCGGTCTCGTCCAGGACGGCGACCTTCGGCTTGAGCATCTCCAGCTGCAGGATCTCGTGCCGCTTCTTCTCGCCGCCGGAGAAGCCCTCGTTGAGGCTGCGCTGCGCGAACGCGGGGTCGATGGACAGGTTCTCCATCGCCTGCTTCATGTCCTTGGAGAACTCGCGGAGCTTCGGGGCCTCCCCGCGGACCGCGGTGACGGCCGAGCGCAGGAAGTTGGAGACCGACACGCCGGGCACCTCGACCGGGTACTGCATCGCCAGGAACAGCCCGGCGCGGGCGCGCTCGTCGACCGACATGCCGAGGACGTCCTCGCCGTCGAGCGTGACGGAGCCGGACGTCACCTCGTACTTCGGGTGCCCGGCGACCGCGTAGGCGAGGGTGGACTTGCCGGAGCCGTTCGGCCCCATGATCGCGTGGGTCTCGCCGGCCTGCACGGTCAGGTCGACCCCGCGCAGGATCTCCTTCGCCCCGTCGGAGCCGTCGCCGACGGAGACGTGGAGGTCGCGGATCTCTAGCGTGGCCATGCGTGTTCGTCCTTCGTGGTGGGGTCAGTCGTCGTCGGCGGCGAGCGAGACATAGACGTCGCCGTCCTCGACCTTGACCTTGTATGTGGCGACCGGCTGCGTGGCCGGAGGATTGGTGGGCTTGCCGGTGCGCAGGTCGAAGCAGGACCCGTGCAGCCAGCATTCGATGGTGCCGTCGTAGATCTCGCCCTCGGACAGCGAGACCTCGGCGTGGGAGCAGATGTCGTTGACGGCGTACACCGCGCCGTCGCTGCGCGCGATGGCGATGGGCGTGTCGTCGATCTCGACGGCGAGCGCCCCGTCCGGCGGGACGTCGTCCAGCGCGCACACCTTCACGTACGTCACTTCGCGGCCCCCCGGTCGAGCTCGGCCTCGATGGCCTCGTGCACCTTCTCCCGCACTTCGGGGACCTCGATGCGCTCGATCAGCTGGCCCAGGTAGCCCCGCACGACCATGCGGCGCGCCTGGTCGAAGGTGATGCCGCGGGCCTGGAGGTAGAACAGGTGCTCGTCGTCGAGCCGTCCGGACGCCGAGGCGTGCCCGGCGCCGGCGACCTCGCCGGTGAGGATCTCCAGGTTCGGCACGGAGTCGACCCGCGTCCCGTCGGTGAGGACGAGGTTGCGGTTCAGCTCGTAGGTGTCGGTGCCCTCCGCCTCAGCGCGGATGATCACGTCGCCGATCCAGACGGCGTGGGCGTCCTGGTCCTGCAGCGCGCCGCGGTAGTCGACGCGGCTGCGGCAGTTCGGGACGGCGTGGTCGACGAGGAGCCGGTGCTCCAGGTGCTGGCCGCCGTCCACGAAGTACACCCCGTACAGCTCGGCGTCGCCGCCGGGCCCCTCGTAGGCGACGGACGGCGAGATCCGCACGACGTCGCCGCCGAGCGAGATGTTGTGCGAGACGAACCGGGCGTCGCGGCCGAGGCGGGCGTGCTGGTGGGACACGTGGACGCTGCCGTCCGCCCAGTCCTGCAGGCTGATCACCGAGAGGCGGGCGCCGTCGCCGACGACGAACTCGACGTTGTCGGCGTAGGTCGCGGGCCCGCGGTGCGTCAGCACGACGGTGGCCTGCGCGAACGGCTCCACGATCACGGTGGTGTGGCCGTAGGCGGCGGCCGAGGCGTCCTCGCCGCGCAGCCGCAGCACGGTCGGCGCCGACGCGACGGCCTCCTTCGGCACGGTCACGACGGTGGCCTGCGCGAACGAGTTCCACGCCTGCGCGCTGACCCGGTCGGACGGGACGTAGGCCGTGCCGAGCCGCGCGTCGTCGCGCCCGACCGTCTCGACGGTCACCTCCGGCGGCGCCTCCGCCTCGACCAGGACCTTGCCGTGCGCGTCGGCGGTGCCGTTGTGCAGGCCGCGGAGGCGGCGCAGCGGCGTGAACCGCCACTCCTCCTCGCGGCCCGTCGGAACGTCGAAGTCGCCGACGTCGAACGACGCCTTGTCGTGCAGCGTCGAGAGAGGCTTGACATCGAGCCCCATCAGCCGACGGCTCCTTCCATCTGCAGCTCGATGAGCCGGTTCAGCTCAAGGGCGTACTCCATGGGCAGCTCGCGCGCGATCGGCTCGACGAACCCGCGCACGATCATCGCCATCGCCTCGTCCTCGGTGAGGCCGCGGCTCATCAGGTAGAACAGCTGCTGCTCGGACACCTTGGAGACGGTGGCCTCGTGGCCCATCTCGACGTCGTCTTCGCGGACGTCGACGTACGGGTAGGTGTCGGACCGGCTGATCTGGTCGACGAGCAGCGCGTCGCACTTCACGGTGGACTTGCTGTGCTCGGCGCCCTCCTGGATCTGCACCAGCCCCCGGTAGGACGTGCGGCCCCCGCCGCGCGCCACCGACTTGGAGATGATGCTGGAGGAGGTGTTCGGCGCGGCGTGCACCATCTTGGCGCCCGCGTCCTGGTGCTGGTCCTCGCCCGCGAACGCGATCGACAGGGTCTCGCCCTTGGCGTGCTCGCCGAGCAGGTACACCGCCGGGTACTTCATGGTGACCTTGGAGCCGATGTTGCCGTCGACCCACTCCATCGTCGCGCCCTCGTAGGCGACGGCGCGCTTGGTCACCAGGTTGTAGACGTTGTTGGACCAGTTCTGGATGGTCGTGTAGCGGACGCGGGCGTCCTTCTTCACGACGATCTCCACGACGGCGGAGTGCAGCGAGTCCGACTTGTAGATCGGGGCGGTACAGCCCTCGACGTAGTGGACGTAGGAGCCCTCGTCGGCGATGATCAGCGTCCGCTCGAACTGGCCCATGTTCTCGGTGTTGATCCGGAAGTAGGCCTGGAGCGGGATCTCGACGTGCACGCCCGGCGGGACGTAGATGAACGAGCCGCCCGACCACACGGCGGTGTTGAGCGCGGCGAACTTGTTGTCGCCGACAGGGATCACCGAGCCGAAGTACTCCTGGAAGATCTCCGGGTGCTCGCGCAGGCCGGTGTCGGTGTCGAGGAAGATGACGCCCTTCTCCTCAAGGTCCTCGCGGATCTTGTGGTAGACGACCTCCGACTCGTACTGCGCGGCGACGCCGGCGACGAGGCGCTGCTTCTCCGCCTCGGGGATGCCGAGCTTGTCGTAGGTGTTCTTGATGTCCTCGGGCAGCTCCTCCCAGGAGCCGGCCTGCTGCTCGGTGGAGCGGACGAAGTACTTGATGTTGTCGAAGTCGATGGCCGACAGGTCCGAGCCCCAGGTGGGCATCGGCTTCTTGTCGAACAGGCGCAGCCCCTTGAGGCGGAGGGCGAGCATCCAGTCGGGCTCGTCCTTCTTGCCCGAGATGTCGCGGACGACGTCCTCGTTCAGGCCGCGCCGCGCCGAGGCCCCGGCCTCGTCGGAGTCGGCCCAGCCGAACTTGTACTTGTCGAGCCCCTCCAGTTCGGGGTGGGCTGCCGTAGTCATAGGGAGGTCCCTCCGGACTCCTCGTCACTGATCAGTGGTCGCTCGGGGGACGCGGCTCCCCGGTCCCCCGGGTCGTGCTCCTCGCCTCCGGTCCCGCACAGGGAGCGGGGACTGACGTGGGTGGTGCATATGCCGTCGCCGTGGGCGATCGTGGCCAGCCGCTGGACGGGGGTGCCCAGCAGGCGGCTGAACGCCTCGGTCTCGGCCTCGCACAGCTGCGGGAACTCCGCGGCGACGTGCGCGACGGGGCAGTGGTGCTGGCACAGCTGCTCGCCGCCGCCCGGCTGGGGCGCCTTGGCCGCGGCGGCCGCGTAGCCGTCGCCGGACAGCGCCTCGGCGAGCGTGCGGACCCGCTGGTTGGGCGGGGCCTGCTGCACGACGGGCCGGTAGCGGCGCTCCAGGTCGGCGATCTGGCGCCGGGCGAACTCGGCGACCGCGTGGTCGCCGGCCGTCTCGGCGATGAACCGCAGCGCGCTGGTCGCCAGGTCGTCGTAGGCGTGCACGAACGCGTTGCGCCCGGCGTCGGTGATCGCGAACCACTTGGCGGGACGTCCCCGGCCGCGCCGGGCCTGCGGCGCCCGCGCCTTGCGGACCTCGATCATGCCGTCGGCCAGCAGCGCGTCCAGGTGCCGGCGGATGGCGGCGGGCGTGAGGCCGACGCGCTCCCCCAGCGTGGACGCCGTGACCGGACCGTGTTCGAGAATGAGCCGGGCCACTCGCGCGCGTGTGTCACGCTCGGTGTGGGCGGGCACGGAAGGCACGCCGAGGGACCGCGCGGTGGCGGCCTCTGCGCTGGTCCGGTCCTCGCTCACGTTTTTCACAACATCAGTGTGCCGTAATTCCTTCCCGCCAAACACCGGTTTCCCGATGTCGTGCCTCACGCAGGCAAGCCTTACCTAACCTGCGGCTTCGCACCGGGAACGGCACCGGAAGCGGTGGCGGCTCCGCGCGGCATGAGGAGCACCGGGCAGGACGCGGCGCGGACGATCTTGCCGGAGCTCTCCCCGAGGAAGACCTTGCGCAGCGGCCCGTCATGGCTGGACAGGCAGGCCAGCACCTCGCCGGGCAGCATATCGACGGTGCCGAGGGTCTTGGCGATGCCCGTCCCGACGGCCGCCAGGTGCTCGACCGGCGTCCCGGCGCCGCCGAGGCGGGCGGCGGCGGCGCGCAGGTCCTCGTCGGCCTGGGCCGCCTGGCGGTCCAGGACGCCGCCCGCGTCCTTGAACTTCGCCGCGATGCCGGGCGGCCGCAGCACGAGGGTGAGGAGCCGCATCGGCACGTCCAGCGCGGCGGCGATCTCCGCGGCGGCCGACAGCGGGCCGTCCGCGTCCTTGCGCCGCCAGTACGCGACGGTCATGCGCTCGAACCGGCCGGGCAGGTCATCGGCGTAGCCGCGCGGGGCGAGCAGGACGGGGACGGGCGAGCCGTGCAGGAGCTGGTCGGCGGTGCTGCCGATGGCGATCCGCCCGCGCCGCCCGCGCGGCGCCGAGCCGATGACGATCAGGTCGGCGGCGGCGTCCCTGGCGATCTCGATGAGCCCGCGCCCGCTGCCCCGGTGGGAGTGGACGCGGAGCGTCACGTCCGATTCCGGCACGTCCGACTCGGCGAGCTTCCCCGCGGCCTCCGTGAGCGCCGCCTGCGACTCGCCCTTGAGGTAGGCGACCCATTCGGCGTCGACGGAGCCGGGCCCGCGCGCGGGCCACGGCGGCGGATGGACGTTCGCGACCGCCAGCGAGGCGCCCGCCGCCCGGACGACCAGCGCCGCCAGCGCGAGGGCGTCGGCGCCGCGGTCGTCGGGCGAGTAGCCGACCAGCACCCTCATGGCGCCCCCTTCCCCGCGGGCCCGGCCGCCAGCCGGGAGTGGCGGCGGCCGTACAGGAAGTACGCGGCCAGGCCGACGAGGGTCCACAGCAGGAACACCACCCACGTCACCCCGCCCAGCCCGGCCATGAGGTAGACGCAGAACCCGACGCCGAGGAGCGGCGTCAGCGGGTAGAGCGGGGTCCGGAAGCTGCGCGGCAGGTCGGGACGGGTGCGGCGCAGGACGATGACCCCGACGCTGACCAGCGCGAACGCGAACAGCGTGCCGATGCTGGTGGCGTCCACCAGGCGGCCGAGCGGGATCGCGGCGGCGAGGATCGAGATGAGCCCCGCCACGATGACCGTGTTGGCGACCGGGACGCGGCGTCCGGGGCTGACCTTCTGGAACACGGGCGGGACGAGCCCGTCCCGCGACATCGCGAACAGGATGCGGGTCTGCCCGTACATGACGGTGAGCACGACGCTCGCGATGGCGATCACCGCGCCGAGCGAGAGGATCATCGACGGCCAGGTCCGCCCGGTCGCCGCGTCCAGCACCGCCGCCAGCGACGCCTCGGAGCCGCTGATGTCGAACCGCTCCCAGTGCATGGCGCCGACCGCCGCCAGGCCGACCAGCACGTAGATCACGGTCACGATGACCAGCGACAGGATGATCGCGAGCGGCAGGTCGCGGCGCGGGTTCTTGGCCTCCTCGCCCGCGGTGGAGGCGGCGTCGAAGCCGATGTAGGAGAAGAACACCTTCGACCCGGCGGCGCTGATCCCGGCCCAGCCCATCGGCGCGAACGAGCTCAGGTTCCCCGAGTCGAACGCGGTGAACGCGACCGCGCAGAAGAACAGCAGCACGCCGATCTTCAGGAACACCATGACCGTGTTGGCGGTGGCGCTCTCGGACGTCCCGCGCAGCAGCAGGAACGTCGCGAACATCACCACGATCACGGCCGGGACGTTGACGATCCCGCCCTCGCCCGGCGGCCCGCTCAGCTCCGCCGGGATCGTGAACCCGGCCGCGTCGTCGAAGAACGCGCTGAGGTAGGAGCCCCACCCGACCGCGACCGCCGACACCGACACGGCGTACTCCAGCAGCAGGCACCAGCCGCAGACCCACGCCACCAGCTCCCCGAGCGTGGCGTAGGAGTAGGAGTAGGACGAGCCGGACACGGGGATCGTCCCGGCCAGCTCGGCGTACGACAGGGCCGAGAACAGCGCGGTGACGGCGGCGAGGACGAACGACAGCACGACCGCCGGCCCGGCCTTCGGCACCGCCTCGCCGAGGACGACGAAGATCCCGGTGCCGAGGGTCGCGCCGACGCTGAACAGGGTGAGCTGCAGGAGGCTCATCGTCCGCTTCAGCTCGCCGCCCTCGCCGCGGCCGCCCTCGGCGACGATCGCGTCGACCGGCTTCGTCCGCAGCAGGCTCCGCCCGAACGAGACCGGCGCCGCCCCCGTGCCGGTCTTCACAGGGTGCTCGCCAGCGGCCAGGTCGCGTTGGGGGTGACGATCGTGCCCGCGGTGCCCTCGAGGATCTGCACGCACTGGTCGAGCATCCCGATGGCGGCCATGTCGCCGGTGCGCTCGACGAAGCCCGCCACCGCCTCGACCTTCGGGCCCATCGACCCGGCGGGGAAGTCCTGTGCGCGCAGCTCGTGCGGGGTCGTGTGGGTGATCTCCTCCTGCTCGGGGGTGCCGTAGTGCCGCATCACCCGGGGCACGTCGGTGAGGATCAGCAGGGCGTCCGCGTCCATGCTCTCGGCCAGGACGGACGCGGTGAGATCCTTGTCGATCACCGCCTCGACGCCCTCCAGCCGGCCGACGTCGTTGCGGAACACCGGGATGCCGCCGCCGCCCGCGCAGACCACGACCGTCCCGAGCCGGACCAGCTCCCTGATCAGCCGGGTCTCGATCACCCGCTGCGGGCGCGGGGACGGGACGACGCGGCGCCAGCGGTCGCCGTCCTGGCGGACCGTCCAGCCGTACTCGGCGGCGAGTTTCTCCGCCTCCTCCCGGTCGTAGACCTGGCCGACGAACTTGGTCGGGTTCTCGAACGCCGGGTCCACCGCCGACACCAGCGTCTGGTTGATCATCGCCATGACCTGGCGTCCCGGCAGCGCGTTCTGCAGCGCCTGCAGCATCCAGTAGCCGATCATGCCCTGGGTCTCGGCGCCGATCGTGTCGAGCGGGTACGGGCGGGTCAGGTTCGGGTCGTTGACGCTCTCCAGCGACAGCACCCCGACCTGCGGCCCGTTCCCGTGCGTGACGATCAGCTCGTGCCGCTCGGCGAGCGGCGCCAGCGCCCGCACGGCCCGGTCGACGTTGCGGCGCTGCGGCTCGGCGTCCGGTGTCTCACCGCGCTTGACCAGCGCGTTCCCGCCGAGCGCGACGACCACCCGCATAGTCCCCCCTTGTCAGAACCCGCCCGGCGGTCAGCCGAGCGTCGCGACCATGACCGCCTTGATGGTGTGCATCCGGTTCTCCGCCTCGTCGAACACGATCGAGGCCGAGGACTCGAACACGTCCTCGGTGACCTCCAGGCCCTCCATGCCGGTCTTCTGGTAGAGCTGCTCCCCCACGGCGGTCTCCCGGTTGTGGAGGGCGGGGAGGCAGTGCATGAACTTCGCGTCCGGGTTGCCGGTCGCCCGCATGACGTCCGCGTTGACCTGGTAGGGGCGGAGCAGCGCGATGCGCTCGTCCCAGACGTCGGCGGGCTCGCCCATCGACACCCACACGTCGGTGATCACGAAGTCGGCGCCCCGCACGCCCTCCCGGACGTCCTCGGTGAGGGTGATGTCCGCGCCGGTCGTTGCGGCGACCGCGTTGGACGGCTTGACGACCGTCTCCTCGTCCGGCCAGAGGGCCCGCGGCGCGACGATGCGGACGTTCATCCCGAGCAGCGCACCGGCCGCGACGTACGAATGGCCCATGTTGTTGCGGGCGTCGCCCAGATACGCGTACGTGACGTCGCGCAGGGGCTTGTCGCTGTGCTCGCGCATGGTGAGCATGTCGGCGAGCATCTGCGTCGGATGCCACTCGTCGGTCAGGCCGTTCCACACCGGGACGCCCGCGTACTCGGCCAGTTCCTCGACGAGCCTCTGGCTGGAGCCCCGGTACTCGATGCCGTCGTACATCCGTCCCAGGACGCGCGCGGTGTCCTTCATCGATTCCTTGTGGCCGATCTGGGTGCCGCCAGGGTCCAGGTAGGTCACGTGGGCGCCCTGGTCGTGCGCGGCGACCTCGAAGGCGCAGCGCGTCCTGGTGGACGTCTTCTCGAAGATCAGCGCGATGTTCTTGCCGGTCAGCGCCGGGTTCTCCGCCCGGCTGTACTTGGCGGCCTTCAGCTCGGCCGCCAGGTCGAGCAGGAACCCGAACTCCCTGGGGGTGAAGTCGAGCTCCTTGAGGAAGCTGCGCCCGCGAAGGTTGAACGCCATCCGTCTCTCCTGGGAAGTGGCGGGCGTCAGGCGTCCCGCTCGATCGGGCAGGACATGCAGCGCGGGCCGCCGCGCCCGCGGCCGAGCTCGCTGCCGCGGATCGTGATGACCTCGATCCCGTTCCGGCTCAGATGGTTGTTGCTCGTCGCGTTGCGCTCGTAGGCGACGACGACGCCGGGCGAGACGGCCAGGACGTTGGAGCCGTCGTCCCACTGCTCGCGCTCGGCGGCGAACACGTCCTGCGTCGGGGTGAGGACCTTGATCGCGTCCAGCCCGAGGGCCGCCGCGATCACCCGGTGCATGTCCTCGGGCGGATGGTCGGTGATCTTCAGCTCCTTCTCGGTGTCGCCCGGCTCGACGGTGTGGGACGGCAGCATCCCCATCCCCGCGTACGTGGTGAACACGCCGTGGTCGACCATGGTCATGACGGTGTCCAGGTGCATGAACGCCCGCTTCTGCGGCATCCGCAGCGCGACGATCCGGCCGCACGAACCGGCGGCGAACAGCGACTGCGCGAGCATCTCCACGGCCTGCGGCTGCGTCCGCTCGCTCATCCCGACCAGGACGGCGCCGTTCCCGATGACCAGGACGTCGCCGCCCTCCAGGGTCGCCGGGGCCATCTCCATGCCCTTGTTCCAGACGTGGAAGCCGCCGCAGGCGCCGGGCCTGCCGTAGCCGTCGGCGAACAGCGGATGCCAGCGGTAGATCGCCTCCATGTTCACCGTCTCGCGCATCCGCGCCTTCTTGCGCATCGTGTTGATCGACACGCCGTCGTAGATCCAGCAGGAGGTGTCGCGGGTGAACAGGTGGTTGGGCAGCGGCGGCAGGATGAACCCGTCCAGCGGGATGGAGTGGAACGCGATCGACGCCGGCTCCGGCATCCGCTCCAGCATCTCCCGCTTGGTGATCCCGCCGACGAGGAACGCGCTCAGCTCGGCGGGGTCCATCGCGTCGAAGCAGTTGCGGATCGCGTCGACGGCGAGCGGGCCGAACCAGTGCGGGTCGACGACGGCGTCGAGGATGTGGACGCGGGCCTCGGGGTTCTCGACCGTCTCGCGCAGCAGGTCGAGCACCAGGTGCGTCCGGACGCCCTGCGCGCGCAGCACGTCCTCGAACTCCTCGTGCTCCTCCACGGCCCGCCTGACCCACAGCACGTCGTCGAAGAGCAGGCCAGCGGCGTTGGACGGGGTCAGCCGCTTCAGCGACAGCTCGGGCCGGTGCAGCAGCACGCTCCGCAGCCGCCCGACCTCCGAGTCGACATGGAACGCCATCCCCACCTCCTCGGGACCCGGCGCCGATGGCGGGCCCCAGGCCGCCAGGCCCCGCCCCGGCGACAGGCGGTCAATTCCCCCGGCTCACGTGGGCGAAACTAGATCCACTTTCCCTCGGCGCCTTTACCGCGCCTTCACCGTCCCGGCGGCGGGACCGGGCGCGGGGCCGTCCCTCCCCCGACCTAAACTCGTGGGCATGACACCCCCCGGAGACGGCGCCGTCGAGCTGCGCACGCTCGTCAAGCGCTATGGCGCGGCCGGCGGCGCGCGGCCCGCCGTGGACGGCCTGTCGCTCACCGCCGCCCGGGGCGCGGTCACCTCGCTGCTCGGCCCGAACGGCGCGGGCAAGACCACCGTGATCGAGATCTGCGAGGGGTTCCGGCGGGCCGACTCGGGAACGGTCCGCGTCCTCGGCCTCGATCCCGTCGCCGACGGGCGGGCGCTGAAGCCGCGGGTGGGCGTGATGCCGCAGTCGGGCGGCGTGCCCGGCACGGCCCGCGCCGGCGAGTTCCTGCGGCTCGTCGCCTCGTTCCACGCGACGCCGCTCGACCCGTCCGCGCTGCTGGAGCGGCTCGGCCTCGCCGGGCACGCCCGCGCCCAGGTCCGCCGCATGTCGGGCGGGCAGCAGCAGCGGCTGTCGCTGGCCGTCGCCGTGGTCGGACGGCCGGAGCTGGTCTTCCTCGACGAGCCCACCACCGGCCTCGACCCGCAGGCCAGGCACGCCACCTGGACGCTGATCGAGGAGCTCCGCGCCGCAGGGGTCTCGGTCGTCCTCACCACGCACAACATGGAGGAGGCCGAGCGCCTCTCCGACCACGTCGTCATCGTCGACCACGGCAGGGTCGTCGCCGAGGGCGCCCCCGAGGAGCTGACCGGCGCGGAGCGTCAGCTGCGCTTCCGCGCCCGTCCCGGCCTCGGCCTGGAGGAGCTGCTGTCGGCGCTGCCCGCCGGGAGCGCCGCCAAGGAGTCGCCCGCCGGGCACTACCTGATCGAGGCGGACGTGCGGCCCGAGCTGCTCGCCACCGTCACCGCCTGGTGCGCCTCGCACGGCGTCATGACCGAGGACCTGCGGATCGAGCGCCGCACCCTGGAGGACGTCTTCCTCGAACTGACCGGACGGGAGCTCCGCTCGTGACCGCCCCCATGGACCTGTCCCCGGCGCCCGGCGCGGTGCCGCTGCCGCGGATGATCCTCGCCCAGGCCGCCTTCGAGATCCGCGCCGTGCTCCGCAACGGCGAGCAGCTGCTGCTGACGCTGATCATCCCGGTGGTGCTGCTCGTGCTGTTCGGCGCCACCTCCCTGCTCGACCTCGGGCCCGGCCGCCGGATCGACTTCCTCGCGCCGGGCGTCCTCGCGCTCGCGGTGATGTCCACGGCGTTCACCGGGCAGGCGATCGGGACGGGCTTCGAGCGGCGCTACGGCGTCCTCAAGCGGCTCGGCGCGACGCCGCTGCCGCGCGGCGGGCTCATCGCCGCCAAGACCCTCGCCGTGCTCGCCGTCGAGGCGGTGCAGGCCGCCGTGATCTGCGCGGTGGCGCTGGCGCTCGGCTGGCACCCGCAGGGCGACCCCTTCTCGGTGATCGTGCTGCTGCTGCTCGGGACGGCCGCGTTCAGCGGCTTCGGGCTCCTCATGGCGGGGACGCTGCGCGCCGAGGCCACCCTCGCCGCCGCCAACCTCGTCTACATCCTGCTGCTGGCCGCCGGCGGCGTCGTCTTCCCCCTGGACGAGTTCCCGGGCGGGGTCCGCAACGCGCTGGAGTTGCTGCCCATCACGGCGCTGGCCGAGGGTCTGCGGGACGTCCTCCAGGGCGGCGCGTCCCTCCCCGGCACGCCCCTCATCGTCCTCGCGGTGTGGGCCGTCGCGGGGCTCGTCCTGGCCGGGAGGTTCTTCAAATGGGAGTAGCGGATGGCACTCGCTGAGGCGCCCGGGTCGCTCGGCGGCGCGTCGCGGGCGCCCGGACGCGCCCGCATGCTGTCGCTCGGGTCGGTGCCGCCGCCCGCGCTGATCCTGCTCGGCATCATCTCCCTGCAGGTCGGGGCCGGGATGGCCAAGCACCTGTTCGACCGGCTGCCGCCGAGCGCCGTCGTGACGATCCGGCTGCTGACGTCCGCGATCGTGCTGGGGTTCCTGGCTCGCAAGGCGATGCGGACGATCCTGCGCGACCACTCCCGCTCCAGCCTCGCCATCGCCGCCTGCTTCGGGCTCGCGCTGGCGCTGATGAACTTCTCGATCTACCAGTCGTTCGCGCGGATCCCGCTGGGCGTGGCGGTGACGATCGAGTTCCTCGGGCCGCTGACGGTGGCGATCGTCGCGTCCCGGCGTCCGAGGGACGCGCTGTGGGTCGTGCTGGCCGGGGCGGGCGTGGTCATGCTGGCCAGGGGCGGCGCCGACGACCTCGACCCGGTCGGGATCGCGTTCGCGCTGCTCGCCGGGGCGTGCTGGGCCGCGTACATCCTGCTGACCGCCGCCACCGGGCAGCGGTTCCCCGGGTCCACCGGCCTGGCCTTCGCCAGCGTCATCGGGTCGATCGCGATCCTGCCGCTGGGCGTCGCGTCCGCCGGGTCGGCCCTGCTCGACCCGAAGCTCCTGCTGATCGGGCTCGGCGTCGGGCTGCTGTCGTCGGTGATCCCGTACTCGCTGGAGCTGGAGGCGCTGCGGCGGATGCCCGCCCGCGTCTTCGGGATCCTGATGAGCCTGGAGCCCGCCGTGGCCGCGCTGGTCGGGGTGGCGCTGCTCGGCGAGATCCTCACCGGACGCCAGTGGGTCGCGATCTGCTGCGTCATCGTCGCCTGCGCGGGCGCCACGCGGAGCCAGAAGGATCCGCCGGAAGCACCCGAAGCGTAAGTGGCGGACGGTTGTGGCAGCGTGGAAGGATCGGATCAAGGATCGTCCAGCGGAGAGGAGCCGCCGTGACCGGCCGGAGCGAGGACCAGGGGATTCCGCCCGAGTTCTTCGAGGCGGGGTCGGCGTCGTTCGTCGACTTCCTGCGCGTCCACTCCCCCGAGCTGCTGCCCGTCAACCGGGTGCCGGACGGGGACGTCCCGGAGCTGCCGCACGGCACCACCGTCCTGGCGCTGACGTTCCCCGGCGGCGTCATGATGGCGGGCGACCGGCGCGCCACCCAGGGCAACCGCATCGCCTACCGCCACCTCGACAAGGTGCAGCGCGGCGACGAGTACTCCGCCGTCGCGTTCGCGGGGACGGTCGGGCTGGCGCTGGAGATGGTCCGGCTGTTCCAGGTCGAGCTGGAGCACTACGAGAAGATGGAGACCGTACCGCTGTCGCTGCCGGGCAAGGCCCGCCGCCTCGGCGCCGTCATCCAGGCCAACCTCGCCCAGGCGCTGCAGGGCCTCGCGGTGGTCCCGCTGTTCACCGGGTACGACCCCGACACCGGCGAGGGACGGATCTACACCTACGACATCACCGGCGCCCCGCAGGAGGCCCGCGACTTCCACGCGGACGGCTCAGGCTCCCCGTACGCGCTGGGCGCGCTCAAGAAGCTGTACCGCAGCGACCTGTCGCTGGAGGACGCGGCGACGGTCTGCGTGCAGGCCCTGTACGACGCGGCCGACGACGACACCGCCACCGGCGGCCCCGACCTGGCCCGGCGGATCTTCCCGACGATCGCGGTCGTCACCGAGGACGGCTACCGGCGCCTGCCGGAGGAGCAGGTCTCCGCGATCGCCGAGGACGTCGTCCGCGCCCGGATGGACGACCCGAACGGGCCCGTCGCGCCGCTGCGCTGACCCGCGTCCCGCCAGGCGTCCTGGAGCCGGAACGTCGGACCCGGCTTCTAGACTCGAAGGCATGGCACGGGCGAACGACGAGGCTGCGGCCCTCATCCAGGAACTGGCCGACCTGCTGTCCATCACCGGCGGCGACGGGTTCAAGATCAGGGCGTACGAGAAGGCGGCGCGGGCGATCGCCGGGCATCCCGACGACATCTCCGGCCTCGACCTGGCCGGGCTCCGCGCGATCCCCGCCGTGGGCGAGGCGATCGCGAAGAAGGTCCTCGACTACAACGACACCGGCACGATCCGGCAGGTGGAGGAGCTGCGCACGCAGATCCCCGCCGGGGTCAGGGCGCTGACCGCCATCCCCACGCTCGGCCCCAAGAAGGCGCTCGCCGTGTACGAGGAGCTCGGCATCTCCTCGGTCGACGAGCTGGCCGCCGCCATCAAGGAAGGGCGGCTGAAGGGCCTGAAGGGCTTCGGCGCGAAGACGGAGGAGAACATCCTGCGCGGCATCGAGCTGATGCGGAGCGCGGGCGAGCGCGTCCTCGTCGACGCCGCCGCGAGCGTCGCCGACGAGGTCGTCGCGGCCCTCTCCGGGCTGCCCCAGGTGGAGCGGTGCGAGCACGCCGGGTCGCTGCGCCGGATGCGGGAGACGATCGGCGACGTGGACGTCCTGGCCGCGTCCCGCGACCCGCACCCGATCATGGAGGCGTTCGCGGCGCTGCCGTTCGTCGCGGAGGTCATCGCGAGCGGCGACAAGAAGACCTCGATCCGCACCGCCAAGGGGCTGCAGGTCGACCTGCGGGTCGTCCCGCCGGAGTCGTGGGGCGCGGCGCTGCAGTACTTCACCGGGTCGCAGGCGCACAACATCCGCACCCGCGAGATCGCCGTGAAGGCGGGCCTCAAGCTGTCCGAGTACGGGTTGTTCGACGCGGAGTCGGACGAGCTGATCGTGTCGGAGACGGAGGAGGAGGTCTACGAGCGGCTCGGCCTGCCGTGGGTGCACCCCACGCTCCGCGAGGACGCGGGCGAGATCGAGGCCGCCCTCGCCGGGGAGCTGCCGCGGCTCGTCACCGTGGAGGACCTGCGCGGCGACCTGCACAGCCACACCGACCTGACCGACGGCGTCGCGTCCCTGGAGGACATGGTCGCCGCCGCGCACGCCCGCGGCCTGGAGTACTACGCGATCACCGACCACGCGCCCAACCTGGTGATGCAGGGGATGACCGACGAGAAGATGCTCGCGCAGCGCGTCCAGGTCGCCAAGCTGCAGAAGCAATACCGCGACCTGACGCTCCTGCACGGCACCGAGCTCAACATCGACCCGGACGGCGGCGTCGACTGGGACGCCGACTTCCTCTCCCGTTTCGACGTATGCGTGGCGTCCGTCCACTCCCATTTCACGCAGGACCAGGCGGCGATGACGCGCCGGCTCGTCCGGGCGTGCGAGAACCCGCACGTCCACGTCATCGGGCACCCGACCGCCCGGAGCATCGGGCGCCGCCCGCCGGTGGACGCCGACTGGGACGAGGTGTTCCGCGCCGCGGCCCGCACCGGCACCGCCATGGAGATCGACTCGTTCCCCGACCGGCTCGACCTGCCCGCCGACCTGATCCGCCGCGCCAAGCGCCTCGGCGTGAAGTTCTCCGTCGACACCGACGCGCACTCCCTCGGCCACCACCGCAACATCCGCTACGGCGTCGGCACCGCGCAGCGCGGCTGGCTGACGCCCGACGACGTCATCAACACCTGGCCGCTGGACCGGCTCCGCGAGTTCCTGCGGAAAAAGCGCTGACGTCAGGCGGGCTGAGGGGTCTCGGCGGGCGCGGCCGCGGCGGGAGCCGCGGGTCCCATCGCCGCCGGGACGGGCCCGCGGTCGCGAAGCGCGAAGAAGAGGCGGAACGCCGCCAGCCACATCAGCACCGAGCCGAGCATGTGCAGCAGCACCAGGCCCTCCGGGACGCCCAGGAAGTACTGGACGTACCCGACGACGCCCTGCGCGACGATGAGCCCGGCGAGCTCGTTCCCACGGCGGCGCGCGGCGGCGGGGGCCCCGGTCCGGTAGAGGGCGATCACGACGATCACCGTCAGAGCCGTGGTGACCCAGGCCAGGACGCTGTGGATGCGGGCGACGTCGGTGATGTCGAAGCCGTAGCGGCGGGCCTCGGCGTCGCCCGCGTGCGGGCCGGTGCCGGTGACGACGGTGCCCGCGACCATGACGGCGGCGCAGGCGACGATCAGCGCTGCGGTGAGACGGCGCGTCCACGGCCCGGCGAGCGCGCGCGGCGGCGCGTCGCCCTCACCGGCGCGGATCCACAGGGCCACGCAGAAGACGAGCAGCGCGGGCGACACCAGGAAGTGCAGGGACACGGTCGCCGGGTGCAGCTCGGTCAGGACGACGATCCCGCCGATCACGGCCTGCGCGACCACGCTCATCGGCTGCGCCAGCGCCCACCACACCAGGTCCTTGCGGCGCGGGCGCAGTCGCAGCGCCGCGACGAACACCAGCGCGCCCACGGCCAGCACCACGAAGGTGACCAGCCGGTTGCCGAACTCGATCGACATGTTGAGCACGTGGTGCTCGGGGTTGTGCGTCGGGACGAGGCTGTCGCCGGAGCAGCGCGGCCAGTCGGGGCAGCCGAGCCCGGACTTGGTGACCCGGACGGCGCCGCCGCTGACGACGATGACCACGTTGCCGATGACGCCGAGCAGCGCGAGCAGCCGCAGCGACCCGGGCGTCGGGCGCCACACGGCGTTCCAGGCCCGGTTCAGGAGGTTGGAGGAGGGTCGCTCTGCCACGGCACCAATCGTATGGGCGTGCGCCGATGCCTCCGATCCGGCCCCCGGTTACGTCCGATAAGGACCCGGCGGCGCGGGCGGACCCGGCGGGCCGGGCGGCGGTGGGCCGTGCGGCGGCTGGGTGAACCCGGACGGCCCCTGACCCGCCCACGGCGGGCCCGCCGCGCCCGACCGCGGCGGCGTCCGCAGGAACGCCTGCCTGGCCAGCGACATCAGGCCGAGCAGCGCGTCGCGGCGGGCGACGAACCAGCCCCGGTCCGCGACGCCCCGGTCGGCGCGCTTGTGCAGCAGCGCCAGCTCGGTCGCCGCGAGCTGGTAGTCGGTCATGGCGCGGGCCGCGTCCTTGCCGCCGACGTTGCGGGCCCAGCGGCGGGCGACGCGGCGGGCCGGCATGGAGCGCAGCATCCGGACGTCCTGCGGCGTCACCAGGCCCGTCCCGGCGTACATCGGCAGGTACGCCTCGATGCGCCGGACGGTGCCGCGGCGCTCGACGAACACGACGACGATCAGGGCGACGAGGATGCAGAAGTCCAGCGCGTAGACGACGCCGAGGCCGCCGAGCCCCAGCGACGCGCCGCCGTTCCAGAGCCCGTGCAGGATCATCGCGCCGAGCAGCCCGGCGATCGGCGCGGCGAACTGGCCGCGGCGGTGCGTGGCGGCGTAGGCGACGCCGAGCCCGGTCATCGAGGTGAACAGCGGATGGCTGAGCGGCGCGATCAGCCCGCGCAGGACGAACACCGCCGTGAGCTGCTGCGCGCCGCCCTCGTCGTAGGCGCGCATGTAGTAGGTGATGTTCTCCATCATCGCGAAGCCGAGGCCGACCATGGCGGCGTAGATGATGCCGTCCGCGAAGCCGTCGATCTCGTTGCGGCGGAACCACAGCATGCCGAACAGGACGGCGCCCTTCAGCGTCTCCTCGATGAGCGGCGCGCCGAACGTGGCGCTGACGAAGTGGCCCTCCGCCTCCCCGAAGATCGGGACGGTCACGTACAGCAGCCCGGCGGTGTTCAGCACGAGCGCGCCGAGCACGGCGATGCCCGCGCCCCACAGGAAGGAGAAGACGAGGGCGCGCGGCGGCTCGGGCTCCAGCCGGTCGAGGGTGAGCGCGAGCGCGACCAGCACCGGGATCGGGACGATGGCGAGGAGCACCCCCACCCAGAACCCCGCCCCGCCGAACGCGGCGGTCAGGCCGAGCGCGATGAGGACGCACACGCCCGAGACGGTCATGCCGAGGATCATTCCGACCGGGGGCCGCCCCGGAACCCGCCCTTCGAGCACCGCCTTGGGGTCCACGTGCGTCATGTGGCGAAGCGTAACGGCACGTAGCGGCGAACGGGGAGGCCGCCTACGACAAGATCGGGTCGACGGCCACGGCCGTGAACAGCAGCGCCAGGTAGACGTTGGAGAGGTGGAAGAACCGCATCGGCCGGAGGTGGACGCCCGTCACCCCGGCCCGCACCGCGCGCAGCAGCCGGTGGCCCTCGGCGAGGAACACCAGCCCGAGGACGGCGGCGACGGCGGCGTACACCGGCCCCATCCCGGCGACCGGCCACAGCAGCAGCGAGCAGGCCACGGTGGCGTAGGTGTAGGCGAGGCTCTCGGTGACGACGCGGCGCTCGGTGGCGACGACCGGCAGCATCGGGACCTTGGCGAGCGCGTAGTCGTCGCGGTAGCGCATCGCGAGCGTCCAGGTGTGCGGCGGCGTCCAGAGGAACACGACGCCGAACAGGACGAGCGGCGTCCAGGCGACGCCGCCGGTGACGGACGCCCACCCGATGAGGACGGGCATGCACCCGGCGATGCCGCCCCACACGACGTTCTGGGACGTCCGGCGCTTGAGCAGCAGCGAGTACACGAAGACGTAGAACAGGATCGCGAACAGCGACCCGCCGGCGGCGACCGGGTTGACGGCGAGCAGGAACCCGGCCGTGGACAGCGCCGCGAGCCCGACCCCGAAGATCAGCGCGCGGGCGGGGGTGACCTGGTGGCGGGCCAGCGGGCGGCGCCGGGTGCGGCGCATCTTGGCGTCGATGTCGCGGTCGATGTAGCAGTTGATCGCGTTGGCGGCGCCGGCGGACATGGTGCCGAACGCCAGCGTCAGCAGCACGGTGGACAGCTCCGGCACGCCGCCGGACGCCAGGAACATCACCGGGATCGTGGTGATCAGGAGCAGCTCGATCACGCGCGGCTTCGTCAGCGCGACATAGGCGCGCAGGCTCGCCCCGAACGTCCGCCGGGCGGCCGGGGCCAGGTCGAGGTCCGGTTCGGCGGCCACCGGCACGAGCGGGGCCACGGACGCCCCCTCGTCGAGGTCGAGGCCGACCTCGACCCCGCGCTTGTTACTGAGCACCGTCACAATCGGGTCCACGTCCAACTAGGGATGAGAAAGTCGCGTACCACCAAGGCGGCGCCCCCGCGATCCGGGCCGGCCTCGGCTGGATGCAACTTCCGGCTTCTTCCTGCCGCGGCCGCTGTCGTCAACCGCGCAATCACTGTAGTGCGCCCCCTCCGGGGGTCACGCACCGGGTCACCGGATCACCTCCCGGATCGCTCGCGCGATCCCCCGCGCCAGGGGGTTAGCCGCCGGTACGTCCGGGCAGGGGTGCTTGGCGATAGGCTCGCGAAGGGCGAGTCATGATCTTCGCCGGTCGCGGACGGGGCGTCGCACGGGGCCGGCGGGAAGAGGCGCCGCGCCGCCGGACGTTACCGCTCATGGGGCGGGCGCGCGCGGGCGGCGCACGAGCACAGTCCGTACACCGGTTCGAGAGGAGCCCGGCGTTCCGTGAGCAGGGACAACAGCACGTTTGAGTGGTCCGACCAGGACGGGGCGGCGGTGGACGTGATCCGCGCCCTCGCCATGGACGCGGTCGAGGAGGCGGGGTCCGGCCACCCGGGGACGGCGATGAGCCTCGCGCCCGCCGCCTACCTCCTCTTCCAGCGCTTCCTCCGGCACGACCCGACGGACCCGCACTGGCCCGGCCGGGACAGGTTCGTGTTGTCCTGCGGCCACTCCAGCCTGACCCTCTACATCCAGCTGTACCTGTCGGGCTACCCGATGACGCTGGAAGACCTGAAGGCGCTGCGCAAGTGGGGCAGCCTCACCCCCGGCCACCCCGAGTTCGGGCACACGGCGGGCGTGGAGACGACGACGGGCCCGCTGGGTCAGGGCGTCGCGAACGCGGTCGGGATGGCGATGGCGGCGCGCCGCGAGCGCGGCCTGTTCGACCCGGACGCGCCGCAGGGCGAGTCGCCGTTCGACCACACGGTCTGGGCGTTCGCGTCCGACGGGGACGTCCAGGAGGGCGTCAGCCACGAGGCGAGCGCGCTCGCCGCCCACCAGCGGCTCGGGAACCTGGTCCTGCTGTACGACGACAACCACATCTCCATCGAGGACGACACCGCGATCGCGCTGTCGGAGGACGTCCGGGCCCGGTACGCCGCCTACGGCTGGGACGTCCACCACGTCGACTGGACGGAGAACGGCGACTACGAGGAGAACGTCGCCGCGCTGGCCGCCGCGTTCGCCGCGGCGAAGGCGGAGACCGCCAGGCCGTCGTTCATCGCGCTGCGGACGATCATCGGCTGGCCCGCGCCGAACAAGAAGAACACCGGCAAGATCCACGGCGCGGCGCTCGGCGCGGACGAGGTCGCGGCGACCAAGCGGATCCTCGGCCTGGACCCGGCGGAGTCGTTCCACGTCCCCGAGGACGTCCTGGCGCACGCCCGGCAGGTGTGCGACCGGGGCCGCGCCGACCACGCCGAGTGGAACAAGGCGTTCGAGGAGTGGCGGTCGGCGAACCCGGATCGGGCCGCCGAGTACGACCGGATCTCGTCCCGGACGCTGCCGTCCGGGTGGGACGGCGCGCTGCCGGAGTTCGAGCCCGGCAAGGACATCGCGACCCGCGCCGCGTCCGGGCAGATCCTCGCGGCGCTCGCGCCGGTGCTGCCGGAGCTGTGGGGCGGCTCGGCCGACCTGGCCGAGAGCAACAACACGACGATGAAGGGCGAGCCGTCGTTCATCCCCGAGGAGTTCCAGACGAAGGAGTTCCCGGGGCACCGGTACGGCCGGACGCTGCACTTCGGCGTCCGCGAGCACGCGATGGCCGCGATCTGCAACGGCATCGCGCTGCACGGCGGCACCCGCCCGTACGGCGGCACGTTCCTGATCTTCAGCGACTACATGCGCCCGGCGGTGCGGCTGGCGGCGCTGATGAAGCTGCCGGTCACGTTCGTGTGGACGCACGACTCGATCGGGCTCGGCGAGGACGGCCCGACGCACCAGCCCGTCGAGCACCTGTGGGCGCTGCGGGCGATCCCGGGCCTTGACGTCGTCCGCCCGGCGGACGCCAACGAGACCGCGGTGGCGTGGCGGACGATCCTCACCCACACCGACCGCCCGGCCGGGCTCGCGCTGACGCGGCAGAAGCTGCCGACGCTCGACCGCGGCGCCGGGCTGGCGTCGGCCGAGGGCGCCGCCAAGGGCGGCTACGTGCTGGCGGACGCCGACGGCGGCCGGCCCGACGTGATCATCATCGCGACCGGCAGCGAGGTGCAGCTCGCACTGGAGGCCCGCGACACGCTGCAGGCGGAGGGCACCCCGGCCCGCGTCGTGTCGATGCCGTGCGTGGAGTGGTTCGAGGCGCAGACCGACGCCTACCGGCAGGAGGTCCTGCCGCCCGGCGTGCGCGCCCGCGTGTCGGTCGAGGCCGGGGTCGCGCTCGGCTGGCGCACCTACATCGGGGACGCCGGCGAGGCGGTGAGCCTGGAGCACTTCGGCGCGTCCGCCGACTACAAGACGCTGTTCCTGCAGTTCGGCATCACCTCCGAGCGGGTCGTCGCGGCGGCGAAGGCCAGCCTGATCAAGGCGAGCGTCAAGCACGCCGGGCGCGGCGAGACCACCGGCAACTAGGGAGAGGCACGATGAGCGACATCCTGAAGGCGCTCTCGGACGAGGGCGTGTCGATCTGGCTGGACGACATCAGCCGCGACCGGCTCCGCTCGGGCAACCTGGCGGAGCTGGTCAAGGACAGCAACGTCGTCGGGGTGACCTCCAACCCGACGATCTTCGCGAAGGCGCTGAGCAAGGGCACGGCCTACGACGACCAGGTCCGCGACCTGGCGGTGCGGGGCGTGGACGTCGAGGAGGCGTCCCGCGCGATCACCACCTACGACATCCGCTGGGGCTGCGACGTGCTGCGCCCGGTGTACGACCGGACGGACGGCCTGGACGGGCGCGTGTCGATCGAGGTCGACCCGCGGCTGGCCCGCGACACCCGCCGGACTGTCGCCGAAGCGCGGGCGCTGTGGTGGCTGGTGGACCGGCCCAACCTGTTCATCAAGATCCCGGCGACGAAGGAGGGCCTGCCCGCGATCACCGCGGCGCTGGCGGAGGGCATCAGCGTGAACGTGACGCTGATCTTCTCGCTGGAGCGCTACGGCGAGGTCATCGACGCGTTCTTCACCGGCCTGGAGCAGGCTCGGGAGAACGGGCACGACCTGTCGAAGATCGCGTCGGTGGCGTCGTTCTTCGTCAGCCGGGTGGACACCGAGATCGACAAGCGGCTGGAGAAGATCGGCACCGACGCGGCGAAGGCGCTGCAGTCCAAGGCGGGCCTGGCCAACGCGCGGCTCGCGTACGCGCTGTACGAGGAGAAGTTCGGCACCGGCCGGTGGAAGGCGCTGAAGGACGCGGGGGCTCGCCCGCAGCGTCCGCTGTGGGCCTCGACCGGCGTGAAGGACCCCGACCTCGTCGACACCCTGTACGTGGACGAGCTCGTCGCGCCGGGCACGGTCAACACGATGCCGGAGGCGACGCTCGTCGCGGTGGCCGACCACGGGCAGCTGCGCGGCGACACCGTCCGCGGCGCCTACGACGACGCCCGCGCGCACATGGCGGCGCTGAAGGACGCCGGGGTCGACTACGACGACGTCGTGAAGGTGCTGGAGGACGAGGGCGTCGAGAAGTTCGCGGCCTCGTGGAAGGAACTGCTCGACTCCATCACCGGCGAGCTGGACGCCAAGAGGGCCGGCGCGTGACCTCGGTGGTGACCGCCGGGGGGATCTCGGTCACCATCCGCGGCGCCGTCGTCGACGAGAGCGAGACGGTCCTTGACCGGCTCGTCTCCGACGGCGTGCCGGGTTCGCTGACGTCCGGGAACGCCAACCTGTGGGGGCCCGACGCGGCCCCGCTCGCCGCCCGCCGCCTCGGCTGGCTGGACCTGCCGGAGACCTCGCGGTCGCTGGCGGCCCGGCTGGCCGAACCGGCGGCCGAGGCCCGCGACGCCGGTCTCGACCGGATCGTGCTGGTTGGCGTGGGAGGTTCCGCGCTCGCCGCCGACGCGATGTTCCGCACCGCGGGCGGCGTCGCCGGGACGGAGCTGATCGTCCTGGACACCTCCGATCCGCACGAGGTGGCGGGCGTCCTGGCCGGGGATCTGGGCCGGACGCTCGTCGTCGTGGTGGGCGAGAGCGTCGAGGCGGAGTCGCTGCGCCGGGTCTTCGGGCGGGCGTTCTCCGAGGCCGGGCTGGGCGGCGCCGACCTGGCCCGCCGGTTCGTGATCGTGGCGGAGGAGGGCTCCGCGCTCGAACGCGCCGCCCTGGACGTGGGCCATCACCTCGTCCACGCGGAAGCCGACGTCGACTCGCGCTTCGGTGCGCTCGGCGCGCGGGGCGTCGTCGCGGCAGCGTTCGCCGGAGTGGACGTGTCCGTCCTGCTGGACGAGGCGTCCCGGCTGGCGCAGGCGCTCCTGCAGCCGTACGACAACCCGGCGCTGGCGCTGGGCGCGGCGCTCGCGTCGTCGGCGCTCGGCGCCCGCGACAAGCTGGTCATCGCCGACAACGGGTCGGGCCTCGACGGCTTCGCGGCGTGGGCGGAGCAGCTGGTCGGCGGCGCGATGGGCAAGGACGGCAAGGGCCTGCTGCCGGTCGTGGTGGAGAGCGTCGACGCGCCCGGCTTCGAGCTGACCGACGACCTGCGCCGCGTCATCCTGGGCCGCCGTCCGGACGAGCCCGGCCCGGGACGCGAGGCGGGCGTGAGCGTCGCCGGTCCGCTGGGCGCGCAGTTCCTGCTGTGGGAGTACGCGGTCGCGGTGGCGTCCCGCGTGATCGGCGTGGACCCGTTCGCCGAGCCGGACGTCGCCCAGTCGCTGGACAGCACGGCGGCGCTGCTGCGCTCCGAGGAAGGCGCGGCGCCCACGATCGTGCGCGCCCCGCCGGAGCTGGTGGCGGGCGCGGTGGAGGTCCATGCCCCGGAGGGCTCGCTGCGCGGCGCGCAGACCCTGACCGAGGCTCTCGACGTGCTTCTGGAGGACGTCCCGGACGGCGGCTACCTCGCCGCGGTCGCGTACCTGGACCGGGTCGGGGACGCGGCGGCGGCCGGGCTCCGGCCGCTGCTGGCGGCGCGGGGCGCGAAGGTCCGGCGGCGTCCGGCGCCCGTCACGTTCGGGTGGGGGCCGCGGTCGCTGCACGCCGTCGGCCAGTACCACAAGGGCGGCCCGCAGAACGGCGCGTTCCTGCAGGTCACCGGGGCCGTCACGGGCGACGTCCCGGTCCCGGGCAGGCCGTACAGCCTCGGGGAGCTGCAGCTCGCGCAGGCGTTCGGCGACCTGCGGGTGGTGAGGTCGCTCGGCCGTCCCGCCGTCCGGCTCCATTTGCGCGACCGCGCGGAGGGCCTCGCCCAGCTCGCCGAGGCGCTCGCCTGACCCTGCCGCCTGACCCGGCCGCCTGACCCGGCCGCCGGGCCGAAGAAGATCGATGGAGATGGTCGCGAATGCCCTTTCTCTCCTGAAACGATGGGGGGAGGGAGGGTGCAGTGTCCGGATTCGACGTACTGACGCGCGGTGACGTGCTGGACTCGGCGCTGCAGGCGAGGGACTACCTCGTGAGCTGCGGCGTTCCTGGCGCGCTCGCCGCCAAGGACCCGCGGCTGTGGGGCCGGCGCGCGGTCGACCACAGCCGGCTCGGCTGGCTCGACCTGCCGTTCGCCTCCCGCGGGCTGCTGACCCAGGTGGACGGCCTGGTGGCGGAGGCGCGCTACTCGGGTCTCGACCACATCGTGCTGATCGGCGTCGGCGCGGAGAGCCTCGCCGCGCAGGCGATCATGGAGGCGCACGCGCCCCCCGGCGCCGCCGGGCAGGACCGCAACGGCACGGGCCGCCCGACCGGGGAGCTGACCGTCCTGGACGGCGGCGACACCGCCGCCCTCGCGTTCGCGCTGGAGCGGCTCGACCGGACGCTCGTCGTGCTGGCCAGCAAGGCGGGCGTGTCCCTCGAAGGCGACGCCTACCGCAGGATCTTCGCGGCGGCGTTCCGCGAGCGGGGCCTGTCGGAGCGGGAGATCGCGAGCCGGTTCCTCGTCATCACCGACCACGGCAGCCCGCTGCACGACTTCGCCCGGCAGTGCGGTTACCGGATCGGGCTGACCGACCCGTACCTGCCCGGGCACTACGGCGCGCTGTCGGCGTACGGGCTGGTCCCGGCCGTCCTCGCGGGCGCGGACGCGGAGCGGCTGCTGGAGGAGGCGGCGTCGCTGGTGCCCTCGCTCGGCAAGGACGAGGACAACCCGGGCCTGCTGCTCGGCGCGATCCTCGGCGGCTGTGCGCAGCAGGGGCAGGGCGGTGTCGCGCGCGACAAGGTGCTGCTGCGCGAGCCCGGCGGGACGGGCGCGCTCAGCGCCTGGATCTCCCAGCTCCTCGCGGTCGGGACCGGCAAGCGCGGCCGGGGCGTGCTGGCGCTGGAGGCGCTCGGCGGGCGCGGCGCGTTCCCCGACGTGCACGGCGTGTCGATCAACCCGCGGTCGGCGGCCGACGACGAGTCCGACACCTCGGTGTGGGCGCCGCTGGGCGCGCAGTTCCTGCTGTGGGAGTACGCGACGGCGGTCGCCGGGTGGCTGCTCGGCGTGAACCCGTTCGAGGCGGGCGGCACGGTCGTCCAGGAGGCGGAGGACGACGCGGCGGCGCTGCTGCGCGCGGCGGGCGACGGGCCGCCGTCCGGGGAGCGTCCGGTGTACGTCGAGGACGGCATCGAGGTGCACGCCGACTTCCCGTGGCCGCCGGGCGCGGAGCTGCAGACCGTCCTCGGCGGGCTGGTCGCGTCCGTGCCGTCCGACGGGTACCTGTCGGTCATGACGTACCTGGGCGACTTCTCCGGCCGGTATCTGGCGCCGTCCCTGGCCCGCGGGTCCGGGCGCCCCGTGGCCTACGGCCCGGGGCCCGCCTACCCGCACGCCACTGGACCGGTGCACAAGGACGGCCGGGGCAACGGCGCGTTCCTCATCATCACCGGCGACCCGGCGCCGGGCGACGCGCTCGCCGCGCAGCCCGTCCCCGGCCGCCCCTACAGCCTGGCGAAGCTGCAGATCGCGCGGGCGCTCGGCGAGCTGCGGGCGCTGCGCAGGCGGCGGCTCCCGGTGATCCGGCTGCACCTGCGCGACCCGGTGGACGGCGCGGGCAGGCTCACCGAGGCGGTGCGGGCGGTGGCGGGGGCGCGCAGGCCGTGAGCTTCACCGCCGTCGTCTCGGGGGAGACGGCCATCACTGCCCGCGGGCCGCTCAGGGAGGCCGCCGAGCGGGTGCTGGGCCGGCTCTGGATCGACGAGGTGCCCGTCCGGCTCGCCTCGGAGGACCCGTCGCTGTGGCCGTCCGCCGGCGCCGCCGGGGCGGAGGGCCGCGCGCTGTGCTGGCCGAGTCAGCCGGGCCCGGGACGTGCCGCCCTGGACCGCGCCGGTGAGCTGCGCCGGCAGGCCCGCGCGGACGGGCTGACCGAGGTCGCGCTGCTCGGGCACGGGGCCCCGGCCCGCGCCGCCGAGCTGATCGTCGCGGCGCACCGGCTCGCCGCGGACGACGCGGATGACGACGAGCCGGGCTCCCCCATCATGCCGCTCACCGTCCTCGACGGGCCGGAGCCGGGCCCGCTGCTGCGCCTCGCCGACGACCCGGAGCGGCTGGGCCGGACGCTGATCGTGGTGACCGGCGACGACCCGGGCTCCGACGCGCTCCGCCGGGTCCTGGACGGGCTGCTCCGCGACGGCCTCGGCCTGCCGTCCGCCGAGGTCGCGCGGCGGTTCGTCACGGTCGCCGAGCCGCGCGCCGCGGCCGCCAAGCGCGCCGCCGAGGCGGGCCACCCGCTGATCGAGGCTCCCGCGCCGACCGCGTTCGGCGCCCTGTCCCCCTACGCGCTGGTGCCCGCGGCCCTCGCCGGCGCCGACGTGCCCGCGCTGCTCGACGGCGCCACCGCCGTCCTGCCGTCGCTGACGAGGCCGGAGAACAATCCGGGGCTCGTCCTCGGCGCGATCCTCGGCGGCGCGGTCCGCGCCGGGCGGCGCACGGCCGTGCTCGGCGGCTACCCGGCGGCGCTGCCCGGCATCGCGCGGTGGGTCGCGCTGCTGCTGGAGGAGACGGCGTGCGGGCGGCTGACGCCGGTCGTCCAGGACGGCGGCCTCCCCCTCCAGCCCGCCGACGACCTGTTCCTCGTGACGTTCGACGGCCGTCCCCGCCAGGACGACGCCACCGTCACCGGCCCGCTCGCCGCCCAGCTCGTCGTGTGGGAGTACGCCGCGGCCGTCGCGTCCTACCTGCTGGAGCTGGACCCCCTCGCGCCGCGGCACGGCGCGGCCCCGTTGACGCTCGACGACGGGACCGGGGAGCCGCTCCTCGCCGACGGCGCCGCGGGCCAGGCGGTCGAGGTGTTCACGACCGTCCCGGAGCTGATGGCCGCGCCGGACCTGCCCGCGCTCGTGGACGCGCTCGCCGCCCGGATCGGCGCCGACGAGCACCTCGCGATCGTCGCCTACCTGGACCCGGACGAGGCGCGCGGGCAGGGCGGGCAGGTCCGCCGGCTGGCCGCGCTGCTCGCCGCCCGCTCCCGCCGCCCGGTCACCGTCGACTGGGGCGCGGGCCACCCCGCGATCTGGAATGATCACCGCGACGGGGGCGTATACCTGATGGTGACCGGGAACGTCGTCCGCGACGTGCCGGTCCCTGGCCGCCACCACCGGCTCGGCATGCTGCAGCTCGCGCGGGCGCTCGGGGACGCCCGCGACGCGCGCGCGGCCGGCCGCCCGGTGGTGCGGCTGCACCTGCAGAACCGCCGGGCGGGGCTCGCCCGGCTGCTCGACTCCGCCAGAGAAGGGGACTGAGCGCGCAGTGCGATCACCGACGAAGGGGACCACGTGACCGACCCACTGATCAGCCCGGCCAACCCGCTCCGCGACCCGCGGGACAAGCGCCTCCCGCGCGTGGCCGGGCCGTGCGTGCTGGTGCTGTTCGGCGTCACCGGCGACCTGTCGCGCAAGAAGCTGCTCCCGGCCATCTACGACCTGGCGAACCGGGGGCTGCTGCCGCCGGGGTTCTCCCTCGTCGGCTTCGCCCGCCGCGACTGGGAGCACGAGGACTTCCGCCAGATCGCCCATGAGTCCATCAAGGCGCACGCCCGCACCCCGTTCCGCGAGGACGTGTGGACGCACCTGTCCGAGGGCATGCACTTCGTCCCCGGCACGTTCGACGACCCGGGCGCGTTCGACGCGCTGTCGATGGCCGTCAAGGAGCTGGACGACACCCGCGGCACGGGCGGCAACTACGCGTTCTACCTGTCGATCCCGCCGAAGTTCTTCCCGAAGGTCGTCGAGCAGCTGCGGCGCAGCGGCCTCGCCGACCGCGAGGAGGGGTCGTGGCGGCGGGTCGTGATCGAGAAGCCGTTCGGGCGCGACCTGAAGACCGCCGTCGAGCTGAACGACACCGTCCACCGCGTCTTCCCCGAGGAGTCGATCTTCCGGATCGACCACTACCTCGGCAAGGAGACCGTGCAGAACATCCTGGCGCTGCGGTTCGCCAACACGATGTTCGAGCCGATCTGGAACCGCTCGTTCGTCGACCACGTGCAGATCACGATGGCCGAGGACATCGGCATCGGCGGCCGGGCCGGGTACTACGACGGGATCGGCGCGGCCCGCGACGTCATCCAGAACCACCTGCTGCAGCTGCTGGCGCTGACGGCGATGGAGGAGCCGACGTCGTTCAGCGCGGAGGCCGTCCGGGCGGAGAAGGCCAAGATCCTTTCGTCGGTGCGGGTGCCGGGCGATCTGGAGGCGTCCACGGCGCGGGGGCAGTACGCGGCGGGCTGGCAGGGCGGCGTGAACGTCCGCGGCTACCTGGAGGAGGACGGCATCCCCGCCGACACCCGCACCGAGACCTACGCCGCCGTGAAGCTGGAGATCGACAACCGGCGCTGGGCGGGCGTCCCGTTCTACCTGCGCACCGGCAAGCGGCTCAGCCGCCGGGTGACGGAGGTGGCGATGGTGTTCCAGCAGGCGCCGCACCTGCCGTTCTCGGAGACCGACACCGAGGAGCTCGGGCAGAACGCCCTGGTCATGCGGGTGCAGCCGGACGAGGGCATCACGGTCAGGTTCGGCTCGAAGGTGCCGGGCACCTCGATGGAGATCCGCGACGTCAACATGGACTTCGCCTACGGCGAGTCGTTCACCGAGACCTCGCCTGAGGCGTACGAGCGGCTGCTGCTGGACGTGCTGATCGGCGACCCGCCGCTGTTCCCGCGCCAGGAGGAGGTCGAGCTGTCCTGGCGGATCCTGGACCCGATCGAGGAGTTCTGGGCGAGCCGGGGCGGCCTCGACCAGTACAAGTCCGGCGGCTACGGGCCCGACAGCGCCGACGAGCTGATGGCGCGCGACGGCCGCACCTGGAGGAGGCTCTGATGAACATCGACCTCACGGGCACCACCACCCGGCAGATCCAGGACGCGCTGACGCAGTCCCGGCACCTGATGGGCGGCCCCGCCGTCGGCATGGTCCTCACCTTGATCATCGTGACGGACGAGTCGGCGCAGTACGACGCGGTGCGCGCGGCGACGGAGGCGGCGCGCGAGCATCCGTGCCGGGTGCTGACCGTCATCTCCCGCGACCCGCGCGGCAGTTCGTCCCGGCTGGACGCCGAGATTCGCATGGGCGAGACCGGGCCCGGCGAGACGGTGCTGCTGCGCATGTACGGGCCGCTGGCCGAGCACGCCGACTCGGTCGTCGTCCCGCTGTTGATGCCCGACACCCCGGTGGTGACGTGGTGGCCGGGCGGCAAGGTGCCGAAGGTGCCGGCCAAGGACCCGCTCGGCCGGCTGGCGCAGCGGCGCGTGACGGACTCCTACGCGGCCCGCGACCGGCTCGGCACCCTGGCGCAGCTCGCGTCCGGGTACCGTCCGGGCGACACCGACTTCACCTGGACGCGGCTGACGAACTGGCGGTCGCTGCTGGCCGCCGCGCTCGACCAGGACCACGACGAGATCGTGTCCGGCGAGGTCACGGCGGAGCCGGACAGCCCGAGCGCGGAGCTGCTGGCGGCGTGGCTGTCGATCCGGCTCGGCGTCCCGATGGACCGGGCGGTGTCGGAGGGCCCGGGCATCACCGGCGTCCGGCTGGCGACGACCGGCGGCGACATCGTGATCCACCGCCCGGACGGGCGGGTCGCGACGCTGTGCCGTCCCGGCCAGCCCGACCGGCAGGTGTCGCTGATGCGCCGCCCGATGTCGGATCTGCTGGCCGAGGAGCTGCGCAGGCTCGACCCCGACGAGGTGTACCGGGACGCCGCGGCCCGGTTCGCCAAGGACCTCGCGGGCGGGACGACGAAGGAGGGCACCGCGAGCGAGCCGCTGTCGGCGACGGCGGAGGCGGCGCGGACCGGGCCCGCGATCGAGCAGGCGGCCGAGCAGGGCCGCGACCACGCGGAGGACGCGTGATCCCCCTGTCGGTCCTGCTGCACCGCGACCAGGACGTCCTCGCCGAGGCGGCGGCGGCCAGGCTGGTGACGCGGATCGTGGACGCGCAGGCGGCCCGCGGCACGGCGTCGATCGTGCTGACCGGCGGCGGCGTCGGCACGGCGGTGCTCGCCGCGCTGGCCGCGACCGGCGCCCGCGACGCGGTCGACTGGGGCCGCGTGGACGTGTGGTGGGGCGACGAGCGCTTCCTGCCCGCCGGTGACCCGGAGCGCAACGAGACCGGGGCCCGCGCGGCGCTGCTCGACCACGTCCCGGTCGATCCGGCCCGGGTGCATCCGATGCCGGCGGCGGACGGCCCGGACGGCGACGACCCCGACGCCGCCGCCGAGCGCTACGCCGCCGAGCTGCGGTCCGCCGCCCGTCCAGAAGACCTCGGGCCGGTGCCGGCGTTCGACGTGCTGATGCTCGGCGTGGGCCCGGACGCGCATGTGGCGTCGCTGTTCCCCGAGATGCCCGCGCTGCGCGACGAGCGCCCGGTGACGGCGGTGCGGAACGCGCCGAAGCCGCCGCCGACGCGGATCTCGCTGACGTTCCCGTCGCTGCAGGCAGCGACGGAGGTGTGGCTGCTGGCCGCGGGCGAGTCGAAGGCGGAGGCCGTCCGGCTCGGGCTGACGGAGCCGTCGCCCGTGCGGGCGCCGGTCGCCGGGGCGCGGGGCCGGCAGGGGACGCTGTTCCTTCTGGACAGGGCCGCCGCCGCGCGGCTCCCGCACGGCGCGGAGGGTCTGGCGTCCCCTTGACCCTGACCAGGCCGTGACCAGGCGGAATCCGACCATTCTCCGCGCTTTCGCATGGCTTGCGTAAAACCGTGCATACCCTGACAAAGGGACGCGTCAAGCGTGAGGAGTGCTCTGGTGCTGAAGGGCCGGACCGGAACGGCGATCGCGGCGATCATGGGGGCGGCGGCCATCGCCGCCGCGGGCTGCTCGTCCGGGGGCGACGGCGGCGGGAGCGGCGGCAAGGCCGAGGACGCGGTGAAGCTCGCCATCACGCCCGCGACCGGCGCCCAGCAGGTCGCACCCGACAAGCCCGTCACGGTCACCGCGGACAAGGGCAAGCTGACCAGCGTCACCCTCACCTACGGCACGAAGAACGCCAAGGCCGAAGGGACGCTCGCCCCGGACGGCTCGTCGTGGAAGTCGTCGTGGACGCTGCGTCCGTCCACCACGTACACGGTGACCGCGAAGGGGGCGGGCGACGGCGGCAAGGAGGCCACGGCGACGTCCACGTTCACGACGCTGACGCCGCAGAATAAGCTGGAGAGCGGCATGTCGCCGCTGGACGGCGAGACGGTCGGCGTCGGCATGCCGGTGCAGCTGCTGCTGTCCAGGCCGGTGAGCACGAAGGCCGGGAAGGCCGCCGTGGAGAAGGCCCTTGAGGTCAAGGCGTCCAAGCCGGTGGAGGGCGCCTGGCACTGGGTCAGCGACAAGGAGGTCGACTTCCGGCCCCGCGAGTACTGGCCGTCCGGGCAGAAGGTGAAGGTCGTCGCGCACCTGGCGGGCCTGAAGGCCGGCGAGGGCATGTACGGCATGAAGGACCGCAGCGTCTCCTTCACCGTCGGCCCCAAGCACGTGACCACCATCGACGCCAAGCAGCACCGCGCCACGGTCACCGACGGCGGCAGGACGGCGCGGACGATGAAGGTCAGCATGGGCAAGCCCGGCCACGAGAGCTACAGCGGCACGATGATCGTGCAGGAGAAGGCGGGCCGCATGGTCATGGACTCCGCGACCACCGGCAACCCCGGCGAGTACCGGATCCCGACCAAGTGGAACGTCCGCCTGACCTACAGCGGGACGTTCGTGCACTCGGCGCCGTGGTCGACCGACTCCCAGGGCAACGACAACGTCAGCCACGGCTGCGTGAACGCCTCCCCCTCGGACGCCAAGTGGTTCTACGAGTTCTCCCAGCGCGGCGACATCGTCAAGGTGACCGGCACCTCGCGGCAGCTCCAGTTCGGCAACGGGCCCACGCCGTGGGCGAAGTCGTGGCAGGACTGGCTGGCGGGCAGCGCGTCCGGCAAACCCGTCACCGCCGGGCCGCTCCAGTGACCCGCCGCGCATCCGCTCCGTGACGCGGGGCACACTGGGTGCCATGCAGAAGCTCTCGCTGGACGCACAGGTACGGGACCACTTGAAGCGCGCCGCGGGCGCCTCCACGGGGCGCAGCGCCGAGACCGTCTTCGGCGGTCATGAGCGCGTCCTGCGGCAGACGCTGATCGCCTTGACGGCGGGCACCGTGCTGGCGGAGCACGAGAACCCGGGCGAGTCGACGGTCATGGTCCTGCACGGCCGGGTGCGGATGCTGAGCGGCGAGCACTCCTGGGACGGCATCCCCGGCGACCTCCTCATCGTCCCAGACGCGCGGCACAGCCTGGAGGCCCTGGAGGACGCCGCCGTCCTCCTCACCGTCGCCAAACTCGGCTGACCCGCGGCCCCCGCCGCCCGGCGATACCAAAGTCGATGGAGGGCCCGACCTGCGGCCACTGCCGGGGTCGCCCGCGGCGGTTAGCGTGGTGGGCGTGATTCTCCGCAGGTCCGCGCGCGAGTGGAGCCGCGACGCCCTCGTCGCGTCGGCCGCCCTGATGATCGGCCTGCTGGTGCTGGCGGGGTCCCGCGAGTCCTCTCCGGTGCAGCCCGACATGGCCGACGATGTCCGCGAGGCCGTGCTCGGGAGCGCCGGCATCCTGGTGCTGGTGCTGTTCCGGCGCCGGTGGCCGGTCGCGGTGGCGCTGTTCCTCACCTTCTTCGAGGTCACCAACTCCGTCTCGTGGGGCGCCACGGCGATGAGCCTGTTCACCCTCGCCGTCCACCGCCGCTGGCAGCCGGCCGTGGCCCTCGCCGCCCTGAACTCGGCGTTCGTCACGACGGTGTTCCAGCTGACGGAGGGGATGACGAGCCAGCGGGAGCGCTGGGAGGCGGCCATCGTGTTCGTCCTCGGCTACGCGGTGCTGGTCGCCGTGGGGATGCTCGTCCGGTCGCGGCGGCAGCTGATCGAGTCGCTGCACGAGCGGGCCCGGTCCGCGGAGTCGGAGCAGCGGCTGCGGATCGAGGAGGCGCGGCTGCTGGAGCGCGAGCGGATCGCGCGCGAGATGCACGACGTGCTCGCGCACCGCATCTCGCTGCTGGCCGTGCACGCGGGGGCGCTGGAGTTCCGCCCGGACACGCCCGCCGCGCAGCGCGAGGCCGCCGGGATCATCCGGCAGAGCGCCTACGAGGCGATGGAGGACCTGCGCGAGGTGATCGGCGTGCTGCGGACCGACTCGCCCGGCGCCGATCCGGAGCGGCCGCAGCCGACGCTCGCGGACGTGTCCGGGCTCGTCCTGGAGTCGCGGCGCGCCGGGGGCAGCGTCACGCTGGACGAGAACGTCCCCGACCCGGGCCGCGTCCCGTCCCGCGTCGGGCGGCACGCGTACCGGATCGTCCAGGAGGGGCTGACGAACGCCCGCAAGCACGCGCCGGGCGCCGCCGTCCGGGTCACCCTCGACGCCGGGGAGGACCTGGACATCGAGGTCGTCAACACCGTCCCGCCCGGTCCGCCCGCGCTCGCCATCCCCGGCTCCGGCGCGGGCCTCGTCGGCCTCGCCGAACGGGTCGCGCTGCTCGGCGGGACCCTGGAGCACGGCCGCACCCGCGACGGCCGCTTCCGCCTGCACGCCCGCCTCCCCCTGTAGATCGCGAATGCCGCGCGGCGAGCCGGGGAAGGGTCACATCCATGGCAGCGAACTCCTCTGACCGGCCCGTTCTCGAAGAGCTCGACCGCGCCGAGTGCCTCCGGCTCATCGCCGGCGGCACGGTCGGCCGCGTCGCGTTCGACGACGGCGAGGGGCCCGCGGTCGTCCCCGTGAACTACACCCTCGACGGCGAGGCGGTGGTCTTCCGCACATCGGTCGGCGGACGCCTGAGCCGCAGCCTGATGACCGTCGTGGCGGGCGGGGAGGTCCGGGCGGCGTTCGAGGTCGACCGGTTCGACGAGGAGAGCCGCGAGGGGTGGAGCGTCCTGCTGCGCGGCGGCGCGCACCCGCTGTCGGACGCGGAGATCGAGCGGGCCGCGCTGGTCGAGCCGTGGCCCGCCGGGGAGCGCGACGCCTGGTTCCGGCTGGCGGCGCGGGACGTCAGCGGACGGCGCGTGCACCGGCGGTGAGGCGCCGCGGGCCATAGGGTGGCGGGATGGACTCCCCACCCATCCGCGTCCTGATCGTGGACGACGACGCGCTCGTCCGGGCCGGCCTGTCGATGATGCTGTCGAACGACGCCGGGCTCGACGTGGTGGGGGACGTCGCCGACGGCGCCGAGGTCGTCGCCGCCGTCAACCAGCACCGGCCCGACGTCGTCCTGATGGACATCCGGATGCCGCGGCTGGACGGGCTCGCCGCGACCGAGCTGCTGCGCGCCCGCCGCGACCCGCCGGAGATCATCATCCTGACGACGTTCGACACCGACGACCACATCATGCGCGCGATGCGGGCGGGCGCGAGCGGGTTCCTGCTGAAGCACACCCCGCCGCCGGAGATCGTCCGGGCGATCCGGCAGGTCGCGGCCGGTGAGCCGATGATGTCGCCCGCGGTGCTGCGCAAGATGATGTCCTATGTCGCCGACTCCGGCGCCGACCCGCGCCAGGCCCGCGCCCGGGAACTGCTGGCCCGGCTGAGCGACGGCGAGCGGGCCGTCGCCGCCCTCGTCGGACGGGGCCGGACCAACAGCGAGATCGGCGCGGAGCTGTCGCTCAGCGTCGCGACCGTGAAGGCGTACGTGTCGCGGCTGCTGACGAAGCTGGAGCTGAACAACCGGGTGCAGATCGCGCTCCTCGTCCACGACGCCGCGCTCGACGACTAGTCCCCCGGCCCCGGTCCGCCGCGCGGCGCCAGCGGGACGTTCGGCAGCAGCAGCGCCGCCGCGAGCCCCGCCGCGAGGACGGGGAGCCCCATCAGGAACACGTCGGAGAAGGCGGCCGCGAACGCCTCGGCGACGCCGTCCCGCACCGGCGGGGGCAGCGCGTCCAGCACCTCGGGACGGACGGCGTCGCGGAAGGCGGGGACGCTCCCGTCCGGGACGCGCCGCCCGACCTCCTCGGCGAACCGGCTCGACACGATCGCGCCGGACACCGCCATCCCGGCCGCGGTGCCGAGCATCCTCGCCGCGAAGACCCCGGAGCTCGCCGCGCCCAGGTCGCGGCGCGGCGCGGCGTTCTGCGCGATCAGCACGACGACCTGCTGGGACAGGCCCGCGCCGAACCCGAGGACCGCCATGTAGCACCCGGCGGTGAGCAGGCCGGTGCCGGTGTCCATGGTCGCCAGCAGCGCGACGCCCAGCGCGCTGAGCGCCATGCTCGCGGCGGGCAGGCGGTGGTATCGGCCGGTCCGCGCGATGCGCCGTCCGGCGCCCATGGACGCCACGAGCAGGCCGATCATCATGGGCAGGAGCAGCAGGCCCGACTCCGTCGCCCCCGCTCCCCCGACGACCTGGAAGAACATCGGCAGGTAGATCGCCAGCCCGAACCCGGTCGCGCCGCCCACGGCCGCGACGGCGCAGGCCACGGCGAACGACCGGTCGCGGAACAGCTGCGGCGGGATCACGGGTTCGGCGGCCGCCCGCTCGGCGAGGACGGGGTGTCGACCGCGTACCAGGCCATCCGGCCGAGCCCGCCGAGGTCTCCGACGATCGCGGGAAGCGCGGTGCCGAGGACCGTCGCGTCCAGCGAGGACATGAGCCCGGCGAGCATCAGCCCGCCGAACGCGAGCAGCCGGTCCCGGCGTCCCATCAGCGCAACCATATGCACCTCACATTAATATGCTCTAGACATTTAAATGCTAGACACATACATATGAGCTGCGCAACCTAGCTAGACTGGCCGCATGAGCGAGGAGGCACTGGACGCCGTCGAGCGGAGCATGGTCAAGCTGCGGCGCGCCATGTCGCGGCAGCGGCTGGGCCGGGCCGCGATCCGGGAGCACAACCTGCCCGTGGACGTCCAGGTCCTGCACGTCGTGGACGTGATCGACGAGGGCCCCGACGACGCCGGCCAGGAGATGAGCGTCGGCCTGGTCGCCGCCCGCCTCGGCGTCGACGCCTCGCGCGGCAGCCGCATCGTCGCGGAGGCCGTCAAGTCCGGCTACGTCCGGCGCGTCGCGTCCCAGGAGGACGGCCGCCGCATCCACCTGGAGCTGACCGCCGAGGGCCGCGCGGTCGTGGACGCCACCCGCCGCACCCGCCAGGAGCATTTCGCGAAGGCCATGAGCGACTGGACGGACGCCGAACGCGCCGAGTTCGCCCGCCTCCTCGCCCGCTTCGTCCACACCTACGACGACTGACGCCCGCGCGCACCGCCGCCGCTCCCGCCGTGCGTCCTGCCACCGGCTAGGCTCCGCGTGTGGACGAGGCCGAACTCCTGACCAGGGCACGCGCCGGCGACGCGGCTGCGTTCGACGCCCTGGTCGACCGCTACCGGGGCGAGCTGAAGGCGCACTGCTACCGCATGCTCGGCTCCCTGCAGGACGCCGAGGACGGGCTCCAGGAGTCGCTGCTCGCCGCCTGGCGCGGCCTGCCCGGGTTCCAGGGACGCAGCTCGCTGCGCACCTGGCTCTACCGGATCAGCACCAACGCCTGCCTGCGGCTCGCCTCGAAGCGTCCGCGGCGCGTCCTCACCCCCGACCACGGGCCGCCGCGCGGCGACGTCCACGACCTCGGTGAGCCGGTCCAGGGCCCGGTCTTCCTGGAGCCGTGGCCGGACGACGTCGCCGCCGACGAGCCCGACCCGGCGGCGTCGTTCGCCCGCCGCGAGAACGTGGAGCTGGCGTTCGTCGCCGCGCTGCAGCACCTGCCCGCGACGCAGCGCGCGGTGCTGATCCTGCGCGAGGTGCTGGAGTTCTCCGCCGCCGAGGTGGCCTCGTTCCTCGACCTCACGCCGGCCGCCGTGAACAGCGCTCTGCAGCGGGCACGGAAGGCCGTCCAGGAACGGGTGCCCGGCGCGAGCCAGCAGACCGAGCTGTCGGCGCTCGGCGCGGACGGGCGGCGCGAGCTGATCGACGCCTTCGTCACCGCCTGGGAGCGGGCCGACGTGGACGCCCTCGTCGCGCTGCTCGCCGACGACGTCCGGTTCACGATGCCGCCGCTGCCCGCCTGGTTCGACGGCCGCGACGACGTCGCCCGCTTCTTCGCCGAACGGGTCTTCGAGACGCCCTGGCGGCTCGTGCCGATCACGGTGAACGGGCAGCCCGGGTTCGCCTGCTACCAGCAGGGCCCGGGCGGCCGCTTCCGGACCGGCGCGATCAACGTCCTCAGCCTCCGCGACGGCCGGATCACCCGGATCTCCGCCTTCCTCGACCCCGCGCTGTACCCGCTGTTCGGCCTCCCGGAAGAATTCCCGTCCTGACCGATGAATCCGCGGCACGCCGCGTCTCTCCCCCTGTGAAACGCCTGAATCACGCCTGGATCACGAGGAGAAACCGATGCGCAAGCTGATCGTCGCCAACATCGTCTCGCTGGACGGCTACTACGAGGGCCCAGGCAACGACGTCATGGCCCTTCCCTTCGCCGACGCCTTCAGCGACTACAACGCCGAACGCCTCCGCGCCGCCGACACGGTCCTGCTGGGACGCAGGAGCTACGAGGGCTTCAAGAGCTACTGGCCGTCCATCGCGGACGACACGTCCCAGGCACCCGTCGAGCGCGAGATCTCCCGGCTCATGGGCGCCGTCGACAAGGTCGTGATCTCCGACACGCTCACCCAGGACCGGACGGCGCCGTGGCACAACACCGAGATCGTCGGGCGCGCCGGCGCCCACGCCCGCGTCGCCGAGCTCAAGGACGCCCCCGGCAAGGAGATCCTGATGTTCGGCAGCCGCACGCTGTGGAACGATCTGCTGGCCGCCGGCCTGGTCGACGAGCTGCACCTCATGATCGGCCCGGCCCTCCTCGGCGCCGGGACCCCGGTGTTCGGGGGCGGCTCGCCCGTCCCGCTCCGGCTCCTGGAGTCCCGCACGCTGCCCGGCGGCCACCTCGTCCTCACCCGCCACGCCCCGGCCTGACGCCGGGCCGGGCGGACGCCCGACGCCGGGCCGGGCGGACGGTCAGCCGAGGCGGCGCCTCAGCAGGCAGAACTCGTTGCCCTCGGGATCGGCGAGGACGATCCAGCTCTCCTCGCCGGTCTGCCCGACGTCGGCGTGCCGCGCGCCCGCCGCGAGCAGGCGTTCCAGCTCGGCGTCCTGGTCGCGGTCGGTGGGGTTGACGTCGATGTGCAGCGGCAGCTTGCCGGTCTTCGGGTCCTCGCTGCGGGAGAGGACCAGCGTCGGCTGCAGGCCGCCGAAGCCTTCCCGGGGGCCGATCTCCACGTCGCCGTCCTCCCGGTGCAGCACGACGAATCCCAGCACCTCGCACCAGAACTCCGCCAGCGCCTCCGGGTCGTGGCAGTCGAGCACGAGCTCACTGATCCGGCACGCCACCGCAGGCACCCCGCTCCGTCACTCAAGATCGAACGTACGGCTTGCAGGCTAACACCGGCGCCGGCGATGAGGAATCGTCGGTGGCCCCGCCTAGGGTCGGGACTCATGGATCTTGAACTCGGAGGACGGAAGGCGCTGGTCACGGCGAGCAGCGGCGGCATCGGCGCGGCGGTGGCCGTGCGGCTGGCCGCCGAGGGGTGCGCGGTGCTGGTGCACGGCCGGGACGCGGAGCGCGCGGAGGCGGTCGCCGCACAGGTGCGGTCGGCGGGCGGCGCGGCGCAGGTCGTGCTCGGCGACCTCACCGACGACGCCGCGGCGGCGGAGGTCGCCGGACGGGCCGCGGCGTGGGGCGCGGACGTGCTGGTCAACAACGCCGGGCCGGTCGCCGAGCACGACTGGGACGACGCCGGGCCCGAGACCTGGCTGGAGGCGATGAGCGGCAACGTCCTGTCGGCCGTCCGTGTGATCCGGGCCGTGCTGCCGGGCATGCGCGAGCGCGGCTGGGGCCGGGTCGTCAACCTGGGAAGCCGGGCGGCGACCACTCCCCTGCCCAACCTGGTCGAGTACTCGGCGGCCAAGGCGGCGGTCGTCAACATGACCACGAGCCTGGCGCGGCATCTCGCCGGGACCGGCATCACCGCCAACACCGTCAGCCCCGGTGTGATCGTCACCGCGGGGATGCGCAAGCTGTTCGAGGACGGCGCCGCCCGGCGCGGCCGCCCGCAGGAGTGGGCCGAGCTGGAGCCGCAGGTGACGGCCGAGTACGCGCCCAACCCGACCGGCCGCCTCGGCACCGCCGACGACATCGCCGCCACGGTGGCGTTCCTGGCCAGCCCGCTCGCCGGCTACATCAACGGGATCGACCTCCGCGTCGACGGCGGCCTCGTCCCCGTCCCCTGACATGGACGAGTGGGCAAGCGCCCACTAACGTGAGCGCATGCCTACCGAACCTCTGGAGCAGCCGCGCGAGAACGAGCCCCACCGGCACCGGCAGATGGCCGAGTCGTTCGGCACGGACGCCGAACGCTACGACCGCGTCCGCCCCCGCTACCCCGCCGAGCTGATCGGACGGATCGTCGCCACCGCCCCCGGCCCGGCCGTCCTCGACGTCGGCTGCGGCACCGGGATCGCGGCCCGGCAGCTCCAGGCCGCGGGCGCCGAGGTGCTCGGGGTGGAGCCCGACGCGCGGATGGCCGGTCTGGCGCGGCGCCTCGGGGTCGAGGCCGACGTCGCGACGTTCGAGGACTGGGACCCGGCCGGCCGGGAGTTCGACGCGGTCGTCGCGGGTCAGTCCTGGCACTGGATCGATCCGGCCGCGGGGGCGGCCAAGGCGGCGCGGGTGCTGCGTCCCGGCGGCCTGCTGGCGGCGTTCTGGAACGCGCAGCAGCTTCCGTCCGAGATCGCGGAGGCCCTCGCCGCGGTCTGCCGCCGGGTGATCCCCGACTCGCCGATCGACTTCGGCGCGTTCACGAGGTCCGCCGCCGACCTCTACGCCCCCGGGCTGGACAAGGCCGCCGACGGGATGCGCCGGACGGGCGCGTTCGGCGAGCCGGAGCGGTGGCGGTTCGGCTGGGAGCAGCCCTGCGCGCGGGACGAGTGGCTCGATCAGCTGCCCACCTTCGGCGCCTTCACACGGCTCCCGCCGGAGAGCCTCGCCGAGGTGCGGGACGGTGTGGCGCCCGCCATCGACCGGCTGGGCGGCGGCTTCACCCTGGCCTACACCACCCTGGCGATCACCGCGGTCCGGCAGGGGCCGGCCGGCCGGCCTGAACGATGATGGACGCGTGACCACGCACTACCGCATCGAACAGGACAGAGCATGAAGCATCTCGGCATCCTCGCCCACAGCATGGAAGGCGCCGCGCTGTGCCTCCGCGCCTTCTGCCAGGAGGGTTTCCGGGAACTGGGACCCGACGACCACCCGGACGTGACGCTCGACCTCATCGCGCTGGCGCGGAGCATGCCCGCGTGGGACGCCGGAGACCACGACCCGATCCGGGCGACGCTGGCCGAGAGCGTCCGGCGGCTCGCGGCGGCGGGCGCCGACTTCTTCGTCTGCCCGGACAACACCGCGCACATGGCGCTCGAACGTCCCGGCGCCGACCTGCCGCTGCCCGGCCTGCACATCGCCCAGGTGGTCGCCGACCAGGCCGCCCGGGACGGCCGCGCCCGCGTCGGCGTCCTCGGCACCCGCTACACCATGGACGGTCCGCTCTACCCTCGTGAGCTGGCCGCGCGCGGCATCGCCGCCGAGGTCCCGGACGCCGCCGACCGGGAGACCGTGCACAGGATCATCTTCGAGGAGCTGGTCAACGGCGTCTTCACCGATGATTCGCGGCGCGAGTACGTCCGCGTCATCGACCGGCTCGCCGAACGCGGCTGCGACGCCGTGGCGCTGGTGTGCACCGAGATCCCGCTGCTGGTCACGCCTGGCGCGTCGCCGCTGCCGACGCTCGACTCCACCCGCCTGCTCGCGCGCGCCGCGTTCGAGACGGCCATCGGCCGACGCCCCTTCCCGGCATGGCGCGGCGGCCCGTCCGGCGCTTCGCCCTCCGACGAGGACGTTCAGGGCCTCGTCCAGAAGTGAGCGCCCGGACCTAGGGGACGGCGTCGACGATCCGGCGGGACCCGATCCAGCGGGAGCGTTCGGCGGCGTAGTAGGCGGCGCCGTCGGGCCCGGCGGGGCCGTCCGGACGGCGGCGCATCCCGAGCTGCAGCGCGATCTCCGCCGACGCCGGGTTCGCCGTGTCGATCTCGGCGGTGACCCGGTGCACGCCGACCACCCCGAACGCGTAGTCGAGCACCGCGCGGGACGCCTCGGCGGCCAGGCCCTGCCCCCACCGGTCCGGTTCCAGGCTGTAGAGGATCTCCACGTCCACGCCGTGGCCGAGCGGGCCGTCGTGGTGGCTGAGCCCGGCCACGCCGATCAGCGGCTCGCCCGCCGCGGGCGGCCGGGCGTCGACGCCGTCGATCCCGCCTGACCAGCGGGCGGGGCGCAGCGCCCACAGCCCGTAGCCCTCGGTGGCGAAGTCCCGCTCGCTGGAGTCGATGATCTCCGACACCTGGACGGCGGAGATCAGCCGGTCGTGGAACAGGTGCCGCCGGACGAGCGGGCCCGTCCAGTGCGTCAGCAGCGCGCCGTGGTCCCTCATGGACACCGGGTGCAGGACGAGCCGCACCGTGCGCAGCACCTCACTCATGCCCGTCCTCCCCGGACGGGCCGCCGGCGGCGGGCCATTCGGGCGCGGGCTCGCCGTCCGGGACGCCGACCCGGAACACGCGCAGCTGCAGCGCCAGCGCCCGGTAGTACCCGACGAGCGTGACCAGCTCCACGACGGCGGCGCGGCCGAGCGACGTCGCCGCCTCGGTGAACACGGCGTCGCCGAGGTCGCCCTCGGCGACGAGCTGCCGGGTCGCCTCGTACACGACGCGTTCGCGTACGTCCGCGAGCATCGGGGCGCGGCCCTCGCGGAGCGCGTCCATCTCGCCGTCGGCGAGCCCGGCGCGGCGGCCGATCCGCTCGTGCGCGTACCACTCGAAGTCGGACCGCAGGTGCGCGGCGACGACCAGCGTCGCGATCTCCCGCTCCCGCTTGGTGAACGCGGTGCGGAACCGCAGCGCGGCGCCGAGGTCCTGCAGCGGCAGCCCGACGGACGGGCTGTAGAGCATCGCGTTGAAGGGGCCGAGGAGGCGTCCGGACGCGTCGGCCAGGCCGAACACCGGTTCGGCGGCCGGGGGATCCGGGGGGTCGTCCTCCGCGGCGGGACTTGCGCCGCCGGTGCCGCGCGGGCCGCCGGTCACCGCCTCGTAGACGGCCAGCTGCTCGTCGCTGAGCGAGCCGGGGAGCAGCAGCGGGAGCCGGGTCGTGGACGGACCGCGCGCTGGTCGGTCGTTGACGTGCTCACCGCTCACGGGGTCGATCACTTACCGCACGCTAGGCGGTCGGCCCTGGCCGCTCAAGTCCCGTCCGGAATGTGAAACCTCTGCCGCACGATGACATGGCCGTCGCGTGACACCGGCCGGGACCCGCCGTCCGGCCTGGCAGGATGGCCGGGTGAGCGGCATCTACGACGATCCGTGGGCGTACGAGCTGGCGTGCTCGTTCCGCGACGTGCCCGCCGAGGTGGACGCGCTGCTCGGCTGGTGCGCCGAGCACGACGCGAAGCCCGCGTCGGTGCTGGAGCTGGCGGCCGGGCCCGCCGAGCACGCCCGGGAGTTCGCCCGCCGCGGCCTCGCCGCCGCCGCGCTCGACCTGAACGCGGAGATGTGCGCCTACGCGGCCCGCGAGGCGGCGCGCGACGGTGTCGAGGTGGCGGTCGTCCAGGACGACATGACCCGGTTCGACCTCGGCCGCCGGTTCGACCTGATCGTGACGATGCTGGACTCGACGTCCCACCTGATGACGCTGGACGCGCTGGTCGCGCACCTGCGCCGGGTCGCCGCGCACCTGTCCCCCGGCGGCCTGTACATCGTGGAGATGTCGCATCCGCGCGACCGCCTCGGCGACGACCCGAGCGTCAGCACGGGCTGGACGGTCGAGCGCGGCGGCGTCCACGGCAGCGTGCGTTGGGGCGAGCCCGGCGACCGGCTCGACCCCGTCACCCAGATCGCCGACGACCACGTCACGATGACGATCACCGGGGACGGCGGCACGCGGGTGCTGCGCGGCGTCGTCCCGTACCGGTTCTGGACGGCCACCGAACTCGACGCCGCGATCCGCCTCGCGGGCGGCCTGGACGTGCTGGCTCAGCACGGCGACTTCGGGGCCGGTCAGGACGCGGTGGCCCTCACCGACCCCGCCGCCTGGCGCATGATCACCATCATGCGCGGGGCGTGACCGGCTACGGCGCGGACGTCCAGCCGGGCATCGGGTAGTCCGCGAGCAGCTCGCGGACCTGCCCCGCGACCCGCTCGACGGTGCTCTCGTCCTGCTTGGACGCGGCCTGCACGACCTCGTCCATCCAGGCCGCGACCCGCGGCATGTGCTCCTCGCCGAGACCGCGGGTGGTGACCGCGGCGGTGCCGACGCGCAGCCCGGACGGGTCGAACGGCTTGCGCGTGTCGAACGGGACCGCGTTGTAGTTCAGCTCGATCCCGGCGCGGTCGAGGGCCTGCGCCGCGGGCTTGCCCCCGATGCCCTTGCTGGTCAGGTCGATCAGGATGAGGTGGTTGTCGGTGCCGCCGGAGATCAGGTCGTAGCCGCGGTCCAGCAGCGCGGCGGCGAGGGCCTTGGCGTTCGCGACGACCTGCCGCGCGTACGTCGCGAACCCGGGCTGCGACGCCTCCTTCAGCGCGACGGCGATCGCGGCGGTGGTGTGGTTGTGCGGCCCGCCCTGCAGACCCGGGAACACGGCCTTGTCGACCGCCTTCGCATGCTCGGCCGTCGACATCACCATCGCGCCGCGCGGGCCGCGGAGCGTCTTGTGCGTGGTCGTGGAGATCACGTCGGCGTGCCCGACCGGGGACGGGTGCGCGCCGCCCGCGATCAGCCCCGCGATGTGCGCGATGTCGGCGGCGAGGACCGCGCCGGCCTCGCGGGCGATCTCGGCGAACACGGGGAAGTCGATCGTCCGCGGGATCGCGGTGCCGCCGCACCAGATGAGCTTCGGCCGCTCCTTCAGCGCTAGGTCGCGGACCTGGTCCATGTCGACGCGCCCGGTGTCGGCGCGCACCTCGTACCGGACGGGCCGGAACCACTTGCCGGTCGCCGACACCGACCAGCCGTGCGTGAGGTGCCCGCCCATCGGCAGCGACAGGCCCATCACCGGGTCGCCGGGCTCCAGGAACGCCATGTAGACGGCGAGGTTCGCGGGCGACCCCGAGTACGGCTGGACGTTGGCGTGCTCGACGCCGAACAGCTCCTTCGCCCGGTCGATCGCGAGCGTCTCGATCGGGTCGACGAGCTGCTGGCCCTCGTAGTACCGCTTGCCCGCGTACCCCTCGGAGTACTTGTTGGTCAGGACGCTCCCGGCCGCCTCCAGGACGGCGGGCGACACGTAGTTCTCCGAGGCGATGAGCCGCAGCTTCTCGAACTGGCGGCGCGCCTCGTCCTCCACCATCCCGGCGATCTCGGGGTCCTGGTCGTGCAGATGGGGAACGGCCGGTTCGTGCATGGGATGCCTCCGCGCTGTCCGCGCCGGGGTTTCGGGCACCCCGGCGGATGGGGACCCGTACACCCAGGCGCGCGGTGTGCGGACTGCTTTCGCTCCCCGGTGGTCATCTCCACCTTGACTGCGCCAGTCGCGTGCTCGCCATCCTACCGGCGCGGGCCCGCCCGCTCGCGGCGATCGCCGGTATCGCCGGTCGGCTCCAGCGCCGCTCCAGGGCCGTTCCAGGGCCGTCCGGAAAGCGCAAAGCCCGGCCCCTGCGCGGGGCCGGGCCGTGCGGTGGTCGGTGCGCGGGCCGTCAGCGGCTCGCGGACTCCAGGGCCTTCTTCACGGCGGCGCGCTTCTGCCGGAGCTTCGCCAGCGCCTCCTCGAGGATGGCCTCGCCGTCCTCGTCACTGCGGCGCTCCTTCACGTACGCCAGGTGCGTCTTGTACGGCTCGGTCTTCGGCGGCGCCGGCGGGTTCTCCGAGTCCTGCCCGGCGGGGAACCCGCAGCGCGGGCAGTCCCAGGTCTCGGGGACCGCGACGTCCGTCGCGAAACTGGGGCGGGTCTCGTGCCGGTTGGCGCAGTAGAAGGTCACCCACACGCGGGGGGCGGCGTCGCCGCGTTCCGCCTCTCCCATCGGACCGGCCCCGACACGGCTGCCCCGAATCGCGTTGCCACTACCCACGGAGTACTCCTCGCTTGGTCTTCCGGCGCCGCCCGTGACCTCCTGGGGCGGCGCGGCGCTCGCATTGGTCGGAACGGGTGGTTCAGGCGTCGCCCTTGAACAGGAGCCCGAGGGCGACGATCGAGGCGAACCAGAGGACGCCGACGGCGACCGTCAGCCTGTCGAGGTTGCGCTCCACCACGGACGACCCGCCCAGGGACGACGAGATGCCGCCGCCGAACATGTCGGACAGTCCGCCGCCCTTGCCCTTGTGCATCAGGACGAGGACGACCATCAGCAGGCTCGTGACGATGAGCACGATGGACGATGCGATGATCACGATTCTTCAGCGCCTTGTCTGTAGTTCAGGACGGTCTGTAGTTCAGACGGTGCGTCAGGCCGGGCGGTTTACCCGTCAGCTACGAAGGGTACGACGAACAACCCGCTGGTTCGGCAAGAACCCCCAGTTGACGCGGAATTGATCACTTTGATCAGACGGGGAGATCCCGGTACCGGCAGATTTTGACGAACTCTCCCGGGTCCAGGCTGGCACCACCGACCAAGGCGCCGTCCACGTCGGCCTGCGCCATGAGCTTGGCGATGTTGCCGCCCTTCACCGAACCGCCGTACAGGATACGCACCTCGTCGGCCACTCCGCCGTCGTACAGCTCGGCGAGCCGCGTCCTGATGGCGGCGCAGACCTCCTGGGCGTCCTGCGGGGTGGCGACCTCGCCGGTGCCGATCGCCCAGACCGGCTCGTAGGCGATCACGGTGCGCCGCGCCTGCTCGGCGGTGATCTTCTCCAGGCCGCCGTCCAGCTGCTCGATGACGTGCGGGACGTGCCCGCCGGCCTTGCGGACCTCCAGGCCCTCCCCCACGCACATGATCGGGGTGAGGTCGGCGGCGAGCGCGGCCTTGGCCTTGGCGTTGACGAGCGCGTCGTCCTCGGTGTGGTACTGGCGGCGCTCGGAGTGCCCGACGAGGGCGTAGGTGCAGCGCAGCTTGGCGAGCATCGACGCGGAGATGTCGCCGGTGTAGGCGCCGGGGGCGTGCGGTGAGACGTCCTGCGCGCCGTACTGGATCGGGTACTTGTCGGCGTCGATGAGCGTCTGCACCGAGCGGATCGCGGTGAAGGGCGGGATCACTGCGACGTCGACGGCGTCGTAGTCGGCGTCCTTGAGGGCGAACGCCATCTTCTGGACGAGCGCGATCGCCTCAAGGTGGTTGTTGTTCATCTTCCAGTTGCCCGCCATCAGCGGTTTGCGGGCGTCGTGCTTGCCGGAAGAAGGTGTCGCGGGGGCCATCGTCAGTCCTCCAGGGCCTGCAGGCCGGGCAGCGTCTTGCCTTCGAGGTATTCGAGGCTGGCGCCGCCGCCGGTCGAGATGTGGGAGAAGGCGGCCTCGTCGAAGCCGAGCCGCCGGACGGCCGCGGCGGAGTCGCCGCCGCCGACCACGGTGAACGCGCCGGAGTCGATGAGGCCCTGCGCGACGGCGCGGGTGCCGTTCGCGTACGGCTCCATCTCGAACACGCCCATGGGGCCGTTCCAGAAGACGGTGCGGGCGTCGGCGAGGCGCGCGGCGAACAGCTTGCCGGACTCGGGGCCGATGTCCAGGCCGAGCCGGCCGGACGGGATCGCGTCGGCGGCGACCACGCCGTGGTCGGCGTCGGCGGAGAACGCGGCGGCGGCGACGATGTCGACCGGGAGCACGAACTCCACGCCCGCGTCCTCGGCGCGCCGCAGGTACTCGCGGACGGTGCCGAGCTGGTCCTCTTCGAGGAGGCTCTCGCCGACCTCGTGGCCCTGGGCCTTGAGGAACGTGAAGACCATGCCGCCGCCGATCAGGATGCGGTCGGCCTTGCCGAGCAGGTTGTCGATCACGCCGAGCTTGTCGGACACCTTGGAGCCGCCGAGGGCCACCGCGTAGGGGCGCTCGACGTCCTCGGTGAGCCTCTTCAGCACCTCGACCTCGGCGGCGATCAGCCCGCCGGCGGCGTGCGGGAGCCGCTTCGGCACGTCGTACACGGACGCGTGCCTGCGGTGCACGGCGCCGAACCCGTCCCCGACGTAGAGCTCGGCGAGGGCGGCGAGCCGGTCGGCGAACGCGCCGCGCTCGGCGTCGTCCTTGCTCGTCTCGCCCGGCTCGAAGCGCAGGTTCTCCAGCAGGGCGACGCCGCCGTCCGCGAGGCCGCCGGCGGCGGCGCGAGCGGAGTCGCCGACGACGTCGGACGCGAACGCGACGTCCGCGCGGAGCAGGTCGCCGAGCCGCGCGGCGACGGGGGCCAGCGAGAACTCGGGCTTGACCTCGCCCTTGGGACGGCCGAGGTGGGCGCAGACGATGACCTTGGCGCCCCTCCTCCGCAGCGCCTCGATCGTCGGCAGGCTGGCCCGGATCCGCCCGTCGTCGGTGATCTCGCCGTCCTCCAGGGGCACGTTCAGGTCGGCCCGGACGAGGACGCGCCGACCGGCGACGTCGAGGTCGTCAATGGTGCGCATCGGGATGCGGTGTCCTTCCGTACACGGCCGCGCCGTGGCGCGCGCTCCGTCGGGCGCGGCCACGGCGCGAAGGGCTACGGGTTACGGCTACGGGTTACAGCTGCGAGCCGACGAGCTTGACGAGGTCGACGAGCCGGTTGGAGTAGCCCCACTCGTTGTCGTACCAGCCGACGACCTTGACCTGGTCGCCGATGACCTTGGTCAGCCCGGAGTCGTAGATGCAGGACGCCGGGTCGGTGACGATGTCGCTGGAGACGATCGGGTCGTCGGTGTAGGTGAGGTAGCCCTTGAGCGCGCCCTCGGCGGCGGCCTTGAACGCCTCGTTGACCTCCTCGACCGTGACCTCGCGGGACAGCGTGACGGTCAGGTCGGTGGCGGAGCCGGTCGGCACCGGGACGCGCAGCGCGTAGCCGTCCAGCTTGCCCTTCAGCTCGGGCAGCACCAGGCCGATGGCCTTGGCGGCGCCGGTGGAGGTCGGGACGACGTTCAGCGCGGCGGCGCGGGCGCGGCGCAGGTCCTTGTGCGGGGCGTCCTGGAGGTTCTGGTCCTGCGTGTAGGCGTGGATCGTCGTCATCAGGCCCTTCTCGATGACGAAGCTGTCGTGCAGGACCTTCGCCAGCGGGGCCAGGCAGTTGGTGGTGCAGGACGCGTTGGAGATGATCGTGTGGTTCGCCGGGTCGTAGGCGTCGTCGTTGACGCCGAGGACGAGCGTGACGTCCTCGTTCTTCGCCGGCGCGGAGATGATCACCTTCTTGGCGCCGTTGTCGGCGTGCACCTTGGCCTTGGTGGCGTCGGTGAAGAAACCGGTGGACTCCACCACGACGTCGGCGCCGACGTCGCTCCACTTCAGGTTGGCGGGGTCGCGCTCGGCGAACGCCTTGATGGCCTTGCCGCCCACGACGATCTCGTCGGCGGTGGCGCGCACGTCCTCGGGGAAACGGCCGAGGATGCTGTCGTACTTGAGCAACTGGGCGAGCGTGGCGTTGTCGGTCAGGTCGTTGACCGCCACGATCTCGATGTCGGCCCCGGACGCCTTCACGGCCCGGTAGAAGTTCCGGCCGATCCGGCCGAACCCGTTGATGCCTACTCGGATGGTCACGGAACGGCTCCTCGCACGTCGAATCGCCCGGTGGTCAGCCGGACTGTTAACTACGTCTGTCCGGGGATCTCCCCCAGGTCCATCCGGGGTTCTCCCCCAGCCTCGACCCTATCCAATGACCGGCGGGTAGCCCGACACCGGTGGCGCGGGAGATCCGCGGGTGCGGGCGTTTTGCCGATCATCAGTAGAATCCGGCTCCATGCGCCCCGGCCGGTTGTTCGTCCTTTTCCTGAGCGGGGCCCTGACCTGCCTGTTCGCGGTCGTGGCCGGTCCGGCGGCCGCGGCTCCGGTGGAACGTGCCGACGAGCTGTCCCGCGCCGATCACCTCGCGGCGGCGCTGCGCCGCGACCCGGTGTACGTCACCGACCACGCGCCGCGGTCGCTGCCCCCGGACGCCGCCGAGCGGATCAAGGCGTCCGTCGCCCGGCTCGGCGTGCCCGCCTACGTGGCGGTGACGCCGACCGCCGGCCTCGGCGAGCGGAATCCGGACGACTCGCTCGTGGCGCTGCTCCGCGACCGGCTGGGCGAGGACGGGGTGTACGTCGTGGTCGACCCGTCCGGCGGGCCAGGCGAGGCCCGGCAGTTCGGCGGCGCCCGGCGCCTTCCCGTGGACGACGCGTGGTGGGCCGCGAAGTTCGAGCTGCCCTACGACGTGAGCGCCCCCGACATGATCGGGCGGTTCGTGGACATCGCCCTGTCCGGCAAGGCCAGGGAGCGGCGCGATCATCCGCGGCCGAGACCCAAGTCGGCGACCCGCAAGGCGCTGGACGCCGACGACAGGGCCGACCGGCGGGCCGACCGCGTCGAGACGGCCGCGTTCGGCGGCGGCGCGGCGCTCAGCGGGCTGCCGATCCTCGGCCTGCTGGTCGCCCGCCGCGTCCGCCGGGCGAGGCGGAGCCACGGCGGCAAGAGCAGCGGTAAGGGACGGAAATGAGGCGGGCGGGGGTTCCGGCGCTGCTCGCCGTCCTGATCATGGCCGCGGGGCCGGTCGCGGCGGCCGCGGACGACCCGCCGCACGCCTACCGGCGCCTCGACCGGGTCGCGGCCGCGCTCGCCAAGGACCCGCTGTTCGTCGACCCCGACGTCAGCGGCGCCCTCGACGCGGCCGAGCGCGGACGGGTGCGCCAGGCCGCCCGGCTGACGGCGAAGCGGATCGGCACCCCCGTCTACGTCGTCGTGATCCCGAACCCGACCGACTCGGAGTCGCAGGGACGCGACGACGCGTTCCTGTTCGCCCTGCACGACCGGTCGCGCCGGGACGGGCTCTACCTGATGGCCGATTCGCACGGGGGCCTCGAGTCCGAGGCGTTCCGGGTGCCGCGCGACTACGACTACTCGCCGCTCGACGAGGACGAGCCGGGCTCCTCGCGTCCGGCCGACTCCGACCGCCCGTTCGAAGGGCTCGCGGAGCGGCTCGTCCAGCGGATGGACGGCTACGCCGCGGCGCCCGCGGCGTCCCCGTCCATGCCGACCCTGTACTCCAGCCCCGACCCGTTCGGGGAGGAGAACAAGCTGACGCCGCGCGACCCCGAGGTCAAGAGCCCGCTCCTCACCGGGCTCCTGCTCGTCGGGCCGATCACGGCCGCGCTGCTGTACTGGGCGGGCATCGGCGTCCTCGCCCTGGTCCGCAGGGGGCGGCCGTCCGGTCCGGACGAGATCGTGAAGCATCCGCGGGCGCCGAGGAGGCCGAGCACGCGCTGGCTGCGGCGCACCGCGTCCAAGGAGGTGGGACGGCTCCGCGACCTGCTCGCCACGGCCGAGGCGGAGCGCGGGCGGCCCTTCGCCGTGTCGGCCTACGACGCCGCGCAGATCCTCTACGACGACGCCAAGGACGACGAGGAGCGCGCCATCGATCTCGTGGGCGCGATCGTCCTGGCCCGTCAGGGGCGGATCGCGCTGACGCGGAACGTCGCCTCCCCGCCCGCCCCGTGCCTGGTGAACCCGCTGCACGGCGAGTCGACCGGGCGCAAGTACGTCCCGAAGCTGGACGGCGACGGCGTCCTGCCGAAACCGTGCCCGCTCTGCGGCGCCTGCCAGGCGCGCCGGAGCGGGCTGCGCAGGCATGACCTCATGGAGATCGGGGGCCGTCCGCACACCGCGGTCCGCGGCGTGTGGCGCGACACGGCGTGGGGCGCCGACGGCAAGAAGTTCCTTCCCCGTGTGATGAGGTACCTCGGTGTTGAGTGAACCGGTGTTGAGTGAACCGTCCCCCGGCGAACGGCTGGCCGCCGCGCTCCGCCGCTCCCCCATCCACGTCGACCCGTCGATCGCGTCCGCGCTGCCGGGCGCGGAGCGGCGCAGGCTCATCGCGAAGTTCGAGAAGGCGCCGGCGCCGATCTACGTGGTCCTCGTCCCGCTGGTCACGGGCGGCGTCTGGACGGACGCCGACCAGCTCGCCACCGTCGTCCACGACCGCCTCGGCCGCGACGGGATCTTCATCACGCTGCGGGAGGACAGCCAGGACCTGACCGCCCGCGAGTGGGGCGGCGACCACCAGGCGCGCGACGCCGCCTGGGCGGTCTCGCTGGACCGCGCCATGGACGACACCCCGCTCGCGGCCCGGCTGTCCCGCGTCGCGGACCTGATCATCTCGGGCACCGGGAAGCAGGAGTACGACCGGGTCTCCGCCGAGATCGACCGCCGCTCCAAGGCCCGGCGGGAGGCGAACCGCGTCGGCGAGCACCGTTCCGTGGAGGCGGACGGCGACGATGGCGGCCTGGCCCTTCCGCTCGGTGCGGGCGCGGCAGGGCTCGCGGTCGTGGGCGTCGGCGGGTTCCTGCTGTGGCCGCGGCGCCGGATGGCGTCCGTCCGGCGCGAGGGCAGCGGCTTGCTGATGCCCCGCATGGTGTTCGCCACCGCTCGGCGGGCGAACGAGGACCAGCTGCGCGAGCAGGCGTCCCACGAGGTCATCGCGTTCGGCGAGCTGCTCGACGAGACCGCGGTCCCGACCACCGACGAGCGGGCCCGCGCGCTGATGACCGGCGCGCTGGACGCCTACCAGGCCGCCGGCAAGACGCTCGACGCCGCGCGGGGCGTCCCCGACCTGGCGGGCGTCCTGGTGCTGCTCGACCAGGGCCGCGACGCCTTCGCCTCCGCCCAGGCGGTCGCGAACGGCGACCCGGAGATCCCGCCGGTGCCGCTGTGCTTCTTCAACCCGCTGCACGGGGACGCCGCCGCCAAGATCATCTGGCGTCCGGTCGGGTCGCGCAAGAGCCTGCGGGTCAGGAGCTGCCGGCCGTGCGCCCGCGCGGTCCGCGGCAAGGAGACACCGGACGTCCTCATGGACCGCCGCGACGGCCGCGACGTCCCCTACTACGAGGCCGACCCGGCGGACAGCGTCTGGGCGGAGACCGGCTACGGGCAGCTCCGCGACGACCTCGTCCACCGCGTCCTGCGTGGAGACGCCGCCCCGCGCTGACCGGCGGCCGTTCGAGCACCCCTCCCGCGAGCGTCCGGCCGTCGCCGAATGTTCACCGTCCCGTCATCGCGGACGGTCAGCCGGAACGGCGCGTGGCGGGTCTTTGATTACGTGATCACTCGATCTTGGAAGGGCGCCCGCCGGGCGGGGGGCGCCGTGCTGGTGCTGGCGCTGTCGGCGGGCTGCGAGCGGGCCGCCGCTCCGGCCGCGCCGCCGGTGGTCCCGGTGACGGCGGAGGTCGCGGCGGACAGGTCCGTGTGCCTCGGATACAACGGCCTGGACGCGCTGAACCCGGCCGCGGAGGTCCGCGCGGGCCGGTTCAGGGTGCCCGGCGTCCCGCCGGTGCGCGTCGCCACCGGCACCGACGTGGACTGGGGCTTCGATCCCTACGGCAACCGGACCTGGCAGCTGTGGCTGCACTCCCTCGAATGGCTCGGCGGCGCGATCAAGGAGTACGGGCGGACGGGCGACCGCGCGGCGCTCGACACGGCCACCGGCATCGTCCGCGACTGGCTGCGCGACAACGACGACCCGGAGCGGTTCGGCCGGCACCGGCGGCAGGCGATCTCCGAGGGCACCAAGTTCCGGCTGGCCACCCTGGTCTGCCTGCGCCGGCACCGCAGCGGCCGGTGGCTGGACGACGCCATCGCCGCCCATGCGCGGTGGCTCGCCGAACCCGGGCACTACTCCGGCCCCTGGAACCACGGCACCGACGAGTCGATGATCCTCATGACGGCGGGCTGCGGCATCGGCCGCGACGACCTCGCCGACATCGGCCACCGGCGGCTGCGCGAGGCGATCCTCGACCCGCCGGGCGGCGCGCGGCCCGCCATCGACGCGGAGGGCGCCAACAACGAGCAGTCGGCGTACTACACGGTCTACAACCGGAGCCGGTGGCGGCTCGCGTTCCAGGTGATGCGCCGGTGCGGGCGTCCCGTACCGGACGAGCTCGTCCGGCGGCACCGGCTGATGGACGAGTTCATCGCGTTCCAGACGACGCCCGCCGGGGACCTCGTCCAGATCGGCGAATCGGAGGCGTCGGAGGCGTCCGCGATCAGCTCACCCGGAGACGGGCCGATCAGGTACGTGGCCTCCCAGGGGCGCATGGGCACTCCGCCCGCGCGGCGGGCGCGCGTGTACCAGGCCGGATACGTGATGGGACGCTCCGGATGGGGCCGCGACGGCCGGGCGTACACCGACGAGACGGCCTACACGGCGCGTTTCGGCCCCGGCCGGTACGCGCACGGCCAGAACGACCACATGGCGCTGACGTTCCACGCGCTCGGCCGCGACGTCCTCGTCCCGAGCGGCCACATCGGCTACAGCGACCCGGCGTGGCAGCAGTGGCTGCGCTCCCCCGACGCCCACAACACGGTCGTGGTCCGGGACGTCCCGTTCCAGCCGGACGCGGCGACGGCGCTGACCGGGCACCGGTTCCGGCCCGGCGCCGACACGTTCTCCTTCACCGACGCGGCCTTCACCGGGACGACCCGGTCGCGGTCGGTGCTCGCCGCGTCCGATCCCGACGCGCTCGTGGTGCTGGACGACGTGCGCTCTGCCGTCCCGCACCCCGTGGAGCAGCTCTGGCACCTGCCTCCCGCGTTCACGGCCGTGCCGCGCGGGACGGGCGCCGTCGCCACCGCCGGACGGGTCCGCGTCCACTTCCTGCGGATACCGCTGCCCGGAACGCCGCCGTCACCGGCCCGGACCGTCCGCGGGTCGCTGAACCCCCGGCAGGGGTGGGTCGCGGCGGGGCACCGCAAGAAGACGCCCGCGCCGGTCGTGTCGCTCTCGGCGCGGGGATCGCGGGTGCGGATGCTGACGCTGATCGCCCCCGTCCGCGGTACGGAACCACCGGAGGTGCGCACCCGCCCGCTGCCCGGCGGCGGCGTCCGCGTGGACGCGGCGTTCTCCGGCCGCCGGCTCGCCTTCGCCGCCGGGCCGGACGGCGGCCTGCACCGCGTCCGCTGAGGTCAGGGCGCGAGCATCTCCGCGGTCAGGTTCGCCTCCGTGCCGGGGATGCCCTGGTCGCCGGCGCGCTTGTCGGCCATCGCGAGCAGGCGGCGGATGCGGCCCGCGATGGCGTCCTTGGTCAGCGGCGGGTCGGCGAGCTGGCCGAGCTCCTCCAGGGACGCCTGCTTGTGCTCCAGCCGGAGCCGCCCGGCCTTGACGAGGTGCTCGGGCGCGTCGTCGCCGAGGATCTCCAGCGCGCGGGCGACGCGGGCGCCGGCGGCGACGGCGGCGCGGGCCGAGCGCCGCAGGTTCGCGTCGTCGAAGTTGGCGAGCCGGTTGGCGGTGGCGCGGACCTCGCGGCGCATCCGGCGCTCCTCCCAGGCCAGCACGCTGTCGTGCGCGCCGAGCCGGGTGAGCAGCGCGCTGATCGCGTCGCCGTCGCGGACGACGACCCGGTCGACGCCGCGGACCTCGCGGGCCTTGGCGTGGATCTTGAGGCGGCGGGCCGCGCCGACCAGCGCGAGCGCCGCCTCCGGGCCCGGGCACGTCACCTCCAGCGACATGGACCGGCCCGGCTCGGTCAGCGAGCCGTGCGCGAGGAACGCGCCCCGCCACGCCGACTCCGCGTCGCAGGCCGCGCCAGCGACGACATGCCGCGGCAGGCCCCGGACGGGCCGCCCGTTGTTGTCGATCAGACCGGTCTGCCGGGCGAGCGACTCGCCGTCCCGGAACACGCGGACGACGTAGCGGTTGCCTTTACGCAGGCCGCTCGGCGCGAGCACGACGACCTCGGAGGTGTGCCCGAACACCTCCGCGATGTCCTTGATCAGCCGCCGGGCCGCGACTCCGGTGTCGATCTCGGCCTCGATCACGATGCGCCCGCTGACCAGGTGCAACCCGCCCGCGAAGCGCAGCAGCGTCGAGACCTCGGCCTTGCGGCAGCACGGCTTCAAGATCGTCAGCCTGCTCAGCTCGTCCTTGACCACACCGGTCATCGCCATGAGTTGGACCCCTCCCCCTATCGGACTCCCAGCAGTGTCGCCGATCGCGGCGGCGCCGGGCGTCACTCACTGAATATCTGTACGAAGGCTTGGGCCAGACGGGCGGGTTCATGGCGCGGGGACCCGTCTTCGGCGGCCTCGTCGGCGGCGACGTCGGCGAGCACGAGCCGCCCGCCGATCTCCTGGACGGCCTTGTCGAGCGCCGCCGGGTCGTCCACCACCCCGCGGTCGGCGAGGACGACGTCCACGCTCAGGTCGGGTGCGTGCGCGCGCAGGACCTCCAGATGGGTCTGCGGGGAGAAGTCGTCGGTCTCGCCGGGCTGCGGCGCGAGGTTCAGCGCGACGGCGCGGCGGGCGCGGGACCCGGCCAGGGCGCGGGCCAGCGCCGGGACCTTCAGGTGCGGCAGGACGCTGGTGAACCACGAGCCGGGCCCGAACACGATCCAGTCGGCGTCGTCGACGGCGGCGAGCGCCTCCGGGCAGGCGGGCGGGTCGGCCGGGACCAGCGAGACGCCGAGCACGCTGCCGGGCGTCTTCGCGCACGCGACCTGCCCCTTGACGTGGGTGATCTCGTCGGGCCTCGACGGGTCGGCGCCGCGCACCTCCGCGACGATGTCCATCGGGACGGCCGCCATCGGCAGGACCCGTCCGTGCGCGCCGAGCAGCCGCCCGACCCAGTCGAGCCCGTCGACGGCCGCCTCCTGCCCGAGCAGCTCCCACAGCGCGACGATGAGGAGGTTCCCGACGGCGTGGCCCTGCAGGTCGCCCTCGCTGCGGAAGCGGTGCTGGACGACGTCGCGCCACGTCTGGCCCCACTCGTCGTCGCCGCACAGCGCGGCGAGCGCCATGCGCAGGTCGCCGGGCGGGAGGACCCCGAGCTCGCGGCGCAGCCGCCCGCTGGACCCGCCGTCGTCGGCGACGGTGACGATCGCGGTCAGCCGGTCGGTGACGCGGCGCAGCGCCGACAGCGAGGCGTAGAGGCCGTGGCCGCCGCCGAGCGCGACGACCTTCGGGCCGTTGGGCTTCACCGTGCCGTCGACCTGCTCTCCTCGTCCGGGACCCCGCCGGGCGCCAGTATTTCCCGGGGGGTGTGGGGGTCGTCCCCAACCAGGGGCCGGACGGGGATTCTACTCGCGGCCGAGGTCGCGATGCGCGACCTGCACCTCGATGCCCTCGTCCCGCAGCCGGGCGGCGATCTGCTCCGCCATGGCCACACTACGGTGCTTGCCGCCGGTGCAGCCCACGGCCAGGGTCACGTAGTGCTTGCCCTCGCGCTCGTAGCCGTCGGCGAGGAGGCGCAGCACCTCCGCGTACGCGTACAGGAACTCCTTGGCGCCGCGCTGCCCGAGGACGTAGTCGCGGACGGCGGCGTCGCGGCCCGTCTTCGGCCGCAGCTCCGGCACCCAGTGCGGGTTCGGCAGGAACCGGCAGTCGACGACGAGGTCGGCGTCGACCGGCAGCCCGTACTTGTAGCCGAACGACACGACGGTCGCGCGGAGGCTGGACTCGCCGGTGTCGTTGCCGAAGAACCCGATGATCTTGTTGCGGAGCTCGTGCACGTTGAGGCCGCTGGTGTCGATCACCAGGTCGGCCTCGGCGCGGACCTCGCGGACCAGCTCCCGCTCGCGGGCGATGCCGTCGACGAGGCGGCCGTCGCCCTGCAGCGGATGCGGGCGGCGGACGCTCTCGAACCGGCGCACCAGGTCGGCGTCGTTGGCCTCCAGGAACACCACGCGCGGGTGGACGCCGCGCGCCTCCAGCTCGGCGATGGAGGAGTGCAGGTCCTCGGTGAAGGCGCGGCTGCGGACGTCCACGACGACGGCGATGCGGGGCACGGCGTCCTTCACCCGGCCGCCGAGGTCGGCCATCGTGGCCAGCAGGCCCGGCGGCAGGTTGTCGACCACGAACCAGTCGAGGTCCTCCAGGGACTTGGCCGCCGTGCTGCGGCCCGCCCCGGACATGCCGGTGACGATCACGATGTCCGGGATCTTCGTCTCGCTGGTCATGACCCTCTCCCCGTGTGCTCCCCGTCGTTTCCACCCGTCGCGGCGCCGTTCGTTCCGGCGCCGTCCGTCCCGCCGCCCCCGCGCGGGACCGCGGCGCCGTGCCCGCTCGCGCCGTGCCCACTCGTCCCGTGCCCACTCGTCCCGTGCCCGCTCGTGCCGTGCAGGGCCGCGACGATGCCCTCGGCGCTGCGCAGGCCGATCCCCGGGACCTCGGCGACCTGCTCCGGCGTCGCGTCCTTCAAGCGCTTCAGCGAGCCGAAATGCTTCAGCAGCGCCGCGCGGCGCGCCGGGCCCAGACCCGGAACGTTATCGAGTTCGCTCACCGTCATGGACTTGGACCGCCGCTGCCGGTGGAAGGTGATGGCGAACCGGTGCGCCTCGTCGCGGACCCGCTGGACGAGGAACATGCCCTCGCTGTTGCGCGGCAGGATCACCGGGTCGCCCTCGCCGGGCAGCCAGATCTCCTCCAGCCGCTTGGCGATGCCGCAGACGGCGATGTCATCGACGCCGAGCTCGTCCAGGGCCCGCTGCGCGGCGGCGACCTGCGGCGGGCCGCCGTCGACGACCACGAGGTTGGGCGGGTAGGCGAACTTGCGCGGCCTGCCCGTCTCCGGATCGATCGGCTGATGCGCTCCCTCTTCGTCGGGATCGCCCAAATGATCGAGCTCGCCCATCTTCTCGCTCTCGGCGAGGTACCGCTTGAACCTGCGGGTGATGACCTCGTGGATGGAGCGGACGTCGTCCTGCCCCTCGACGGCCTTGATCGTGAACCGGCGGTACTCGCTCTTGCGGGCCAGGCCGTCCTCGAACACGACCATCGACGCGACCACGTTGGTGCCCTGCAGGTTGGACACGTCGTAGCACTCGATGCGCAGGGGCGCGTCATCCAGCTCCAGCGCGTCCTGGATCTCCTGGAGCGCGCGGCTGCGGGTGGTCAGGTCGGACGCGCGGCGCGTCTTGTGCTGCTTGAGCGCCTCGTGCGCGTTGCGGGCGACCGTCTCCAGCAGGGACTTCTTGTCGCCGCGCTGCGGCACGCGGAGCCGGACCGGCCCGCCGCGCTGCTCGGACAGCAGCTCGGTCATCGCCTCCTCCTCGGGCGGGACGGCCGGGACGAACACCTCCCGCGGCACCGATTCGCTCTCGCTGTAGATCTGGATGAGGAAGTGCTCGACCAGGTCGGCGGTGGTGACGTCCTCGACCTTGTCGACGACCCAGCCGCGCTGCCCGCGGATCCGCCCGCCGCGCACGTAGAACACCTGGACGGCCGCCTCCAGCTCGTCCTCCGCGAAGGCGATCATGTCGCAGTCGGTGCGGTCGGGCAGGACGACGGCCTGCTTCTCCAGCGCCCGCTCCAGCGCGCGGACGTCGTCGCGGAGCCGGGCCGCGCGCTCGTACTCCTGCGACGCGGCGGCCTCGCGCATGTCGCGTTCGAGGCGCTTGATGAACCGGGTGGTGTGGCCCGCCATGAAGTCGCAGAAGTCCTCGGCGAGGAGGCGGTGCTCGTCGGGCGTGACGCGGCCGACGCACGGCGCCGAGCATTTGCCGATGTAGCCGAGCAGGCAGGGCCGGTCGAGCTGGTGCTGCCGCTTGAACACGCCCGCGCTGCACGTCCGGACGGGGAACACGCGCAGCAGCTGGTCGACCGTCTCCCGGATCGCCCACGCGTGGGAGTACGGCCCGAAGTAGCGCACGCCCTTCCGTTTGGCACCGCGCATCACCATCACCCTCGGGAACTCCTCGTTCAGGGTGACGGCGAGGTAGGGATACGACTTGTCGTCGCGGTAACGGACGTTGAACCGCGGATCGAACTCCTTGATCCAGGAGTATTCGAGCTGGAGCGCCTCGACCTCGGTGGCGACGACCGTCCAGTCGACCTTGGCGGCGGTCCGGACCATGGTCTGCGTGCGGGGATGCAGCGCGGAGAAGTCGGCGAAGTAGGAGTTGAGGCGCTGGCGGAGGCTCTTGGCCTTGCCGACGTAGATGACCCGGCCGTGCTCGTCTCGGAACCGGTACACCCCGGGTGACTCGGGGATGGAGCCGGATGCGGGTCGGTAGGTCGCCGGGTCTGCCACGTCCAAAAGCCTAGTGGGCGGCACCGACACGCCGTGCTCCCGCGCGTGCCCACCACGCACGGCTCCGCGGGTGACGGAGATCTCTCCGCCAGGTTCACATGATCGCAAAACTCCGGGAAAGGGAGGGTCGGACGAGGTTTCCGCGCGCAGCGGGAGGAGGTCGGTTCGAGCGTGTCCGCGTTCGGGTCCTGGATAGTCCTGGCGGCGGTGGTCGCCGCGTCCGTGACCGTCGTCGAGGCGGGGCGGCGCCTGCTGGCGGGACGGCTGTCGACCCGCTGGCCTGGGGCCGGGCTCGCCGCCCGGCGGGTCGCCGCGCCCGCGTTCGCGTTCGCCGCGGTCGTGGGCTGCGGCACGGCGATGCCGTACCGGCTGCTCGGCGACCCGGCCGAGGACGCGGTCCGGCAGGGGGTGCGGATCGCGGCGATCGGCGCGACGACGTGGCTGGTGCTGCGGATCGGCTACGCGCTGAGCGACCCGCCGCTGGAGCGGCTGATGCGGATCGAGGGCGACCGCAACCGGCGGGCCAGGAAGGCCCGCACGCAGATGCTGCTGCTGCGCCGCATCGCGGCCGTGCTGATCGTGGTCCTGGCGCTGGGCGCCGCGCTGTTCACCTTCCCGGGCGTGCGCGCGGTCGGCGCCGGGGTGCTGGCGTCGGCGGGCGTCGCCGGGCTGGTCGTCGGGATCGCGGCGCGGCCGGTGCTGGGCAACCTGCTCGCCGGGCTGCAGCTGGCGTTCAGCGACGCGCTGCGGCTGGACGACGTCGTCGTCGTGCAGGGCGAGTGGGGACGGGTCGAGGAGCTGACCCTGTCCTACGTGGCGCTGCGGCTCTGGGACGACCGGCGGATGATCTTCCCGGTGTCGTACTTCACCGAGCAGCCGTTCGAGAACTGGACCCGGCACTCGTCCCGGCTGCTCGGCTCGGTGGACCTGCACGTCGACTGGTCGGTGCCGATCGAGGAGCTGCGCGCCGAGCTGTACGCGGCGCTCCGCGACAACCCGCTGTGGGACCGGCGCGAGTGGATCCTGCAGGCGGTGGGCGTCCAGCCGAACGGGCTGGTCACGATCCGCGCGATGATGAGCGCGGCGGACTCGGCGAGCACCTGGGACCTGCGCTGCGACGTCCGCGAGCATCTCGTCTCCCACATCCGCGACCGCTACCCCGAGGCGCTCCCCCGCTTCCGCGTCGAACCCCTGGAGACCGCCCTCGACGGCCGCGGCGACGGCGGCCGGGCCGCGCCCGACGGCGGCGGGACCGCCCCCGCGGAAGGCCCCGCCTCCGCAGCGGCCCGCACCGCCCCCGGCGACGCCCGCGCCAGGCCCGGCGATACCCACACGATGCCCGGCGAGGCGCGGAACGCGCCCGGGGACGGCCGGGCGGTCTCCGGCGGCGGCCGGGCCGGCCCCGGCGGGGACGGCCCGGCGCACGCGCCGACGGTCAGGCGAGCATGATCTGCCCGCCCTGAACGTTGATCTTCTTCTCCTCCAAGGGCTCCTCCGCGGGCGGGTTCGCCACCGAGCCGTCCGTGATCTTGAACTTGCTGCCGTGGCAGTGGCAGTTGATCGTGCCGCCGGACACCGACCCGACGGCGCAGCCGCGGTGCGTGCAGGCGGACGAGAACGCCTTGAACTCGCCCTGCGCCGGCTGGCACACCACGACCTTGGCGTCCTTGAAGACCTTGCCGCCGCCGACCGGGATGTCGGCGGCGGCCGCGAGGGCCGTGCCCCCGCCACCGCCGCCGGTCTCCTGGCCGCCGCCGGAGCCGCCGCCCGTGCCGGTGTCCGCCGAGCCGCCCGCGTCGTCGTCGCCGGAGCCGCCGCAGGCCGCCGCCAGCCCGGCGACGCCCGCGAGGCCCGCTCCGACGAGCAGCCCTCTGCGGGTGCCGCCCCCGGCCGCCGTGCCCCCCGGCGCCTGCTCCGCCCCGTCCAGTCGCGTCTCGGACCCCTCTGGCATACTCGCCCTCCGGTGACATCTCGATTCCCGTACGTCACCAGGGAGCACGGATCCGCGGCCGGGATGGTTCAATTCCGAACCAGTTCGGCGGGCGAGGGGCGGCCGCTCGGCGGACGCCGGACCGCACGCTCGGCGGACGCCGGACGGTCAGCTGACGACGATCCCGCCGTCCTTGACCTGCACCGGATACTCCTTCAGCGGCTTGTCGGCCGGGCCGCGCCGCACCGACCCGTCCGCGATCTTGAACTCGCTGCCGTGGCAGTCGCACGTGATCACCCCGTTGGACACCCCGCCCACGGTGCAGCCCTGGTGCGTGCAGACCGCCGTGAACGCCTTGAAGACGCCCTGGCTCGGCTGCGTCACCACGATCTTCTCCGCCGCGTTGACCTTCCCGCCGCCGACCGGGACGTCGGCGGCCTTCGCGACCTCCTTGCCCTTGAGCTCCTGCGCGGACTTCTCCTCGTCGCCGCCGCACCCGACCAGGGCGGCGGCGCCGACGGCCCCGGCCCCGCACAGCACCGTGCGGCGGCCGATCCCCTCTGCGTCAGTCATGGGGTCCATGATCCTGGACGGCGACCCCGGGACCTGCGGCGACCCGCCCACGGGCGGCACTCGGGCGGCGGATGTCCGGGCGGACGGCGGCAGGCGCAGACGATCCCGCCCAGGCGTCCCGGAGGCCCCTCCCCCTTGACCGGGAGGGGTCCCGGAACAGCGGACCGGACCCGCGGCGTCCCTGCCCGCGGGGATCTCCCCGCACGCCGCCGGCCCGGCCGGTCCCGCGTTCGGAGGAGCTCGCGCCGCGGTTCCCCGCGCCCGCGGCGCCGAGGTGGATGCCGTCTCCTGCGGGACGCGCCTTTCAGCGCCTCACCCCACAACACGGCCCCGCCCACCCGGACGGTTCAGCGAACGCGGACGGATTTCCGCCGTGGCCCGAACCGGTCAGGAAAGGATCTTGGCGAGGAACTGGCCGGTGTAGCTGGCCTCCTCGGCGGCGACGTCCTCGGGGGTTCCGGTGGCGACGACGGTGCCGCCGCGGGAGCCGCCCTCGGGGCCCATGTCGACGATCCAGTCGGCGGTCTTGATGACGTCCAGGTTGTGCTCGATGACGATCACCGTGTTGCCCTTGTCGACCAGGCCGTTCAGGACGCCGAGGAGCCTGCGGATGTCCTCGAAGTGCAGGCCCGTGGTCGGCTCGTCCAGGACGTAGATGGTGCGGCCGGTGGAGCGCTTCTGCAGCTCGGACGCCAGCTTGACGCGCTGCGCCTCGCCGCCCGACAGGGTCGGGGCGGGCTGCCCGAGCCGGACGTACCCGAGCCCCACGTCGTTGAGCGTCTTCAGATGCCGGTGGATCGCCGTGACGGGCTCGAAGAACGTCGTGGCCTGCTCGATCGGCATGTCGAGCACCTCGGAGATCGTCTTGCCCTTGTAGTGGACCTCGAGCGTCTCCCGGTTGTAGCGGGCGCCGTGGCAGACCTCGCAGGGGACGTAGACGTCCGGCAGGAAGTTCATCTCGATCTTGATGGTGCCGTCGCCGGAGCAGTTCTCGCAGCGCCCGCCCTTGACGTTGAAGGAGAACCGGCCCGGCTGGTAGCCGCGCACCTTCGCCTCGGTGGTCTGCGCGAACAGCTTGCGGATGTGGTCGAACACGCCGGTGTAGGTCGCCGGGTTGGAGCGCGGGGTGCGCCCGATCGGCGACTGGTCGACGTGGACGACCTTGTCGAGCTGGTCGACGCCGTTGACGCGCTTGTGCTTGCCGGGGACGGTCCTCGCGCCGTTCAGCTTCTTGGCGAGCGCGTTGTAGAGGATGTCGTTGACCAGCGTCGACTTGCCGGAGCCCGACACGCCCGTCACGGCGGTGAGGACGCCGAGCGGGAACGAGACGTCGACGTCGCGCAGGTTGTTCTGCTGGGCGCCCTTGACGGTGACCTCGCGCCCGCGCGTCCGCGGGCGGCGGATCTCCGGGACGGCGATCTCGCGGCGCCCGTCCAGATACGCGCCGGTCAGCGAGCGCTCGGACTTCTTCAGGTCGTCCAGCGTGCCGGACACGACGATCTCGCCGCCGTGCTCCCCGGCGCGGGGGCCGATGTCGACGATCCAGTCGGCGGCGGCGATGGTGTCCTCGTCGTGCTCGACGACGATCAGCGTGTTGCCCATGTCGCGGAGCCGGAGCAGCGTCTCCAGCAGGCGGTGGTTGTCGCGCTGGTGCAGGCCGATGGACGGCTCGTCCAGCACGTACAGGACGCCGACCAGCCCGGAGCCGATCTGCGTGGCCAGCCGGATGCGCTGCGCCTCGCCGCCCGCCAGCGTCGCGGACGCCCGGTCGAGGGTGAGGTAGTCGAGGCCGACGTCCAGCAGGAACCCGAGCCGCGCGTTGATCTCCTTGAGGACGCGCTCGGCGATGTGCGTCTCGCGCTCGCTCAGCTCCATCGCCAGCAGGAACTTCGCGGCCTCGCCGATCGGCATCGCGGCGACCTCGGCGATCGACATCCCGCCCATGGTGACGGCGAGCACGACCGGCTTGAGCCGGGCGCCCTCGCACGTCGGGCACGGGATCTCGCGCATGTAGCCCTCGAACTTCTCCCGGCTGGCGTCGCTCTCGGACTCGGCGTGGCGGCGCTGGATGTACGGGATCACGCCCTCGTAGGACGTGTAGTACGACCTCGTCCGGCCGTAGCGGTTCTTGTAGCGGACGTGGACCTGCGTCTCGTGCCCGTTCAGGATCGCCTTGCGGGCCTTGGCGGGCAGCCGCTCCCACGGCGTGTTGAGGTCGAAGCCCATCGCGTCGCCGAGCGCGGACAGCAGCCGCAGGAAGTAGTCGCTGACGTGCCCGTTCGACCACGGCTGGATCGCGCCCTCGCCGAGGCTGATCTCCACGTCCGGGACGACGAGCTCGGGGTCGACCTCCATGCGGGTACCGAGCCCGGTGCAGTCGGGGCAGGCGCCGTAGGGCGAGTTGAACGAGAACGACCGCGGCTCCAGCTCCTCGAACGACAGGTCGTCGTAAGGGCAGTAGAGGTGCTCGGAGTACATCCGGGTGCGGTGCTCGTCGCCTTCGGGCAGGTCGACGAAGTCGAGGACGATCGTGCCGCCCGCGAGGCCGAGCGCGGTCTCCACCGAGTCGGCGAGCCGCTGCCGGGCCGAGTCCTTCACCGAGAGCCGGTCGACCACGACGGAGATGTCGTGCTTCTCCTGCTTCTTCAGCTTGGGCGGCTCGTCCAGGCGGATCATCTCGCCGTCGACCAGGGCCCGCGAGTAGCCCTTGGACTGCAGCTCGCGGAACAGCTCCAGGTATTCGCCCTTGCGCCCGCGGATCACGGGTGCGAGCACCTGGAAGCGGGTGCCGGACTCCAGCTCCAGCACCCGGTCGACGATCTGCTGCGGCGCCTGCCGGCTGATCGGGCGGCCGCACTCGGGGCAGTGGGGGTGGCCGATCCGGGCGTAGAGGAGCCGCAGGTAGTCGTACACCTCGGTGATCGTGCCGACCGTCGACCGGGGGTTCTTGCTGGTCGATTTCTGGTCGATCGACACCGCCGGGGACAGGCCCTCGATGAAGTCGACGTCGGGCTTGTCCATCTGGCCGAGGAACTGGCGGGCGTAGGCCGACAGCGACTCCACGTACCGGCGCTGGCCCTCCGCGAAGATCGTGTCGAACGCCAGGCTCGACTTCCCGGAACCCGACAGACCGGTGAACACGATCAGGGAGTCCCGCGGGAGGTCGAGCGAGACGTCCTGCAGGTTGTGCTCGCGTGCTCCACGCACGATGAGTCGGTCATGCACGGCGTTCTTCCGGTTCCTCTTCTGGGCGCGGCGATTGGGTTCGGCGATGGGGAGAGACACGTCGGTCTCAAGGCTAGCCAGGGGGTGCGACAGAATCCCCCGAGGCCATAACAGCGGCGGCCGCCGCCGCATTTCACCGTGCTCCCCGCCCGTGCGGTCGGCACTCTCGCACCGTACACGTGTTCGAACACCACCCGCCACCGGAACGCCCGCGCGGGTCGCCCGTGCGACCTACTCGTCGTCGAGGGCGTAGGCGAGGTAGCGGTCGGCGGAGCGGCGGACGGCCTGCTTGCCGTCCGTGTAGACGATCTTCTTCCACCAGGCGCCGTAGACGCGGTCGAAGTCGTAAGGCTCCAGGAGCCGCAGGGCCCGGCGGACGGTGCGGGGACGCTCCGGGATGTAGTTCGGGTACGAGTACATGAAGCTGACCCAGTCGCGGTCGTTGACGACCTGCAGGATGTCGCCGGAGAACACCGCGCGGGCCTCGCGCCAGTGCAGGACCTGCCCGCCGTCGAAGTGCACGCCCGCGTTGACGAGCGTGAGCCCGTCGGCCAGCTCGTGGGTGTCGCCCGTCCAGTGGACGACGGCGTCGTCGGGGCGGGCCACCCAGCGCCGGTCGGCCTCGTGGATGTAGACGGGCGCGTCGAACGCGTGCGCCCACTCGATCATGCTGCCGTAGAAGTGCGGGTGGCTGATCGCGATGGCGGAGATGCCGCCGAGCTCGGTGACCTGGCGGATCAGGTCGTCGTCGATGTAGGTGATCGCGTCCCACAGGACGTTGCCGGACGGCGCGCGCAGCAGCAGGGCGCGCTGGCCGATGGCGGTGGCCGGCTCGCAGCCGATCCCGACGACGTCCGGGCCCTCCTCGGCGACCCTTCCGCGGTGGCCGGCGCGCAGCTCCTCCAGGGTCGTCCAGCGCTGGCCGTCCCAGCCGACGTACTGGCGCTCGTCCTCGCAGATCGGGCAGTCGGGGCGCGGTCCGGCGTACTGGACGCCGCAGGTCAGGCAGATCGGAAGCTCCATGATCGCCATTGTGTGACACGGGGCGGAGGCGTGCGACAGGATGGAGGCCCTTTTCGGGGCTAGGGAGGGTTCTCATGACGTGGCGCGAGGTCATCGACGAGCTGGATCCGGGCATGGAACGGATCATCGGGACGCTGTCCGGGCTCAGCGACCAGGACCTGCGGGCCCCGTCGGCGCTGCCGGGGTGGAGCCGCGGCCATGTGGCGACCCACATCGCCCGCAACGCCGACTCGCTGTGGAACCTGCTCGAATGGGCGCGGACGGGCGTGGAGATCCCGCAGTACCCGAGCATGGACGTCCGCAACGCCGACCTGGAGGCGGGCGCCGGGCGCGGCCGCGACGAGCTGATCGAGGACGTCCGCGCGACGGCGGCCCGGTTCGCCGAGCAGGCGCGGACGATGCCCGAGGACGCCTGGAACGTGCGGGTGAGCGCGATGCAGGGCTGGCCGCATCCGGCCTGGTTCACGCTGTACCGGCGCTGGCACGAGGTGGAGGCGCACCACGTCGACCTCGCCGCCGGGTACGGGCCCGCCGACTGGCCCGAGTCCTACGTCCGGTGGGCGCTCGGCAGGACGCTGACGGACATGGCCGCGCTGCCGGAGAAGCTGCGCGGCGAGCTCGCCGGGCACCGGCTCACCGCGACCGACTCCGGCGAGTCCGCCGACCTGGGCTGGGCGCCGGGCGGGCCGGAGGCGTCGGGGTCGGGGCGGGCGCTGCTCGGCTGGCTGAGCGGCCGCTCGGACGGCGCCGGGGTGACGATCCGTCCGGACGGGCCGCTGCCGGCGCCGCCGCCGTGGCCCCACGAGACCACCGGTTTCTGACCCCGGCGGGCCTCAGTCGGTGTCGTGGCCCGCGAGGCGGTGCAGGGCGTCGACGGAGCGGACGACGATCGAGTTGCGGGCCACGGTGAGCCCGCCGCGGACGGGCTCCGCCGCGAGGATCTGCGCGACCTTCCGGCGGCCCATGCCCGCCCAGCGGCCGAGGTCCTGCTGGGAGACCGGGACCTTGACCTGGACGCCGCCCCCGTCCACCACGGCGTCCGGCTCCCCGGCCGCGCCGAGGGGGGCGGCGGCGCCGTCCGGGCGGTCCTCCTTGACCGGGGAGCCGAAGCGCGCCACCAGGCGCAGCAGCCGCGTCGCGAGGCGCCGCTCGGGGTCGTCGGGGAAGTGGGCGACGCGCATGTCGTTGGAGTCGCGAAGCCGCTCGGACAGGACGGCGGCGACCGCCCACACCGAGCCGGGATGCGCGTCGAGGACGGTCCGGAACCGCCCGGCGGGCAGCACGAGCGCCTCCACGCGGGTCATCGCCTCGACGTTGGCGTGCCGGACGCCGCCGTCCACGGCCTCCATCTCCCCGACGAGGTCGCCGGGGCCGAGGACGTCCAGGATGGCCATGTCGCCGTCGCGGTCCACCCATACCTTGACGGCTCCGGCGCGCAGCACGAAGACCTGGGACGCGCGGGTGTGCTCGCGCATGAGGAACGCGCCCGGCCTGATCACCACCGGGGCGCCGGCCCGCAGCAGCGCCTCCCGGGCGCGCGCGGGCAGCACGTCCCAGAACCGGGTGGTCTCCATCTCGCCTCCTCCGCCGAACCCGCGCGCGGTCCGTCACGGTCCAGTGAACGCGGCGCTGCGTCGATGGACTAGGTCTTATGTCACATGTCGAGTGATCGATCCGATTCGAGCCAGCTGTCGAGGGCGCGGACGCGGCGGACGCAGTCGGCCGCCGCGGCCTGGTCGCCGAGCGCGAGCTGGCAGTCGCGGAGCAGTTCCAGCGCCCGCCGCAGGCCCCGCTGGTCGTCCATGTCGCGGCGGATGACGATCTCGGCGTTGACGTGCTCGGCGGCGCGGGCGTGCTTGCCGAGCAGCTGCGACGCGCGGGCCATGGTGTGCAGCGCGTACGCCTGCTCGCGGGTGTCGCCGAGCTCGGTCGCCAGGTCGAGGGCGCGCCGCCCGGTCTCCAGGGCCTCGTCGGCGTGGCCGAGGTCGAGGTGGATCACGGCGAGGTGGACCAGCGCGGTGCCCTCGGAGTGCCGGTCGCCGACCTCGCGGAGGTACTGCAGCGCCTCCAGCTCCCGTTCGAGGGCCTCCTCGGGTCGTCCGGCGCGGCGGAGCACGGCGGCGAGGGTGTCCATGCCGACGCCGAGGCCGTACCAGTCGCCGCCGTCCTCGCGGATCTTCAGCGCCTGCCGCGCGGCGCGCTCGGCGTCCGCGGGCAGGCCGAGGTGGGAGTAGGTGCGGGCGAGGCTGCCGAGCGTCCCGGCCAGCCCGCCCTGGGCGCCGAGCTGGTGCCACAGGTCCAGGGCCTCCAGGCCGAGGACGAACGCCTCCTGGTGGCGGCTGAGGCGGCGCATGACCACCGACAGGTGCTCCAGGTCGTGGGCCTCGCCGTGCTGATCGCCGATCTCGCGGCGGATCTCCACCGCGCGCAGCAAGTGCTCGCGCGCCTCCCGGTACCGGCCGAGCCGCCAGTGGACGATCCCGATCTGCGCGAGCGCCTCCGCCTCGCCGTGCCGGTCGCTGGTGTCGCGGTGCAGGCGCAGCGCCTGCCCGCAGTAGGTGAACGCCTCGGCGAACCTGGTGGCGTCGCACATGAGCATGCCGAGCGTGGTCAGCGTGCGGGCCTCGCCGTGGCGCGCGCCCAGGGCGCGGTAGGTGCGCAGGGCCTGTTCGGCGTCCTGCTGCGCCATGTCGCGCAGGCCGAGCGCGGCGTTCATGCGCGCCAGCTCCGTCAGCGCCTGCGCGGCGCCGTGCATGTCGGCGAGTTCCTGCCGGATGTAGAGGGCCTCCAGCGCGTGCGACACCGCCTCGTGGACGTTCCCCTGCCGCCGATGGACCTGCGCGACGGTGAGCAGCGTCTCCGCCACGCCCGGCTGGTCGTCCACCCGGCGCCGCACGCGCAGCGCCTTGCCCGCGTGGTCGAGGGCCTTCTCGTAGTCGCCGAGGCCCAGGTGGGCGCGGGCGAGCGTGTCGTGGCCCTTGGCGACTCCGCCGTCGCCGAGGTCTCCGCCTTCGTCCCGCAGCTTCTCGTGGATGTTCAGGGAGCGGCGCGCGTGCTGGATCGCCGTCAGGTAGCGGCCGAGCGCCACGTGCACGTCGGCGAGGGTCGCGAGGGTGACCGCCTCCCCGTACCGGTCGGGCGGGTCGACGGCACGGAACCCGCGCCGCGCGTCCTCCCCGTACCCGATGGCCTGGACGGACCCGCCCAGCTCGAACTGCGCCATCGCCAGGTTGTGCAGCATGACGGCCGCCGCCGCCCAGTCCTCCTCGGTGCGGGCCGCGTGCAGGCCCGCCTGGTGGACGGCGATGTTGTCCTCCGTGTAGCGCCGGAACTCCTGGAAGTCGAACAGGGCGTCCGCGAGCTCCCAGCACGTCCGGTGCAGGCCCAGCCGGGCGGCCTGGTGGACGGCGGCGACGAGGTTGCGCCGCTCGGACTCGAACCAGGCGAGCCCGGCCGCGCGGTCGGCGGCGGTGGCCGGACGGCTCCGCGCCTCCCTCCGGTGCACCGCCGGACGTGGCCGCATCGCCAGCGCCGCCCCTGCCCCGCGCGCCTCGGCGAGGTAGCCGGCGAGCAGCCGCCGCTGCGCCGCCATCAGCTCGCCGTCGGAGTCCTCCCGCAGGCCGCGCTGGCGGGCGAAGTCGCGCAGCAGTTCGTGCATCCGGTAGCGGCCCGGACGGACGTCGTGGACGAGGTACGCCTGCCGGAGCCCCTCCAGGCATTCGCGGGCTTCATCGACCGTCCGGTCCTGGAGGGCGGCGAGCGCGGCGGGGGTGAAGTCGGGGCCGGTGATGAGGCCGAGCCTGCGGAACGCCTCCCGCTGGTCGCTGCGCAGGCTGCGGTAGGCGACGTCGAACGTCGGGCTGAGGACGGCCTGCAGCCCCGGCCCGGACGAGCCGTGCGACGCGCCCTCGCTCAGCCCGCCCCCCGTCAGGCCCGGCCCGTAGGGGGGCGCGTCCTTCGCGTCCCGCTCGGCCAGCTGCCGGACGGTCGCGGCGATGGACTCGCCGGGGTTCTCGGCCAGCCGTCCCGCCATGACGCCGAGCGCCAGCGGCAGGTGCCCGCATTCGCCGGCGAGCCGCACGACGGCCTTGTGCTCGTCCCGGACGCGGGCGTCCCCCGGCCCGAGGACGTTGGAGATCAGGTCGACGGCCTCCTGCGTCGCCATCTCCCGCAGCTCCAGCGTCCGGATGTCGGCGCCTTCGAGCAGGTCGGGCAGCCGCCGCCGGCTCGTCACGACGACCAGCCCGGACGTCGCCGCGGCCAGCAGCGGCCTGATCTGCTCGGGCCGCGAGGCGTTGTCGAGGATCAGCAGCATCCGCCGGTCGGCCAGGAGCGAGCGGCACTGCGCCGCCAGCTCGGCCTCCGTCCGCGGGAGCTGGTCGCCGGGCACGCCCGCCGCGCGCAGCACCTGCCCCATCGCCTCCGCGGGGGTGACGGGGCTGCGGCGTGTGCCGCGCAGGTCGGCGAACAGGACGCCGTCCGGGAACCGGTCGACGACGCGGTGCGCCCAGTGCAGCGCGAGCGTGGTCTTGCCGACCCCGGCCATCCCCTGGACGATCACCGCGCGCGGCCACTCCGACTGGCCGACCAGCAGGTCGAGCTTCCCCAGGCTGATCGCGCGGCCCGCGAAGTACGGGTTGTCGGCGGGCAGCAGAACCTGCGGCGACCCGCCGCCCTCCAGGCGCACCGGCTCGCGCGCCGCGATCCCGGCGGCGGCCTCGGTCTCCGGCTCGCGCGCGGGCTCGCGTTCCACGGCGGGCCACTCGTCCCCCCATGGGCTCGCGGCCCGGCGCAGCCGTTCGGTGTCGAGGACGGTCAGCGGCCGCGGCCTGCGGTCGAGGATCCCCCTGGACCGCCACAGCCGGAACCACCGCACCAGCGTCTCGCGCGAGATCCCCGCCCAGTTCGCCAGCTCCGCCTGGCTGAGCTTCAGCGGGATCCGCGTCCCCTGGCCGCCGGGGGCGGGCTCGCCGAACCGGTGGGCCAGCTCCAGCAGGTGGTAGGCGAGCCGCTGCGGATGGTCGGCCGCCCGCACCGCGTGCCGCCGCCCGCCGAACGTGACGCTCTCGGAGATCGCGTGCATCATCGCCTCGGCGACCTGCGGGCTGGCGGCCAGCAGGCTGCGGAACTTGCGGCGGTCCACCCGCAGCGCCGCGACGTGGTCGAGCGCGGCGACCGTCCCGCGCTGCGGATGCCCCCAGGGGCCGAGGACGCCGACGAGGTCCCCGGCCCCGAACAGATCGATGATCGACTCGTCGCCGTCGCTGGAGTCCACGAACTCCTTGGCGACGGCGTTGCTGGCGGCGCGCGGCGACGCCTTGAACACCACGTACACGGCGGGCGCGACCGACCCCTGGTGGCACAGCATCCCGCCGGGCGGGATGTCGGTGCGGCGGCCCATGGCGCGCAGGGCCTGCCGGTCGGTCGGGGTCAGCCGCTCCCAGAAGCTGCCCGGACGGACGTCCAGGCTGAAGCGGGGAGCGGGGGGAGTCCCCCCGGCGGGAACGTCGTCGGTCACCCGGTCACCCTCCCGTCATCGCCGCCGCCATCGTCCAGAACAGGAACAGCACCGAGGTCGCCGCCGCCCACGCGACGGCCTGCCAGGACAGCTCGCCGCAGCGGTGCGCCGCCGACAGCAGCCGCCGCAGCTCCGCGTCCCGGACCCGGCCGTCCAGCGCGGCCGCCGACCCGAACGGCGTCCACGGTACGCCCGGGTCGACCGGCGAGCCGGTGCGGCCGCGGACGCCGGCGAGCACCGACACCAGCGTCCGCCGCGACCGGATCGCGTAGGAGGCCGAGACGGCGAACGCCGCGGCCACCACCGGGAGCAGCGCGAGCGCCGCCGGACCCGGCGGTCCGGCCGCCAGCCGGGACACGGTCCCCACCAGGACCAGGGCGAGGAACACCGCCGCGACGGCGGAGTCCCGGCCGCAGAGCCGGACCAGCGTACAGGCGTGCTGGAGGAGGTCCTCCGGCGTCTCCTTGTCCGGCGGTCCGGGACGGAACGCGGTAACCAACCTTCACCGTCCTCACCAGTGGACACGATCTTCCACTGACCATCTTGCGGCGGCAAGACGGAAACGTCCGTCCGCGAGCGCACGGTTCGGCTGGGTCTGGCGACTCATTCGCGGCCTGGAGGGACCGGGAGGTCGCCACGGCCGATGATGGAAGGCCGATGATGGAAGATGGTCATCGCAACCACCGACGGGAAGGACCCCCATGACCTACACCGGGAACGTCGACGTCGGCGGCCGGCCCGACGTGCGGGAGCTGCCCGGGCTCACGGTCACGAAGGTGGCGGTCGGCCCCTACGACAACAACGCCTACATCCTGCGCTGCACCGCGACCGGCGAGCAGCTGCTGATCGACGCGGCCAACGAGGCGTCCCGGCTACTGGAGCTGATCGGCGACGGGCCCCTGGCGCGGATCGTCACCACGCACCGCCACCAGGACCACTGGATGGCGCTGAGCGAGGTGGTGCGCGCCACGAGCGCCCCCGTCGTCGCGCATCCCCGCGACGCCGAGCCGCTGCCCGAGCCCGTCGCCGAGCCCGTCGAGCAGGGCGACACCGTCCGGGTGGGACGCGCGACGCTCGACGTCATCCACCTGCGCGGCCACACGCCCGGCTCGATCGCGCTGCTGTACGACGCCGGCGGCGAGCTGGCCGAGCGCCCGCACCTGTTCACCGGCGATAGCCTGTTTCCCGGCGGCGTGGGTAACACCTGGGGCGACCCGACACGCTTCAAGCAGCTGCTCTCGGACGTCGAGGAGCGCGTCTTCGACCGGCTCCCGGACGCCACCTGGTTCTATCCCGGCCACGGCAAGGACTCGACGCTCGGCCGCGAACGTCCCTCGCTGCCGGAATGGCGCTCCCGCGGCTGGTGATCGGAGGCCGATGATCGGACCGGTTCCCGAGGGCCGGTGATCCCCGCGTCCCGGACGGAACAAGCGCTCGTGAGCGTTCGTTGCTCCAACCACACCTCGGGCCGAGAAAGCCGATACGGGAGACGACCATCCACGAACTCCAAGCGGTGGATCCGGGACCCGTCCTGTGCTACCCGGCGGGATCCCTGGTGCTCGTCGCCGGGCTCCCCGGAGCCGGCAAGACCACCCTGCTCGACCGCCTCTACGGCCTGCGCGGCGACGAGACGGCCCCCGTCCCCGCGGGCGACGTCCGCGTGATCGACTCCCGCCAGGCGCGCAACTGGTGGGCGCGGATCCTGCGCCCCCTGCCCGGCCGGCTGCGGACCCCGCTGATCCACTCCACGCACGTGTGGCGGATCGGGCGCGCCATCGTCGCGGGCCACGGCGTCGTCGCGCACACGCGCGGGACCTGGCCGCACATCCTGCACCTCTTCGCGTGGCTGGCCCGCCGGCGCGGCCACCGGCTGCACCTCATCCTCCTCGACGTCGACCCGAAGACGGCCCGCGCCGGGCAGGTCGCCCGCGGCCGCGTCGTGACCGCCGCCACGTTCGCCCGCCACTGCCGCCGCTGGTACCCCTTGGTCGACCGCGCCCGAGGCGGCGAGCCGCTGCCGCCCGCGACCGGCGTCACCGTCCTCGACCGCGACGCCGCCGACCGGCTCAAGACCATCCACTTCGTCTGACGCGGGCCCGGCGGTCCGCCCCGCTCGACGCGACCGCCCCCGCGACGGGATATACAAGGTCGTGGGACACCGAGACGACGGGAGCGGGAGCATGGCGCAGCAGGTACGCGGGGTCGTCGCACCGGGCAAGGGGCAGCCGGTGCGGATCGAGACGATCAACGTCCCGGACCCCGAGCCCGGGGAAGCGGTCGTCGCGGTCCAGGCGTGCGGGGTCTGCCACACCGACCTGCACTACCGCGAGGGCGGGATCAACGACGAGTTCCCGTTCCTGCTCGGGCATGAGGCCGCCGGGGTGGTCGAGTCCGTCGGCGCCGGCGTGACCGAGGTCGAGCCCGGCGACTTCGTGGTGCTGAACTGGCGGGCGGTGTGCGGCCAGTGCCGCGCCTGCCTGCGCGGACGTCCCTGGTACTGCTTCAACACGCACAACGCGGCGCAGAAGATGACGCTGGAGGACGGCACCGAGCTGTCCCCCGCGCTCGGCATCGGCGCGTTCGCCGACAAGACGCTCCTCGCCGCCGGGCAGTGCACGAAGGTCGACCCGGCGGCGAAGGCGCAGGTGGCCGGGCTGCTCGGCTGCGGCGTGATGGCGGGGCTCGGCGCGGCGATCAACACCGGCGGGGTCGGGCGGGGCGACTCGGTCGCGGTCATCGGATGCGGCGGCGTCGGCTCGGCGGCCGTGCTCGGCGCCCGGCTGGCGGGCGCGGCGACCATCATCGCGGTGGACCTGGACGCGCGGAAGCTCGCCACCGCGTCCTCGCTCGGCGCGACGCACACCGTCAACGGCAAGGACGAGGACGTCGTCGAGACCGTCAGGGAGCTGACCGGCGGGTTCGGCGCGGACGTCGTGATCGACGCGGTCGGCCGTCCGGAGACCTACGAGCAGGCGTTCTACGCCCGCGACCTGGCCGGGACGGTCGTGCTCGTCGGCGTCCCGACCCCGGAGATGCGGCTGGACCTGCCGCTGCTGGACGTGTTCGGGCGCGGCGGCTCGCTGAAGTCGTCCTGGTACGGCGACTGCCTGCCCTCGCGCGACTTCCCCATGCTCATCGACCTCTACCTGCAGGGACGCCTCGACCTGGACGCGTTCGTGTCCGAGACGATCCCGCTCGACGCCGTCGAGGCCGCGTTCGAGAAGATGCACCACGGCGACGTGCTGCGCTCGGTGGTGGTGCTCTGATGCCGGCCCTCGTCGAGCACCTCGTCACGTCCGGGACGTTCTCGCTGGACGGCGGCACCTGGGACGTCGACAACAACGTCTGGATCGTCGGCGACGACAGCGAGGCGATCGTGATCGACGCCGCGCACGACGCCGGCGCGATCGCGGCGGTGCTCGGCGGGCGGCGGCTCGTGGCGATCGTGTCCACGCACGGGCACGACGATCACATAGACGCGGCGCCCGCGCTGAGGGATCTCACGGGCGCGCCGGTCCTGCTGCACCCGGACGACCTGATGCTGTGGAAGCAGAAGCATCCGGACGCGTCCCCCGACGGCGACCTGTCCGACGGCCAGGTCATCACGGTCGCCGGGACGGACCTGACCGTCCTGCACACGCCCGGCCACAGCCCCGGCGCGGTCTGCCTGCACGCGCCCGCGCTCGGCACGGTCTTCTCCGGCGACACGCTGTTCAACGGCGGCCCGGGCGCGACGGGCCGCTCGTTCTCCGACTTCCCGACGATCATCACGTCGATCCGGGAACGGCTCCTGACCCTGCCCGAAGAGACCGAGGTGCGGACGGGCCACGGCGACTCCACCACCATCGGCGCCGAGGCCCCGCACCTGGACGAGTGGATAGCCCGAGGCCACTGACCTAGGGCGCGGCGCGCTCGGCCGGACGCGGCGACGCCCGGCGAGGCGACGCCAGCCGCGTGGCCCGCGTCCGTCCCCGCAGGGTGACCTCCTCGCCGAGCGACCAGTGGGCGGCCTCGTCCGGGCCGGCGCGGTCGACGAGCGACCCGGCAGCCAGCACCCGCTCCTCGGTGCCCTTGGCGAGGTCGGTGAGGCGGGCGGCCTCGTTCACCGGGTCGCCGATCACGGTGTACTCGAAGCGCTCCTCGGCGCCGATGTGCCCGGCGACGGCCTCGCCCGCGGACACGCCGATCGCGGCCCGCAGCGCGGGCACGTCGCCGCGGAGCCGGCGGGCCAGCTCGCGGGACGCGGCGAGCGCGCGGCCGTGCGCGCCGTCCAGGTCGAGCGGCGCCCCGAAGATCGCGAGCGCGGCGTCGCCCTCGAACTTGTTGATCCAGCCGCCGTGCGCGCCGATGACCTCGACGACCACGGCGAAGAAGTCGTTCAGCAGCCGGACGACCTCGCCCGGCGGGCGGTCGGCGGCGAGCCGGGTGGAGCCGAGGATGTCCACGAACACGACCGCGACCTCGCGCAGCTCGCCGCGGAGGTCGATGCCGCGCTCGACGGCGACGCGGGCGACGTCGGCGCCGACCTGGCGGCCGAACAGGTCCTGGAGGCGCTCGTGCTCGCGCAGCCCGGCGGCCATGTGGTTGAACCCGGCCTGCAGGAGGCCGACCTCGCTGGCGTCGTAGACGGGCACCTCGACGTCCAGGTCCCCGCTCCGCACCCGGGCCAGGCCGAGCCGGACGGACTCGACGGGGTCGGCGATGGCGCGGGCGGCGCCGTAGGTGACGCCGAGGCCGACGACCAGGGCGGTGCCGCCGAGCGCGAGGACGGCGAACGCGAAGTCCCGGACGGTGACCCGGGCGATGAGGAACGACCCGACCGCCAGCGTGATCAGCCCGAGGATGGGGACGGCCGTGCCGAGCCCCCAGGCCAGCACGGAGCGCGCCACGACGCCTGGCAGGCCGGTGCGGCGCGGCGGTTCGTTGCGCAGCGCGGTGGTCACCGCGCGGCGGAGCAGGCGTTCGGTCAGCAGGTAGACGACCGTGCAGGTGGTGAGGCCGCCGAGCAGGCTCGTCAGGCCGAGCTTGACGGCGAGGAGCCCGGAGAACGGCGCGTTGATGACGACCCAGCCGACCGTCCCGATGCCCCACAAGGTCAGGTGGACCGACATCAGCCGCAGCGGCCCGTACAGCAGCAGCGAGCGCTCGTGCCGGTCGGGTTCCTCGTGCCGTTCGACGAGGCGGCGGACGCGGCGGAAGAAGCGCTCGCCGAGCAGGAGCCCGACGGGCATCGCGGCGGCGACGTAGGCGATGAAGACGACCAGGTTGATGAGCCGGAGCCGGTCGGAGACGTCGCCCACGGGGTCGGGGACGAGGACGGCGAACGCCAGCACGACCAGGGCGCCGACGAGGTTGGCGAGCCCGGTGGCGATCGTCACCAGGATCCGGGCGCGGCGCGCGATCCGCGCGCGCGAGTCGCCGGGGCCGCCGTCGATCAGCCGCCAGAGGGGGCCGAAGGGCGTCCGCCTGGGCCGCGGTGGCGTCGGCTCCGCCGTGTCGGTCTCCATGAGCGTGCAGATTAGCCGGTGATATCCGTATATCTCCCGGTCCCGACGCCGTCACCTCGGGGACGCCCTGGTCACGCCGCCACGGAAGATTGACCGGTCGGTCAGTCAGGGAACGAACAGGGGCGAGAGTATCCCGACCCGCGGAGGTGGCCGAATGCAGAAGTTCGCGTGGCAGGACGGGGTGGCCTTCCTGGCCGGCCTCGTCGCCCTCCTGGCCCCGGAGCTGTGGGGCGACAACGCCGGTCAGCAGCCGCTCATGGTGCTCGGCGCGCTGCTGGCCATGGCCGGCCTCTACGCGCTGCTCGGCAGCGCGGGCCCCACGGCCTGGACGGCGACCGCGTTCGCACTGCTGATCTTCGTCTCGCCGTGGGCGTTCGGCTTCGACGGCTCGGACGCCGCCGCGTGGACGGCGTGGATCACGGGCGGTGTCGCTACTATCGTCGGCGTGTGGGGAGCCACCCAGGCGCGCGGCGGCGAGGCCGCGGCCTGATCGAGACTCCGGGACGGTCCCGGGCGCGCCCGCGCCCGGGACCGCTCGGGCGTGCGGGGGGACGGTGCCGATGAGCGAGCCGACGGCCGATTCCCGGACCCGCATCCTGGACGCCGCCGAGGCCCTGTTCGCCGACCGCGGCTACGAGGCCAGCTCGACCGCGCGGATCGCCGGGCACGCGAACGTCCCGAAGGGCCTGGTGTTCCACTACTTCCCGCAGAAGATCGACGTCCTGGTGGCGCTGGTCGACGAGCGGACGTTCGTCGAGGAACTGCCCGACGGCCCGGACGCGCCCGGCGCGCTGGTCGAGGCCGTCCCGGGCGACCCGGCGGGCACGCTGTCGCGGCTGGCCCGGCGCCTGCCCCTGCACGCCTCCCCCGCGATGCGCCGCATCCTGTTCCGCGAGGCCGACACGCACAAGTCCGTCCGGGAGCGGCTCGGGCGGCTCAACTCCGAGGTGTTCCTGCGGGCCCGCCGCGCGCTGGAGCTGGCCCATCCCGGCGCACGCGGCGACCAGGCACGCCTGGAGGCGGCCGCGGCCACGTTCACCGCCGTCCTGATCTACCAGGAGAACCTCGCGGGGCTCACCGGCCAGCACATCGATCCCGACGCCGTCGCCGAGCTGATCGTCCGCGCCCTCGGCACCTAGCGCGCCGGGAGGGGCGGGCCGGCTAGGTCCGGATCGGGTCGAGGAGCCGGTGCGGGGAGCGCAGGATCACGCTGACCGGGTCGGTGCGGCGCCGCACGCCGGGGCCCGCGTGGATCTCCAGGTCTTCCGGCGGGACGTAGCGCTCGCAGGACGCGCACGTCCCGTCCGGGCCGATGGGGGTGCCGCACGCGATGTGGACGAAGAGCCGGGTCGGCTCGGACGACAGGTGGTTCTCGGCCCAGCGCGCGAGCGTGTGGACGACGGGCCACAGGTCCTTGCCCATCTCCGTCAGGACGTAGTCGTGGCCGTCCTTGGCCAGCAGCCCGGTCTCCACGAGTGACTGCAGGCGCGCGGACAGCACGGCGCGCGGGATGTCCAGATGGACGAGGAAGTCGCTGAAGCGGCGGACGCCGTAGAAGGCGTCCCGGACGATCAGCAGCGTCCAGCGCTCGCCCACGACCTCAAGAGCGCGGGCGAGGGAGCAGTCCTGCGCCGCGTAGTCCTTGCCGAGTGCCATGCGCACCACAGTACCGCTCCCCCGGTTCATTGACCGAACCAAAGCGTGCTACCGTCGCCCAGTTGGTTCATTCACTGAACTTGAGGGGACGGGATGACGACTCTGGCGAGGCCGCGGCCCGCGCACCGCGCGCCCGGCTCCACCGCCGCGCTGGCCGTGCCCGCCGCCGCGACGCTGCTGGCCCTGATGAACTACACGGCGCCGATGGCCGTCCTGGCGGACACGGCGCACGGCCTCCACGCGGGCGCGACGGCCCAGATCTGGCTGATGAGCTCGATCAGCCTCGGCCTGGCGGCGGCGCTGCTGGCCGTGGGCAGCCTGGCCGACGACCACGGCCGCAAGCGGGTGTTCCTGATCGGCGCCGGGGTGCTCGCCGCCTCCAGCGCCGCCTGCGCCGTGGCGCCCAACGCGGGCGTCTTCGTCGCCGGGCGGATCGTCCAGGGCGCGGCGAGCGCGGCGCTGCTGGCGACCGGGCTCGGCATCGTCGCCACGTCGTTCGCGCCGGGCCCGCGAAGAACGCACGCGACCGGGATCTGGGGCGCCATGCTCGGGCTCGGCATCGCGCTCGGCCCGATCGCCTCCGCCGGGCTGACCGAGGCGGGCGGCTGGCGGCTCTGGTACTGGACGGCGGCGCTGGCGTCGGTCGCGCTCGGCGGGGCGGCCCTCGTCCTGGACGAGTCCCGCGCCGCCCGCCCGCGCGGCCTCGACCTGCCCGGGCTGGCCGCCATGAGCCTCGGCGTGGGCGCCCTCGTCGCGGCGATCACGTGGGGGCGGACGGGCTGGACGCGTCCGGCCGTCCTGGCGCTGTTCGCGGCGGCGGCCGTGCTGCTCGCGGCGTTCACCGCGATCGAGGCGCGGCGGCGGGAGCCGATGCTCGACCTCGGGCTGTTCCGGCGGCCCGCGTTCCTGCTGTCGGTCGGCGGGGCGCTCGTCACCGGGCTCGCCGTGATCGGGGTGATGAGCTATCTCGCGACGATCATGGCGCTGGTGCTGGGGCTGTCGCCGGTCGCGGCGGCGCTGGTGCTGGCGATCTGGTCGGGCCTGTCGTTCGTCGCGGCGCTGCAGGCCCGCCGGCTCCCGGCCCGGCGGCCCGCCGGGCGGCTGCTCGGCGCCGGGCTCGCGCTCAGCGCGGCCGGGGAGCTGGCGATGCTGGGCCTCGCCCCGGACGGCCACTGGTGGCGGCTGGCCCCCGGCCTGGCCGTGGCCGGGATCGGCAGCGGCCTCGCCAACGCGATGCTCGCCCGGCTCGCCGTGGAGAGCGTCCCGGCCGACCGCGCGAGCATGGGGTCGGGCGCCAACAACACCGCCCGCTACGTCGGCGCGTCGGTGGGCGTGGCGATCGTCGGCGCGATCGCGACCGGGTCGGGCGGCGGTGCGTCCGCCCTGGCCCACGGAACGAACGTCGCGCTGCTCGTGTCCGCCGTGGTCGCGCTCATAGGGGCGGCCCTCGCGATGGCGGTCAGGGCCTAGGCGAGTTCTTCGATGAAGGCGGCGAGCTGCGTCAGGTTGCGGCATTCGTACATCGGGACGAGTTCGCCGTAGCGGGACGCGGCGGAGTCGCCGGTGTCCCACTGGGCGCGCGGCTCGGGATTGAGCCAGTAGGCGTGCCGGGCGCGGCCGGCCATGGAACGGAGGATCGGCAGCGCCAGGTCGCCGTAGTTGGAGCGGGCGTCGCCGAGGATCAGCAGGGACGTCTTGGGCGTGATCGCGTCGCGGTACTTCTCGTCGAACACTTTGAACGCGTGGCCGTAGTTGGACCGGCCGGTGATCCAGACGAGGTCGGCCTCGGCGGCGAGGCGGGTCATGGCGTCCGCGACGTCCGCGCCCGGCGCGAAGAATCGGGTGATCTCGTCGGTGGCGTCGATGAACGCGAACGCGCGGACCTTGCTGAACTGCTCCCGCAGCGCGAACGTCAGCAGCAGCGTGAAGTGCGCGAACGCCGACACCGAGTCGCTGGCGTCGCACAGCACCACCAGCTCGGGCCGGTGCGGGCGGCGCGGCCGGTGGTGCGTGGTGAGCGGCACTCCCCCGCTGGCCAGGGACGCGCGGACCGTCCGGCGGAAGTCCAGCCGCCCGCGCCTGCCGTGCCGCTGCTTCTGGACGAGCCGCGCCGCGAGCCTGCGCGCCAGCGGGTGCACCTCGCGGCGCAGCGCGGCCAGCTCGTCCCGGCGGGCGGCGGCGAAGTCGAGCCGCTCCAGCGGCGGCCGGACGGCGAGGCGCGCGGTGCGCTCGACGCCGGTGTCCTCGGCGATGCGGCGCCGCGCCTCGCCCGCGACGAGGTCCTCGAACCGGGCGATGCGGTCGCGGAACGTCCGGCGGGCGACCCGCTCGGCCATGCCGCCCCGCTCCCGCCCGGTGAGGACGGCGTCGAGCAGCCGCGCCATGAGGGTCTCCGGCGACAGGGCGCGCAGCACGCCGGACGAGAACCACGACTCCTGCCCCGGCGTCCGCCCGTACTCGGCCACGGCCTGCCGCGCGAACCGCCGCAGCCCGGCGTCGTCGCCGGACAGGAGCAGGTCCGCCAGCTCGTCGCGGCGGGCCTGCACCAGCGGGTCGAGAGGCGGCGGGACGGGGCGTCCGGCGTCGTCCAGCGTCCGGGCCGGACGCTCCGGGTCCGGCGCCGTCCCCGCGCCGTCGCCGACCGCGGCCGGGAACCACAGGTCGAAGAGCGCGTCGAACGCCGGACGGTGCTGCGGCCGCTTGACCACCGTCGCGGCGTACGCGGCGCGCAGCGACTCGCGGTCGAGCAGATCGACGGCCCGCATGGCGCGGACGGCGTCCAGCCCCTCGGCGACCGACACCGGCAGCCCGGCCCGCCGCAGCTCCGCGACGAACCCGGTGTGCCTGTCGACCAGGGACGCCATTAGGCCAGGCCCAGTTCCTTGACGGCGCGTTCCTGGTCGGAGACGTGCTTGAGGACGACGCCGAGCGTCCGGGCGACGGCGGCCTCGTCCAGGTCGTCCAGGCCGAGCGCGAGGAGGGTGCGCGCCCAGTCGACGGTCTCGGCGATCGACGGGGCCTTCTTGATCTCCAGGTCGCGCAGCGTGCCGACGGTCCGGACGAGCCGCTCTGCGAGCTCCGCCTCGATCCCCGGCACCTGCGCGAGGACGATGTCGCGCTCCCGGTCCGGCGCCGGATAGCCCAGGTGCAGGTAGAGGCAGCGGCGCTTGAGCGCCTCCGACAGCTCCCGCGCCGCGTTCGAGGTGATCACCACGTACGGGCGGCGGACGGCGCCGACCGTCCCGAGCTCGGGGATCGTGATCTGGAAGTCCGACAGGACCTCCAGCAGCATGCCCTCCACCTCGATGTCGGCCTTGTCCGCCTCGTCGATCAGCAGGACGGTCGGGCCGGTGCGGCGGATGGCGGCCAGCAGCGGCCGCTCCAGCAGGAACTCTTCGGAGAAGATGTCGTCGTGGGTCTCCTGCCAGGCCCGGTCGGCGGGCGCGGCCTGGATCGCCAGGAGCTGTTTCTTGTAGTTGAACTCGTAGAGGGCGCGGGCCTCGTCCAGGCCCTCGTAGCACTGCAGCCGGATCAGCTCCGACCCCGTCGCCGCCGCGACGGCCTTGGCCAGCTCGGTCTTGCCGACCCCGGCGGGCCCCTCCACGAGCAGCGGCTTGCCGAGCGCCTGCGCGAGGTACACGGTCGTGGCGATCGCCTCGTCCGCGAGGTAGCGGACCTCGGCCAGCCTGCGGCCCGCGTCGGCGGGCGAGGCGAACGTTCCGTCGGTCATCCCTTGCCCTTTCTTGCTACCTGCGGGGTACGAGCGATTTGTACCGCGGGGTGAGGCGGCACGCGCCCGGCCCTTGCTATAACCGAAGCATGACGAGCCCACGACTGCCCCGCGAGGATCTGACGGCGGCGATGGCGGCCCGGCGCGAGTTGGGCCCCGATTACGACGACGCGTTCATCGAGACGGTCGTGGACCGGATCCAGGAGACCCTGGACGCGCGCTCGGCCGCCCCCGAGCCCCGGGCCCGGTTCCGTCCGGCGCCGGCCGCGACCCGCCCCGACAACGATCACAGCCTGGCTCTCGCGGTGGTGTCGCTGCTGGCCGCGATCCCGCTGAGCGCGATCGGGGTCGTCAACGCCGACCTCCCCGGCCTGTTCTTCGCCCTGGCCGCGATCGTCCTGGTCAACGTCACCTACAACTTCCGGCCTCGCCGCTGACGGCTCATCGGCCCGGCTCGGGGTCTCTTGGGAGGCCGAGGAGGCGCTCGCCGATGATGTTGAGCTGGACCTCGGTGGTCCCGCCGTAGATCGTCATCGCGCGGCTGAACAGCATGGCGCGCGCCATGATGCCGCTCTCCGCCAGCGGGACCTCCGTGGCGGCGGCGGCGCCCTGCGCGGCCCAGCAGTGGTCGGCGACGTCCTGGTTGAACTGGACGCCGAGGAGCTTGCGGACGCTGGCCTCCGCGCCCGGCTCCACCCCGTTCAGCTGCTTGAGGGTGGTGCGCAGGCCGAGCAGGTCGATCGACTGGCCCTGCGCGACGAGCGCGCCGACCTCCGGGGCGGCGACCGGGCCGACGTCCCGGCCGCGGAGGAACGCCAGCAGCTCCGGGACGCCCATGCCGAGGCCGCCGCCGGTCGACAGCGACACGCGCTCGTTGGACAGCGTGTTCCGCGTGACCTGCCAGCCCCGGTTCACCTCGCCGACGACGCGGTCGTCCGGGACGAACACGCCGTCGAGGAACACCTCGTTGAAGAGCGCGTCGCCGGTCAGCTCGCGCAGCGGCCGGACGTCCACGCCCTCGGACTTCATGTCGACGAGGAAGTAGGTGATGCCGTCGTGCTTGGGCGCCTCGGGGTCGGTGCGGGCGACGCAGAAGCCCCAATCGGCGTGCTGGGCGAGCGACGTCCAGATCTTCTGGCCGGTGAGCCGCCAGCCTCCCTCGACGCGCTCGGCCTTCATCGACAGCGACGCCAGGTCGGAGCCCGCGCCGGGCTCGGAGAACAGCTGGCACCACACGATCCGGCCGTGCAGGGTCGGGCGGAGGAAGCGCTCCTTCTGCTCGTCCGTCCCGTACCGGACGATGGACGGCACCAGCCACGCGCCGATCCCGATGTTCGGGCCCTTGACCTTGGCGGCCTTCAGCTCCTGCTGGATGAGGATCTGCTCGACCGGCCCGGCCGCGCGGCCCCACGGCTCCGGGAGGTGCGGAGCGGTCCAGCCGCCGTCGCCCAGCCTCCGGTGCAGCTCGTCCTTGTCGGTGACGGCCGCCAGTTCCGCGATCTCGGCGCGGATGCGCTCGCGCAGCGGCCGGGCGTCCTCGTCGAGTTCGAGGACGACCTCGCGGCGGCCGCCGTCCAGCGCGAGCGCCGCGACCTTGGCCGCCCACTCCTTGGACGGCCCGAGCAGCGCCCGCAGCGTGGACGCGCGGCGCAGGTAGACGTGCGCGTCGTGCTCCCAGGTGAAGCCGATGCCGCCGAGGATCTGGATGGCGTCGCGGGCCGTCCGGACGCCCGCGTCGGCGGCGATGACGGCGGCGACCGCGGCGGCGAACCCGGCGTCGGGGGCGTCCTCGTCCAGGGCGCGGGCGGCGTCCCAGGCGGCTGCGCGGGCCTGCTCCAGCGCGATCAGGCTGCGGGCGGCCTTGTGCTTGACGCCCTGGAACTGCCCGATCGGGCGTCCGAACTGCTCGCGGACCTTCGCGTACTCGGCGGCGGTGGTCACCAGCCAGCCCGCGAGGCCCGCGGCCTCGGCGCCGAAGAGTGCGGCGGCGAGGTCCCTGACGCGGCCTGTGGTGACGCCGTCCAGCACGCGGTCGGCGGCGACGGCGAGGCCGTTGACCTCGACGGCGGCGACACGGCGGGTGCGGTCGAGGCTGGCGCCGGGCGTGACCGCCGTGTCGGCGGCGTCGACGGCCACCCACCGGTCGCCGTCCACCGGCAGGACGAGCACGTCGGCGAGCCCGGCGCCCAGCACCGTTCCGAACGTCCCGGTCACCACGAGCGAGTCGCCGTCGCGGCGGGCGGTCAGGGCGCCGTCCAGCGCGACGGCGCCGGTCCTGGACCCGTCGGCGAGGGCGGGCAGCAGCTCGGCGCGCACCTTCGCGTTGCTGGACGCGTCGATCACCGCGCTCGCCAGGACGGTCGGCAGAAACGGCCCGGGCGCGGCGGCGCGGCCCAACTCCTCCAGGACGACCGCCAGCTCCAGGAGCCCGTAGCCCTGGCCGCCGTGCTCCTCGTCGAGATGCAGGCCGAGCAGGCCCTGGCCGGCCAGGGACCGCCAGAACCCGGGCCTGGTCTCCTCGTCGGCGTCCAGCGCGGCCCGGACCGCCGCCGCCGGAATGTCGCGCTCGGCGAGGCCGCGCACCGAATCGGCGAGCGCCTCGTGCTCCTCGGTCAGCCCGATGCCCATGCCTCGAACCCTCTCTCCGGCCACTGTTGATTCTTATTCTAGAACAGGGTTCGGTCGAGTGGGGTGTGCGCCGGGCCTAGGCGTCGCGTGTCGCGGCGGCGTCCGCGTCGTCCGCCGCGATCGGCGCCTTCTCCGGCGTTTTCCCGGACGGCTTGCCTCCGACGGCGAGGCTGGCGACGGTGGTGGCGACGAGCGTCCCGGCGATCACCGAGAGGGACAGCCAGATCGGGATCTCCGGCGCCCAGGACACGCCGTACTCGTGCATCGCGTGGAAGATCAGCTTCACGCCGATGAAGCCGAGGATGAACGCCAGCCCGTGCGCGAGGTAGACGAGCCGGTCGGTGAGCCCGCCGAGCAGGAAGTACAGCTGGACGAGCCCCATCAGCGCGAACGCGTTGGCGGTGAACACCAGGTACGGCTCGGTCGTCAGCCCGAAGATCGCGGGGATGGAGTCCAGCGCGAACAGCACGTCGGTGGAGCCGATCGCGATCATGACGATGGCCATCGGGGTCAGGTAGCGGCGGCCGTTCCGCCGGGTGGTGAACCGGGAGCCGTCGTACTCGTCGGACGTCGGGATGACCCGCTTCGCCCACCGCAGCAGCCGGTTCTCCTCGAACTCGTCGTCGTCGCCGCGGACGAGCCCGATCGCGGTCCAGATGAGGAACGCGCCGAAGATGAAGAAGACCCAGGTGAACGTGGAGATCGCCGCGGCGCCGACGGCGATGAAGATCCCGCGCAGCACCAGCGCGATCACGATGCCCGCCATCAGCACGGTGTGCTGGGCGTGCTTCGGCACCGCGAACCGGGCGAGGATCACCATGAACACGAAGAGGTTGTCGACGCTGAGGCTCTTCTCGGTGACGAACCCGCCGAAGTACTCCGCCGCATACTGCCCGCCGGAGAACAGCCAGACGCCGACGCCGAACAGCACGGCGAGGCCGATGTAGACGGCCGACCAGAACGCGGCGCGCCGGGTGGTGAATTCCCGCGTGTCGTTGCGGTGGATCAGGAACAGGTCGGCGGCGATGATGACGAGGATCCCCGCGATGGTGAGACCCCACACCAAGGGTGAGACGGACAAGAGACGAACACCTCCAGCGGACATGAACGAGCGCTGGAGGTCTCTCCCGCCCTGGACGAGCACCCTGGCCGTCCACCGGGCCGCGGAACCCGGGCCGGTATGGACCGACCGTATTGACGGGAACCGTGCGCGGGGATACTCCCCTCCACTGCCCCCTACAACGCGATCTTCTTCGCCGGAGTTCCCGACCTGGCGGATTCGTCAGAAACGGGCGTCCGCGAGCTCCAGATAGAGGGCGGCGAGCTGGTCGACGGCGTCGTCCTCGCCGGGCAGCAGGGCCGAGCGCTGCGCGGCGGCGGAGGCGAGCCGGGCGGCGAGGGCGGGGTCGTCCAGGACGCGGCTCACCGCGCGTTCCAGCGCGTCGGCGTCGCCCGGCGGGACCAGCAGCGCCGCCTCGCTCTCGGGGCCGTGCAGCAGCGGGCCGCCCGCAGCGCCGTCCGCGGGACGCTCGCCCGCGCCGACCATGCCGGGGATGCCGCCGACGCGGGTCGCGACGAGGGGCCGTCCCGCCCGCAGGATCTCCTGGACGACCAGCGGCTGCCCCTCCCACACGCTCGGCACGACCGCCACGTCTGACGCGGCGAGCAGGCCGGGGACGTCCGGGCGGCGGCCGAGCAGCCGGACGGGCAGGTCCTCGGCCTCGATCCGGGCGCGCAGCTCGCCTTCCAGCGGGCCGTCCCCGACGATCGCGACGAGCGGCGGCGGGGTGCGCCCGGCCCAGGCGCGCGACGCGTCCAGCAGCGTCGGCAGGCCCTTCTGCTCGGCGAGCCGGCCCACCGTGACGATCAGCGGCCGATCCCCCACGTCCAGCTCCGCGCGCAGGTCGGCGCGGACGGCCGGGCCGGGCGGCGCCTGCGGCGCGGGCGCCGGGACGATCGCGTGCCCCACCGAGCGGGCGCCGAGCGTCCGCATCCGCTCCTCCAGGTCGGGCGACACCCCGAGGACGCGGGTCGCGCCGCGCGCGACGACGCGCTCCAGCGCCCCGTACACGGCGGCCGTCCGCCCGCCCGCGATGACGGCGTTGTGCAGCGTCACGACCAGCGGCGGGCCGCCGCGCGAGAACCGCAGCGGGCCGGGCGCGATCCGCGCGCACGCCGTGACCGCGAGGGCGCCAGCGCGGAGCCCGTGCGCGTGGACGACGCCCGCGCCGCGCAGCAGCGACCGCAGCCGCGCCACGGCCCTGGCGTCGCTCAGCGGGCGCGGCCGGTCCGCGATGTCGATCTCGGCGAAGCGGACGCCGACGCCCGCGAACCCGAACAGCTCCTCGGTCGACGCGGGCCCGCACACCAGCACGCGGGCGCCGCGCCCGGCCAGGAGCCGCGCCACGGACCGGACGTGCTTCCCGACGCCGCCCGCGACGGTCCCGAGGACGAGCGCGACGCGCAGCCCGTCCAGCTCCCTGGTGTCAGACATGACGGGTGATCCTCCGGCTCAGGACGGCCCGCAGATCGCGGCCGTCGATCACGAATGCGACGATCAGGAAGACGGCGGCGGCGGCGAGCGCGGCGAGCATACCGGTCCCGGCGTTGCGGAGTTCGCCGCTCGCGCCGGCCGTGCCCGCCCCGAGCAGCGCGGCGACCGCGTACCCGGCCGCGCCTCCCGCGGCACCGCCCGCCAGCCCGGCCGCGAGCGCGCGCGGCAGCCCCGCCACGGCCGCGGCGCCTCGGGCGCGCAGGAGCGTTCCCAGCAGCAGCGCGCCCGCGACGGTCATCCCGGCCGCGTTGCCGACACCGAGGGCGGCCACCACCCACTGCCGGTCGGCCGACAGGACGAGCGCGACATCGGCGACCATCACGACCAGCCAGCCCGTGACGACCGCCGCCGCGCCCATCCGCCCCCGATGGCACGCGAACAGGACGCGCCCGAGGTGCGCGACGAGCCCGTAGCCGAGCAAGCCGGGCGCGAACGCGAGCACCGCGCGGGACAGCACGTCCTGCTGGTCGGGGTGGCCGGGGTTGAACACCGCCCCGATCGGCACCGCGACGGCCGCCAGCGCCGCCGCCCCCGCGCACGACACCAGGATCACCGCGCGGGTGGTGGACGCGGTGACCTGGTCGAACCGCTCCTGCTCCCCGGCGCTCATCCGCGCCGACAGCATCGGGAACGCGCTGGTCGCGATCGGCACGGCCAGGATCGCCCACGGCAGCAGGTAGATCGCCCACGCGTACTGGTAGTTGGCGAGCGCGCCGCCCGTCCCCTCGTAGCTGAGCCGGACGACGAGCAGCGCCGACAGCTGCTGCGCCGCGACGGTCGCGAGCCCGGCGAGCGCGAGCCGCCGCACGCGCCGCGCGACGCCGTCCGGGAACCGCAGCGTCGGGCGCAGCCTGAGCTTCAGCCGCCACGCCGCGATCCCGGCGGTGACGGCCATCGCGACGCCGCCGAGCGCCGTCCCGATCGACAGGGTCAGCTCCGCGTCCAGCGGAAGGCCCGCCAGGTCGTTCTCGTGGCCGCGGCCGAGCGGCGCGTACGCGACGTACGCGGCGATCACCACGAGGCTCGACATCAGCGGCGCCAGCGCGGGCGCGACGAACCTGCGGTGCGACTGCAGCAGCCCGTACAGGACGACCGCCATCCCGTACATCACCATCTGCGCCGACATGATCGCGAGCATGGTGGCGCCGACGTCCACGATCTGGTTCCGCGAGCAGCCCCTCAGGTCGCCGCCGACGAGCAGCTCCATGATCGGGCGGGAGCCGAGCGCCATCAGCGCCGACAGCGGCACCATCAGCACGACGATCCAGGTCAGCAGCGCCGACCCGATCCGCCGGACCTGCTCGCGGTCGCCGCGCTCGGCCGGGCCCGCCAGCACCGGCACGACCATGCTGGCGAGCGCGCCGCCCGCGACGATCTCGTAGACGATGCTGGGGAACTGCGTCGAGGTGAAGTACGCCTGGCTGAGGCACGACGTGGTGACCGTCTGCGAGAAGGCGTAGGTGCGCCCGAACCCGGCGAGCCGCGCCAGGACGGTGATGACCGCGATGACCACGGCCGCGCCGGCGAGGCCGCCGGTCAGGCGGCGCAGCACAGGGGACACGGTCGTCGGCGGCTCACTGGTCGGGGTCGGGGGGCGGCGCGGCTAGGCGGGGTCCGCGGCGGCGCCGTCGCCCGCCGAGGAGAACGCGTCGTCCGGCTTCTCGGGCTCGTCCGCGGGGGGCGGGACGTGCACCGCGGCGGGACGGCGGCCGAGCATGTCGATGCGGTTCAGCGCCGGGTTGCCCGCGATGACCTTGGTGAAGCTGACGAACTCGCTGGCGGCGTTCAGCCCGGCGAGCCCGGCCAGGACGGCGAGGCGGGGCCCGCGCCCGAGCCGGGTGGCGGACAGGCCGAGCAGCGCCCCGAGCGCGTTCGCGCCGGTGTCGCCGAGCATCGCGCGCTCGCCGAGGTCCTCGGGCAGCAGCGCGGCGGCGGCGCCGAGCGGCGCGGCCACGACAGCCGACCCGGACTTGGTCAGCGCCAGCGGCGCGCCGGTGATCAGGCCGACCTTGATGGCGCGTCCGGGACGCAGGTCGAACAGGTTCATGAGGTTCGCGGCCCCGGCGATGATCGCGCCGTTGAGGAGGGCGTCGAACGCGCGTCCCGTCCGGGACGGGGCGGGCGACCCGGCGACCGCGGCGGCGGCGAGGCCGGTCGCGCCGATGCCGAGGATCTTGACCGCTCCGCTGGTGACCTCACCGCGCGCGAGCGCGGCCAGATGCCCCTTGAAGCCGCGGGACGAGGACGACCCCGCGATGTCGTCGTACCCGCCGAGCAGCGCGGACCCGGCGCCCGCGAGCAGCGCGGCGGCGCGCATGCGGCCCTCGACGCCCGGCGCGAGGAGCCCGGCGGCCGCGGCGCCCGCGACGACGGCGGGCCCCTCCAGCAGCGTGACCGGCTCGCCCCGGTGGTTGGTGCGCCCCCAGACCTCCTCGCCGGGGAGCCCGTTCATCCCGGGTGGGCGCCGCGTCAGCGCGACGTAGGCGGCGCGCGCGGCGACGGCGCCGAGGCCCGCCCCGGCCAGCAACCGCGCCGTTCCCGCCGCGCCCGAGGTGCTGCGTCGCTTCATCACGTCACCCGTTCTTCCCCGCCGTGGGCGCGGGCGACGGCAGGTAGCCGCTCGCGCCGGCGCCCGTGCCGTACTGCCCGGACTTGCCGCTCATCTCGTTCTGCAGCGCCAGGATCGTCACGACCTGCCCGGAGGCGGTGTCCACCACGTCGACGGCGGAGACCGCGTCCTCGGCGTCGGAGTCACGCAGCGCCGCGATCAGCCCGCCCTCCTGCGCGGAGGTCGGCGGGCCACCGACGACGGTACCGCGCCCGGCGCCGTCGAGTGCGGCGGCCAGCGAGATCAGCGCCTTGTTGTCGTCGCCGCCGCCGTCGTAGGCGTACGGGGTGGCGGGCCCGATCATGACGGCGAGCGTGGCGTGCTGCCCGGGCTTGCCGCTCTCGGTGATGTACCCGGCCTGCTTGAAGGCGTTCAGGACGGCGCCGCCGGACGCGTCCTCCCGGCCCGACTTCGCCGGGTCCTTGGTGACGATGGCGGCCGCCAGCACCGCGCCCGCCTTGTCGTAGGCGGACGCGTTGCCGGGGAACTCGACCCCGTCGGGCTTCAGCTGCGCGGCGAGCTCGTCGACCGTGGTGCGCTGGTCGTCGTCCAGGAACTTCTTCTGGACGGTGACGCGCCCGGTGACGGCGGCGCCCGCGTCCTTGGCGAGCTCCCCGACCCGCTCGATGCTGTCGTCGCCCGCGCCGGGCGTCTCGACGAGCACCAGCGACTGGCCCTTGAGCCGGTCGGTGACGATCTGCGGCGACAGCGCCTGGGCGAACTGCTCCTGCCCGTTCACCTGGTCCTGCAGGTGGCGCTGCTGGTTGCGGGCCTGCTGGGCGGTCTTGGCCGCCGCGTTGGCCTGCTGGCGCAGCGTCTCGCTGACCGAGTCCGACAGCGTGGTGGAGCCGAGCACGATGCCGAGCGCCAGCGCGAGGAAGATCGCGACGATGGAGACGAGGTGGTAGCGGAAATCGATCACGTGAAGAGTCCGGTCAGCCAGAAGACGAAGGCGTGCCAGCGGTCGGCGAGCAGGGGACTGATGACGTCCCCCGCCGGGGACATGGCGACGGCGGTGACGATGGCGATGAACGCGCCGAGGACGAGGAACAGCAGCGACCAGGTGGAGATCCGGCTGCGGTAGAGCCGGGAGACGCCCTTGGCGTCCACCAGCTTGCTGCCGACCCGCAGGCGGGTGAGGAACGTGCTGGCCATGCCGGCGCGGCCCTTGTCGAGGAACTCGACCATGTTGGCGTGCGTGCCGACCGCGACGATGAGCGTGGCGCCCTTGTCGTCGGCGAGCAGCATCGCGATGTCCTCGCTGGTGGCGGTGGCGGGGAACGTCACCGCCTCCTGGCCGAGCTCGTGCACGCGCTTCAGCCCGGGCGCCCGGCCGTCCCGGTAGGCGTGCACGACGATCTCGGCGCCGCAGGTCAGCGCGTCGTCGGACACCGAGTCCATGTCGCCGACGATCATGTCGGGGCGGTACCCGGCCTCCAGCAGCGCGTCCGCGCCGCCGTCCACGCCGATCAGGACGGGACGGTACTCGCGGATGTAGGGCCGCAGGGTCGCGATGTCCTCGCGGTAGTGGTAGCCGCGGACGACGATCAGCGCGTGCCGCCCGGCGAGCTTCGTGGTGACCTCGGGGACGCCGACGCCGTCGATGAGCAGGTCGCGCTCGCGCTTGACGTACTCCATCGTGTTGGCGACGAACGCCTCCAGCTGCGTCGCGAGGCCCGCCTTCGCCTCCGTCAGCGCCGTCAGGACGCTCTCGGGCGACTGCTCGGTGCCCTTGGCGACGACCTCTTCGCCCTTCGGCGCGACACGGTGCACGACGGGGCCCTCGACGCGGACCTGGTCGCCCTCGTGCAGCTTGGTGAAGATCTCGGGGCCGACGTCGTCCACCAGCGGGATGCCCGCGTCCAGCAGGATCTGCGGCCCGAGGTTCGGATAGCGGCCCGAGATGCTCGGCGCGACGTTCACCACCGCGCCGACCTCGCACGACACCAGCGCCTCGGCGCTGACACGGTCCAGGTCGACGTGGTCGATCACCGCGACCTCGCCGGGCTGCAGCCGCTTGGTGAGGTCCTTGGTGCGGCGGTCGAGCCGCACCGTGGCGCTGACGCCGGGCAGGCCGTCGTCGCGCGCCAGGCCGAGCGTGAGCACGCGCCGCGGCAGCCGTTGCGAGAGCCGGACGCGCCGCTCTGTGGTGGGTGACGGCTCGTTCATCACCTGCCATCCTGCCAGAGCACGGGACCCGGCACTGGAAACGGCGAGCGTCCAGGCGTGTCCGTTCAGACACTCTCTGTAATTTTTGGGGTGCGGTTACCGGTTACCGTTCGGCGGACGCCATGTCGAGGAGTTCCTCGGCGTGGGCGCGTCCGAGCTCGGAGTCCTCCAGGCCGGCGAGCATCCGCGACAGCTCCCGGACGCGGCCCTCCTGGTCGAGGGCGGTGACGCCGCTGCTGGTGACCGTCCCGTCGTCGGACTTCTCCACCAGCAGGTGCCGGTCGGCGAACGCCGCGACCTGCGGAAGGTGCGTGACGACGATCACTTGCGCGTTGCGGGCGAGCCGCGCAAGCCGCCGCCCGATCTCCACCGCGGCCTTGCCGCCGACGCCCGCGTCGACCTCGTCGAACACGAACGTCGGGACCGGGTCGGCGCCGGCGAACACGACCTCGATGGCGAGCATCACGCGCGACAGCTCGCCACCGGACGCGCCCTTGTGCAGCGGCAGCGGCTTCGACCCGGGATGCGGCGCGAGCCGCACCTCGACCTCGTCCACGCCGTGCGGGCCGTACTCGCCGGTCGGGGTGACGGTGACGCTGACGCGGGCGTGCGGCATCGCCAGCGCGGTCAGCTCCTCGGTGACGGCGTCGGAGAACCGCTCGGCGGCGCGGGTGCGGACCTCGGTCAGCTCCCCCGCCTCGGCGGCGAGCCGCCCGGTCAGCTCGGCGTGCTCGGCCCGCAGCTCCTCGATGCGGTCGTCGTCGCCCTCCAGCTCGGTGAGCCGCGCCGCCGACCGCCGCGCCCACTCCAGGACCTCGGCGGCGGTGGCGTCCGTCCCGCCGTACTTGCGGATCAGCGCGGTCACGTCGGCCCGCCGCTCCTGGACGACCGCGAGCCGCGCCGGGTCGGCGTCCACGGACTCGGCGTAGGCGGCGAGGTCGGTGCCGACGTCGTTGACGAGGTACCCGGCCTCGGCGAGCCGGTCGGCGAGCCCGGCCAGCTCAGGGTCGTGGTCGCGGACGGCGTCCAGCGCGTTGCGGGCCTGGCCGAGCAGGCCCGTCACGTTCGCGGCCTCGATCGCCGCGGACGGGTCGCCGAGCAGCGCCTCGTGCGCGGTGTCGGCGGCGCCGCGCAGCGCGTCGGCGTGCCCGAGCCGCTCCTCCTCGGCGGCGAGGTCGGCCTCCTCGCCGTCCTTCGGGTCGACCTTCTCGATCTCCTCCAGGCCGAAGCGGAGCATCTCCGCCTCCTGGGCGCGCTCGCGGGCGCGGGTGGTCAGCTCGTCCAGCAGCGCGGTGACCTGCCGGTGCCGCTGGTACGCCGCCGTGTACGCGCGCATCGGCTTGGTCAGCGCGGCGCCCGCGTACCGGTCGAGCGCGCCGCGCTGCCGGGACGCCTGCAGCAGCCGCTGCTGGTCGGACTGCCCGTGCACGGCGACCAGGTCGTCCGCGAGATTGATCAGCACGTTGACCGGGACGGAGCGGCCGCCGAGGAACGCGCGGGAGCGGCCCTCCGCCGACACCGACCGGGTCACGATCAGCGCGCCGTCGTCCAGCTCGCCGCCGGACTCCTCAACGCGCTCGACCACGCGCCCGCCGGGGTCGACGATGATCCGGCCCTCGACGGTGGCGCGGTCCGCGCCGGGCCTGACCCGCTGCGGGTCGGCGCGCCCGCCGAACATCAGGCCGAGGCTGGTGACCACCATGGTCTTGCCCGCCCCGGTCTCGCCGGTCACGACGTTGAATCCCGGGGACAGGTCGAGCACGGCCTCATCGATCACGCCGAGGCCCTCGATCCGGACCTCATCGACCATCGGACGCACCAGCGTCACAACCCTCCGCAAAACAGTTCCCGGATCGGTGTCCTCCGGGGGCCGGACCCCGCACCCCCGGGCGACTTCGTCGGATCAGTGCCTGTGGAGATTATCCCCTCTGATCGCCGGACGCCTCCCCGCCGATCGGGGGCCTGTCCGCGACCTGCGAGTCCTCCAGCGGAGGGGACGGGAAGGCCGGCTGCCTCACCCGGCCGCGCCAGCCGGTCACGGGCAGCCCGAACTTCGTCACGAGCCGGTCGGTGAACGGGGTGAGGTGCAGCCGCGCAAGCCGCACCGGCTCGGCGCCCCGCCGCACCTCCACCCGCACGCCGGGCTGCAGGTCGAGCGTGCGGCGCCCGTCGCACCACAGGACGGCGCGCGGCGTGCCCGGCAACACCTCCACGGCGACCAGCGACCGCGGCGACACCACCAGCGGGCGCGCGAACAGCGAGTGCGCGCTGATCGGCACGACCAGCATCGCCTCGACCTCCGGCCACACCACCGGGCCGCCGGCGGAGAACGCGTACGCGGTCGACCCGGTCGGCGTCGCGCACACCACCCCGTCGCAGCCCCAGTTCGACAGCGGGCGCCCGTCGATCTCGGCGACGACCTCCAGCATCCGCTCCCGCTCGGCCTTCTCGATGCTCGCCTCGTTCAGCGCCCACGTCGTGCCCATGACGGCGCCGTTGAGGCGGGCGGTGACGTCGACGGTCATCCGCTCCTCGACGTCGTAGCGGCGGGTCACGACCCGGTCGACGGTGGCGGCGAGGTCGTCGCGCTCGGCCTCGGCGAGGAACCCGACGTGGCCGAGGTTGACGCCGAGCAGCGGGGTCCCGGCGGAGCGGGTCAGGTCGGCGGCGCGCAGCAGCGTCCCGTCCCCGCCGAGGACCATGACGACCTCGGCGTCCTCGGCGGCCGCCGCGCTGCTCGGCATGACGTCCACGCCCGCGGCGCCGATCGCCGCGGCCTCGCCGTCCAGGACCCGGACGCAGATCCCGGCCTCGCTGAGCCGCTCGATGACCAGCTGCGCGCTGCGGACCGCCTCCGGCCGCCCGGTGTGCGTCACGACCAGCACCGACCTCTTGCTCATGCTCTCGCCCCACTCCCCGCCGCGCTCGCGCGTGCCGCCGCGCTCGCGCGTACAGCCGTCTGGACGAACATCCCTTGGAGGGACGTTCCCGGTTCGGACGCCTCCTGTACGCGCCGCGGCCCGAAGCCGATCATTGCGGGCCGTCCGCGATGGCCTTGGCGAGGTCGGCCTCGTCCAGCGGCGGGGCCTCCGCGCGCAGCCACAGGAAATACTCCACGTTGCCGGACGGGCCCGGCAGCGGGCTCGCCGTCACCCCGCGGACGCCGAGGCCGAGCGTCTGCGCGTGCGCGGCCACGCCCCGCACCGCGTCGGCGCGCAGCTCCGGGTCGCGGACGACGCCGCCCGCGCCGACGCGGTCCTTGCCGACCTCGAACTGCGGCTTCACCATCATCGCGAAGTCGGCTCCGGGCGCCGCGCACGCGCGCACCGGCCCGAGGACGAGTTTCAGCGAGATGAACGACAGATCGCCGACGACGAGGTCCGGAGGCGTGTCGCCAAGCATGTCCGGACGCAGGTCGCGGATGTTCGTCCGCTCCAGGACGGTGACGCGCTCGTCCGTGCGGAGGGACCAGGCGATCTGCCCGTAACCGACGTCCACGGCGTACACGCGCGCGGCTCCGGCCCGGAGCAGGACGTCGGTGAACCCGCCGGTGGACGCGCCCGCGTCCAGGCAGACGCGGGCTTTGGCGTCCAGGCCCTCGAAAGCCTGGAAGGCGCCGGCGAGCTTGTGGCCGCCGCGCGAGACGTAGTCGGGGCCTTCGGCGGCGTCCGCCACGACGATCGCGGCGCCGGTCTCCACCTGCGTGGCGGCCTTCTCCGCCGCCCGCCCGCCGACCCGGACCCGGCCGTCGCCGATCAGCCGCCCGGCGTGCTCCCGCGACCGCGCCAGGCCGCGCCGGACCAGCTCCGCGTCGAGGCGGCGCCTAGTGCTCATCGCCCCGGCTCATGGACGGGGACGGAGCGCGTCGGGAAAGGCGGGCCGCGCGGGCTCCGGCGCCTGGCCGGGCCGCGGCGGGTGGCCGGGCTGCGGCGGCTGGGCCGGGCGCGGCACGTGCGGCGGCTGCGGCTCGTCCTGGTCGGCGGAGGCGAGGAGTTCCTGCAGCCGCTGGTGGACGTCCTCGTAGACCTCCACGTGCTCGGGCACGGCCCGCGCGCCGAGCTCGCCGAGGCGCGCGACGGCGGCGTCCACGCGCGGATCGCCGGTCGGGTCGGGCGGCGGGACGGCCGGGAACTCCGGTTCCTCCGGGGCGGCCCGCGTCTCCGGCGCGCGCTCCGGGGCGGCCGGGGACACCGGCTCCTCAGCGGCCTCGTCGGACATCACGTTTACCTCCCAGTAGACCCTCCGCGCCCGCGTGCGAGTCGCTTCCGCGTCATCCTGAACGCTACCGTCCCTGAACGACATCGTTGTCGAGGGAACGGGGAACGGCCTGACCATGGCGAACGAGGAGGAGTGCCGCGCGGCGCTCGGCCGCATCGCGGCCCGCCTGGCGGAGGTGGACGCCGACCGGCTCGCCGAGCACGTGGTCGAGCGGACGATCAGCTGCCGCGTCCCGGACCTCGGGCTGGCCTACCGCACCCGGCTCCACGCTGGCGGCCTCGACCCGTTCAAGCTCGACGGCGACCCGAAGGACGCCGAGGTCCGCCTCACGGTGGACAGCGACGACCTCGTCGCCCTGGCCGCCGAGGAGCTGAACCCCACCAAGGCGTGGGCCGAGGGCAGGCTCAAGATCGAGGCGAGCATCTTCGACCTGCTCCGCCTCCGCAAGCTGCTCTGATTGCTTTCTCCTCCTACGCGATCAAGCGTGGCTCAGGTCGTCACACGCTCAGACGCTCCAAGGCGTCTGTGAGGGCCTCGGCGGGTGGGGGCGTTTCGGTTTCCCAGGCGGCGGAGGCGAGGGCGCGGAGGCCGTCGTAGGGGTCGCCTGAGCCGTCGATCGTGAACGCTTCGCCGTCGCGGCGAGCCGTCCAGGTGCGGCAGTGGTGGCCGCCTCCGTCACGGGCGATCTCCGGGTGCGGGACGAGCAGGCCCGTCAGGTCGGGGGCCAGGTACGTGGGGCGCCGGTTCGGCGGGGCGGTGAGGGCCTGCACCGGGTCGGTGACGCCGGTGAGCACGAGGAGGCTGTCGGCGCCGCCGTTGCGGGCGCCCTCGATGTCGGTGTCGAGGCGGTCGCCGACCACGAGCGGGCGGCGGGCGCCGGTGCGCAGGACCGACTCCTGGTGCAGCGGGCGCTCGGGCTTGCCGGTGACGATCGGCTCGACGCCGGTCGCGGAGCTGATCACGCGGAGCAGGGAGCCGTTGCCGGGATGCGGGGGCCCGTCGCCGCCGGGGATGGTCAGGTCGCCGTTGGAGCCGACGAACAGCGCGCCCCTGCTGACCGCCTGCGCGCCTTCGGAAAGCAGCCCGTACCCGACGTCCGGGTGGAAGCCCTGGACGACGGCGGCGGGACGTCCGGCCGCGGTCGACACGGGGCGCAGGCCGTGTGCGTAGAGGGCGTGCCGCAGGCCCATGCCGCCGACCACGAGCACCTCGGACCCGGCGGGCAGCCGCTCGGCGAGGAGGCGGGCGGCGGCCTGGGCCGAGGTCACCACGTCCTCCGCGGCCGCGGGGACGCCGACGTGGGTGAGGAGTTCGGCGACGGCGGACGGGGTCCGCGAGGCGTTGTTGGTCACGAACGCCAGCCGCTGCCCCGCCGCGCGGGCCTTGGCGAGCGACTCGGCCGCCGCCGGGACGGCCCTGCGGCCGATGTAGACGACGCCGTCGAGGTCGAGCAGGGCGACGTCGTAGGCCTCGCACAAGGGCCGGTCGCTGCCTTTCATGAAGCTCCTTTTCCGCGCCGGTCAGCGCCGGAATTTGAGGGTGGCCCTGGCGTGGCGGAGCGCCTTCGCGTAATCGGGGTTGTCGGGGCGCATCGCGGCGGCGAGCGCGAGATGCTCCACCGCGCCCTCGAAGTCGCCGATCCGGCTGAGGGACAGCCCGAGCCCGAACCGGGCGTAGTCCTCGGCGGGCTCCTCCTCGACGATCCCCCGGAAGCTCTCCGCCGCCGCGTCGAACTGCCGCACCCCGAACTGGGCGCGGGCGAGCGCCTCCCGGATGCTGTGCGAGCGGGGCTCGGCGTCCGCGGCCCTGGTCAGCAGCTGCAGCGCCGCTCCCGCGCTGCCCGACCGGAGCAGTTCCAGCCCCCGCGTGTACCACTCGTAGACCCCGCCGGCGGGCGGGTCGGCATGCTCGCCGAGGTCGTCCCGCGGGGAATCCTCCGGCCTTTCCCGCCCTTGATGATTCATGTGGACCTCCCCTCGGAATTCGACCGTACCCGCCAAGCCTCCGGGCGCCCTCCGACCATTAGCATGCCCAGGATGGACGACGACCTCTCCTCCGGATTCGACCTCGACGGGCTCTCCCCGGAGGAGTTCAGCGCCCGCGTCTTCGGGACGTCCGGGCCGCGGACGGGCGGCGGCCTGGAGCTGGCGCCGTTCCGCGGCGTCCGCTTCGTCCCCGAGGTCGCCGGCGACCTGGCGTCGGTGACCATGCCGCCGTACGACCTGATCGACCAGGCGGCGGCGACGCGGCTGCTGGCGGGCGGCGGGCACAACATCGTCCGGCTGAACCTGCCGCACACGGCCGGGGAGAGCTACGACGCGGCGGGACGGCGGCTGCGCCGGTGGCTGGACGAGGGCGCGCTCACCATCGACGCCGACCCGGCCCTGTACGTCTACGAGGCGGCCGACGGCGGGACGGTCCTGCAGCGCGGCCTGATCGGCGCGCTCGGGCTGCGCGCGGAGTCGGACGGGGTCGTCCTGCCGCACGAGAACGTGTTCCCGGGGCCCGTCCGCGACCGGCTCGCGCTGATGACCGCCGCGAACGCCAACCTGGAGCCGATCTTCCTGGTGTACGAGGGCGGCGGCGACGCGGCGCGGATCGTGGACGGCGCGACCGCCGGGACGCCGCTGATGGAGTTCGTCGCGGACGACGGGCTCACCCATCGGCTGTGGCGCATCGACGACCCCGCCCAGCACGAGCGCGTCGCCGCCGATCTGCGCGGCAAGCGGGCGCTCATCGCCGACGGCCACCACAGGTACGCCACCTACCGCGCCCTGCAGGCCCGCCGCCACTCCGCGGGCGACGGACACGGCCCCTGGGACGCGGGCCTGGCCATGCTCGTCGACTCCACGCGCTATCCGCCGAATCTGGACGCGATCCACCGCGTCCTGCCGGGCCTCCGTCCCGACCGGGCCGTGGAACGCGCACGCAAGGTCTTCCGCGTCACCGGCTTCCAGGACGAGACCGCCGCTCTGGAGGCGCTGGCCGCGGCGCCGCGTCCCGCGTTCCTGCTCGGCGGCGGCGACGGCGTGCACCTGCTCACCGAGCCCGACCCCGACGCGCTGAGGCGCTCCATGCCGTCCCAGCACTCGCCGCGCTGGCGCGGGCTCGACACGGCCGTTCTCGACCATCTCCTCATCGGGAACGTGTGGAACGTCCCGGAGAACGAGGACGCCATCGACATCGTGCACCACGACGCGCCCGCCGCCATCGCCCGCGCGCGGCGCACCGGCGGGACTGCCGTCATCCTGAACCCGCTCAAGGTCGAGGACGTCCTGGCCGTCGCGGGCGAGGGCGAGCGGGTGCCGCGCAAGTCCACCTCGTTCGGCCCCAAGCCGCGCACCGGCCTCGTCCTGCGCCTCCTCGAACCGTGACCGGCAGGTGGCCCGCCGGGCCGGACGGAGGCGATCATCGGACGATGGACACCACGACCACGATCACGCCGCTCGGCGGGGACGTCTACGAGATCGACACGAGGATGGCCGGCTACACCGGGATCACCGCCGGCTACCTGATCCTGTCCGACCGGCCGTGCCTGGTGGAGCCCGGCACGTCCGGTTCCGCGCCCGTCGTGCGGCAGGCGCTTCGGGAATTGGGCGTCGGGCCTGACGATCTGGCGTCCGTCGTGGTGACGCACATCCACCTCGACCACGCGGGCGGCGTCGGGGACATCGCGCGCATGTACCCGCGGGCGGAGGTCGTCGTCCACGAGAAGGGCGCCCGGCACCTGGTGGACCCGGAGCGGCTCATGCGCAGCGCCCGGATGGTGTACGGCGACAGCCTCGACACGCTGTTCGGCGAGCTGAAGCCGACGGACGCGGCGCGGATCCGGGCCGTCGAGGACACCGGCGCCGTCGACCTCGGCGGCGGGCGGCGGCTGGAGTCGCACTACTCCCCCGGCCACGCCAAGCACCACGTCGGCCTGATGGACTCGCAGACCGGCGACCTGTACGTCGGCGACGCCGCCGGCATCTACATCCCCGAGACCGCGGACGTGCGGCCCGCGACGCCGCCGCCGGACTTCGACCTCGACACCGCGCTGAAGTCGCTCGGCCGGTTCCAGTCGCTGGGCCCGCAGCGGCTGCTGTTCGCGCACTACGGGCCGGTGACGGACGTCGGCGGGACGCTGGAGCGGTCGGCGGAGGAGCTGCGGATCTGGGTCGACACCGTCCGGGACGCCAGGGACCGGGGCCTCGACCTCGACCACGCGGTCGCGATGGTCGTCGACCGCACGAAGGACCGCTACGCCATCACGGCCGACGACGCCGACCCGGAACTGGCCGCCAAGTACGAGGTGCTCAACAGCGCCGAGAGCAACGTCGCGGGCATCATGCACGCCCTGAACAGGCACGCCTGACGGCGCGTCACTCCTGCCGCGGAGGGGGCTCCTCGCCGTCCGGTCTCGGCTCCAGGAACAGCGCGGGCGCCTCCGGGGCCTCCTCGTCCGGGGTCTCGACGGTCTCGGGCTCGGGCGGCCTGAACACGAAGTCGACCGGCGACACGTCCTCGGCCTCTTCGGTCACGGCCTCGTCGGCAACGGCCTCTTCGGTTACGGCTCCTTCGGCGTCGGGCTCGGCGGATTCGGGCTCGTCGGTGTCGACGATGTGAAGGCCGTCGAGTTCGGCGTAGCGCTCGGCGGCGTCGGTCTCGCCGTCCCGGTCGGCCGCGGCGGCGCGCGCGAACCAGTCGGCCGCCTCGCCTTCGCGTCCGGCCTCCGCCAGCGCGTCCGCGTAGGCGTAGAACAGCCGGACGGACCACGGCCGGAGCCGGCGGTCGCGGAGTTCGGGGATCTGCAGCGTCACGACGGCCGCGTCGTGCTGCCCGAGGTCGCGGCGGACGCCCGACTCCACGATGCGCAGCTCGATGCGTCCCATCGGGTCGAGCTTCTTCGCCTCCGGCGACTTGATCAGGTCCAGGGCGCGTTCGGGACGGCCGAGGCCGCGCTCGCAGTCGGCCATCAGCGGCAGGTACGCGTCGTCGCCCGTGCTCAGCCGCCGCGCGGCCCGCAGCTCCGCGAGCGCCTCCGCCCATTCGCCCGCGTGGTAGGCCGCGATGCCCGCCGCCTCCCGGACGACCCCGACCCGCGAGGCGAGCCGCCGCGCGGCCCGCGCGTGCTTGTAGGCGCGCTCGGGCTCGTCCTCGGCGAGCCTTCCGGCCATCACCAGGTGGCGGGCGACCTTCGTGGCCAGGTCCTTCGGCAGGGTGCGCAGCTCGGTGCGGGCGTCGGCGTCCAGTTCCTCGCCGGTGACGTCGTCCGGCAGGAGCGGGTCGTCGTGCTTCGGCGCGGGACGTTCACGCTCGTCGGAGCGCGTCCGCCGGTCGTCGCGCCGGTCGCGGGGCGGGCCGGAGGGGCGTCCGCCGCCGCGGTGGTCGCGGTCTCCGGGACGCCCGTCGCGCTTGCCGTCGAACCGGCGTCCGCCGCCGCCGCTGCCGGGACGCCGTTCGTCCCGGCCTCCGCGCTCGTCACGGTCTTGGAAGCGGCGTCCCTGGGGGCGTCCCTCGTACCGGCGCTCGCCCTGGCCGCCGCCCGTCCTGGGCCCGCTCGGACGCCCTTCGCGACGCGGGCCGCCGCCGGGACGCTGACCGCCGCCCGCACGCTGACCGCCTCCGGCCGTCCACCGGCCCTGGCCCTGTCCTTGGCCCTGGCCGGTGCGAGGGCCTCGGGGCCCGGCAGGACGTCCTTCGCGCCGTTCACCGCGCGGACCGCCGGGACGGCTCTCACGACGGTCGTCGGAGCGTCCTCCACGCGAATCGCCGCGCCGGTCGTCGGAGCGTTTGAACGGACGGCCGGGCGCGCGGTCGTCGCGATTGCCGCGCGCCTCCCGGTCCTTCCGGTCCTTCCAGCCGCCGGCGGCCGGACGTCCGCGATCGCCCTTCGGCCCGCCGGCACGGAAGCCGCCCGCCTTCGGCCCACCCGATTTCGGGGCGCCCGCCCTAGGGCCGCCGCCCTTCGGTCCACCGGCACGGGGCCCGCCTGAGCGGGGTGCGCCCGAGCGTGGCCCGCCTGAGCGGGGTGCGCCTCCCCGAGGACCGCCGCCTTTGCCTGAGCCGGAGCCGCCGGGCCCGCCACGGGCGTCGCCCCCACGACGGTAAGGCGGTTTCCGCCCCCCGTTATCGCCCCGCCGCTCACGGTCTTCACCGCCGCGGGCGTCGTCTTCCGCGCTCATCACGTCCGTCACTGTTCTCGAAGATGGTTCGTGGACCCTGCAACCCCTGCAGCCTACTTCGCGGCCCCACGACATGCGTCGACGGCCGACCGAAAAACGGCGCGACCCGTCGTTCCAGCGATTTGCAAAAGGGTGAGAAAAATCATGCGCGGAAGGCTTCCGCCGCGATGCTTTCAGCGGCCATTCCCGCCGAATGCAGCCGACCGGCCATACCATCAGATCCGGCCCGATTGTCAAAACCGGGGATTTCCCTGCCACGGCGACGTGATCGGACGCGGCCGGTCAAGCTACGCTCTCCCGGCGGCCACGTCAAATCGATGTCCGGCCCGGCCCGCCCGGACGGATTCCTGCGGCTCGAAGGGAACTTGACGTGCGCGGCGACCATCTACCTACTTGGATCTCAACCAGCCCACGCACGGAGGTACCCCGATGTCCTACCCACCGCCGCCGCCCGCCGGCCCCCAGTACGGCGCCGGCAGCCCGCCCCCGAACTACCTGATCTGGTCGATCCTGACGACGATCCTGTGCTGCCTTCCCGCCGGGGTCGTGTCGATCGTCTTCGCCGCGCAGGTCAACTCCAAGTGGGCGGCCGGAGACCAGGCGGGCGCGTACAAGGCGTCCAACAACGCCAAGACGTGGGCGATCGTGTCCGCGGTCGTGGGCCTGATCGTCGGCGTCCTGTCCTTCATCTACACCCTGTCGAGCGGCAGCTGATCGATGGCGCCCGGCCGCCGGGCCGCCCCGCCCGGGCCGGGCGGGCGGCCATCCGGACACCAGGGGGAGCCCCGCGACCGCGCCGCGGTCGCGGGGGCGCTCCGCCTGCTCCGGCCGGGCGCCGTCCTGGCCGCCGCCGTCGCGGCCGTGTCCTATGTCGCCGCGGTCGACCCGAACGAGGACGGCCACTACCCGACCTGCCCGTTCCTCTCGGTGACCGGGCTGCAGTGCCCGGGCTGCGGCTCGATGCGGACCGTCCACGCCCTCGCCCACGGCCGGATCGACGACGCCGTCGGGCTGAACGTCCTCGCCGTGGCGGCGATCCCCCTGATGGCGTTCTTCTGGCTCCGGTGGGCGCGAGCACGCGCCCTGGACCGTCCGGTCCGGACGAAGGCGTCCCATCCCGCGCTGATCTGGGCGCTCTTCGGGACGATCATGCTCTTCTGGCTGGTGCGCAACCTGCCGTTCGGCTCGTTCCTCGCCGCCTAGCCCGACGCCTCCCCAGCCCCCTGCAACGCGCGGAGACTAGGCACGCCGGGCGGCGGTGGCCGCCGTCAGGTGACGGGGACGATCTTCGCGCTGATGAGACGGCCCGCGTGGATGTCGAGGAGGCCGATGGTGCCGTGGGGCTGGCGGCGGCGGTCGGTGGGCGATCCGGGGTTGAAGATGCGGACGCCGTCGCCGGTCTCGTCCAGCGGGATGTGCGAGTGCCCGAAGACGACGAGGTCGGCGCCGGGGAACCAGCGGCGCATCCGGGCGGTCCTGCCGCGGGCCTGGCCGCTGTCGTGGACCATCGCGACCGCGAGGCCGTCCAGGTCGAGTTCGAGGCGCTCGGGCGCGCCCCACGCGGCGACGTCCGGCCCGTCGTTGTTGCCGAGGACGGCGTGGACGGGCGCGTACTCCGCGAGCTCGTCCAGGACGGACGCCGTGCACACGTCGCCCGCGTGCAGGATCACGTCGGCGCCGCGCAGGTGCTCGGCCACCCGCGGCGGGCACGACTTCCAGCGCCGGGGCGCGTGTGTGTCGGAGACGGCCACCGCTCTCATGTGTCCCATTGTGGTCCGGGCTCCGGTAGCCGCGGTCATCGGAGTCGATTCCCGGCGGGTGATTTTGCCACGGCGCGCCCTATACACCAGTGGGAAACAACTGTAAGCACCGTGTCATTACGCAGCGCTGACGGCCGGAGTTAGGCTCTGAATTCCTCGCGTTCGTCCAGGAGGATTCCGGCCGTACGCCCCCGGTCGTTCCGACACGGCGACCCAGCACCGCGAGGACAGTGGGACGGCCAGGTCCCGAGGTGGATGATCCACTCCCTTGCACCGGCCCCGGGACCCGGCCGCTCCCGCGCGCCTAGGCCCCGTCAGGTCGCCGTGGCGGCACCGGTCGTGGGCGCACCGGTGGTGCCGCCGGTCGTCGGCAGGCCCGCGGCGCGCCACGCGCGGAAGCCGCCCACGACGTCGGTGGCGCGGGTCAGCCCGAGGTCGTGGAGGGACGCGGCGGCCAGGCTGGAGGTGTAGCCCTCCGAGCACAGCACGATGACGCGCAGCCCGTGCCCGGTCGCCTGGGGCAGCCGGGCCTCGGACGCGGGGTCGAACCGCCATTCGAGGACGTTGCGTTCCACGATCAGCGCGCCGGGCACCTCGCCCTCGTCCGCCCGCTGGGCGGCGGGACGGATGTCGACCAGCACCGCGCCGTCCAGCGTCTCCGCGTGGGCCTGGGCCGGGTCGAGGCGTTCGAGCCGTTCGCGCGCGCCGGCGAGGACCTCATCGATGGTTCGAGCCATGAGGTCAAGCATGGCATCCCGGCGGGCGCCGGCCTGTGAGCCGCGCCTCAGCCCGTGCCTCAGCCAGTGAGCCGCGCCTCAGCCGCCGAGCTGGGCCTCGGCCGCGGCGAGGATCTCCTGGACGCGCAGGCCGTGCGCGGCGTCGAGCGGGGGCCGGGGCCCGCCGCGCACGGCGGCGGCGAACTCGGCGGCCATCACCGGGAACGCGTCGTCGTCCAGTTCGCTCCAGTCGATCTGCGCGGTCCCCTTCCGCCCGTAGACCTCTACGCGGGGCGGCGCGGGGTCGTCCGCCCGCGCCATCGACAGGGCCGCCTGGCTGGTCGCGCCGCCCTCGTGCTCCAGCGTCAGCGCCACCCAGGCCAGCCGGTCACCGTGCGCATGGACGGCGGTGACCCGCCCGAGCGAGGCGTCCAGGAGGTCGATGATGTGGGGGCCGTAGTCGAGCAGCGGCCCCTTCTCCAGCCTCCAAGGGGTGGCGAAAGGACCGCCCTTCAGCGCCGACGCGATGAACGTGCCGAAGCCGCCGAACGGCTCCAGCTCCCGTGCCCGGTCGACGAAGGCGCGGGCGGCGCGCGAATAGCGGAGGCTGAACACCATCTGCGAGACGACGCCCGCCTCGGCGACGGCGCCGGCCAGGCGGCGGGCGCCGTCCAGGTCCATGGCGAGGGGCTTCTCCAGCAGGACGGCCTTGCCCGCGCGGGCGGCGCGCGCGGCGAGGTCGGCCTGCACGTCCGGGGGGACGCAGAACGCGACGGCCTCGCACGCGTCGAACAGCTCCTCGATCCGGGCGAACGAGGGCGCGCCGTGCTCGCCGGCCAGCGCGGCGGACGCGTCCGGCCGCCGCGCCCACACGCCCGCCAGCCGGGTGGACGGCCCCGCCGCCAGCACGGGCGCGTGCACCATCCCGGCCCAGGGCCCGGCCCCGACCAGCCCCACCGCCACAGAGTCGCTCATGGGGCAAACCTAGACGATCGTTCCGTGTCCCCGGTCAGCCGAGCTGGACGCCGAAGAACAGTGCGGCGAGCGCGCCGGCCGCGCCGAGCGCGCCCCAGGCGGCGAGGCCGGCCTTGGACGTGGCGCGGGTGTGCAGGAAAGCGGCGACCCCGGACAGCAGCACGAACACCAGCTTCACCTCAAGGGTCCGCTGCGCGGCGTCGCCAAGGTCGCCCTCGGTGAGGTTCCAGACGCCGGTGAGCACGAGGACGGCGAACGCGGGCCAGGCGATCGTGTTGAAGCGGCGCGCGGCGACCTTGGTGACGCCCTCGTAGCCGCGCAGCGCCGGGACCAGCGCGCCGAGCGTGATCTGCCCGCCGACCCAGATCGTCGCGGCGAGCACGTGCAGGAAGATCCGGACGTCGGCGGCGGTGACGGCAAGCACGGGTGGGACGTTATCGCCCGCATCCGCCGCGTCCCGCACCACCCCCGGGGAATCCGGTCGGACGCGCCGGACGCGTCAGGTGATCCGTTCCCAGCCCCGCGGGGTGCGGTGCATGCCGAGCTGCTCGTCGCGGCTGCGGTAGACGATGTAGGGGCGGGTCAGGTAGCCGATCGGCGCGGTGAGCATGTGCACGAGGCGCGTGAAGGGCCAGATGCAGAAGAGCGCGAGCGCGCTGAGGGCGTGGAGCTGGAACAGGATCGGGACACCGGTCATGAGGTCCGGGTCGGGCTGGAAGTAGAAGATCGACCGGAACCACGGGGAGACCGTCTCGCGGTAGTTGTAGCCGCCTCCGAGCAGGTTCGCGACGACGGTCGCGGACAGCCCGAGCACGATCGTCAGCGTCAGCACCGCGTACATGAGCTTGTCGTTGCGGGTGGTGACGGAGAAGACCGGGCCGACGGTCCGCCGCCGGTAGACGAGGATCGCCAGGCCGGCGAGGGTGCAGACCCCGGCGACGGTCCCGAGGGCCAGCGCGATGGCGTGGTAGGCGGTCTCGCCGATGCCGGCGGCCTCCGTCCAGCTCTCGGGGATGAGGATGCCGCCGATGTGGCCCAGCAGCACGACGAGGATGCCGAAGTGGAACAGCGGGCTGCCGATACGCAGCAGGCGGCTCTCGTAGAGCTGGGACGAGCGGGTCGTCCAGCCGAACTTGTCGTACCGGTACCGCCAGATGTGCCCGAGGACGAACACCGCGATCGTGACGTAGGGCAGCGCGACCCACAGCAGGACGCCGGTCATGACGGCATCCCCAAGAGGACGGGCCCGGAGCCGCCCGGCCCGTAGGGCGCGAGGCCGACCTGTTCTTCGGGCGGGCCTTCGGCGATGAGGCGGGCGATGGCCTGTTCGGTGCGGCCCGTGAGCGGCGGGAGCGTCGCGGTGACCGCGGCCAGGACGGACGTCCAGGGTGAGGCGGCTTCGGTGAGGGCGAGGCGCAGGAGTTCGAGTCCGGCGCGGTGTTCGAGGAGGAGGCGGCGGCCTTGGGCGAGGTCGCCGGTGGCGGCGAATTCCAGGACGACGGCGAGATGGTCGGGGAGTTCGCCGTCGTCCAGGACGAGCCCGGCCGCTGCGTAGGCCTGTTTGAATCGCAGCAGCGCCATTCCGCGCTTGCGGGTGTCGCCGTAGGCGTAATAGGTGAGGTAGAGGCAGCAGCGTTTGCGGTGGTCGAAGGTGGCGACGTAGTCGGCCGTCAGCTCGGACGGCGGTGTCGCGTCCAGGTGGTCGAGGAAGCGGGTCAGGGGCGTGCCCGCCGGTGCGGGCAGGGTGTCGGCGGCGCGGCGCAGCAGCGGGCGCTGTCCCAGCAGTTCCTCGTCGGGGTAGCCGAGCAGCAGGGACGCGGCCTGCCACGCCGTGGCCAGTTGGCGGTCGGTGAAGCCCGGTTTGCTCGCGGGTCTGATCCTCACGGTTCGGGCTCCGTTTCGGCGTGGCCGGCGTCGGCGGGCGGATAGGTGTCGTCCGGGCCCGGCCGCTGGTCCTTCGTGCGTGCCGGGAAGAGCCCGGCGGGGGCGCCCTTGCCGTCCCAGTTGAGGAGGTTGACACGGTGGCGTTTGTCGGCCGGGTCGGCCGGGTGGTCGGCGGTCTGCCGCTGGCGCAGCATGTGGAAGTTCTCCACCGCTATCGGGTTGGCGCCGCCGGACGTCTCCCCGAACGGCCCCGACCCGCCGCCGCTGCCGGAGCCGCCCATGCCGGGCCCGCCCTCATAGTTCAGCGCGCAGTCGGTGGCGAGTTCTTCGAGGTCGTGGGCCTGTTCGGCGTGCGCGGTGGGGATGACGTACCGCTCGTCGTACTTGGCCAGGGCCAGCAGCCGGTACATGTCGTACATCGCCTCGCCGGTCATGCCGACGCGGGCGGGGACGGCCTCGTCGGGGTCGCGGCCGAGGTTGAGGTCGCGCATGTAGGCGCGCATCGCGGCCAGGCGGTGCAGGACGGCGTCGACCGGCGCGGTGTCCCCCGCGGTGAACAACTCGGCGAGGTACTCGACGGGGATGCGCAGCGCGTCGATCGCGGCGAACAGGTTCCCGGCGCTCTCGGCGTCGTGGCCGGTGTCGCGGACGACGTCCACCACCGGTGACAGCGGCGGGATGTACCAGACCATCGGCATCGTCCGGTACTCGGGATGCAGCGGCAGCGCGACCTTGTAGGTGTTGATGAGTGCGTACACCGGGGAGCGCTGTGCCGCCTCGATCCAGTCGCCGGGGATGCCCTCGCGTTCGGCGGCCGCGATCACCTCCGGGTCGGACGGGTCGAGGAACACCTCGCGCTGCGCCTCGTACAGGCCGGTGTCATCGGGGGTGGACGCGGCCTCCAGGACCTTGTCGGCGTCGTAGAGGACCAGGCCGATGTAGCGCAGCCGTCCGACGCAGGTCTCGGAGCAGACGGTGGGGATGCCGACCTCGACGCGCGGGAAGCAGAACGTGCACTTCTCCGCCTTGCCGGTGCGGTGGTTGAAGTACATCTTCTTGTAGGGGCAGCCGGACACGCACATCCGCCAGCCCCTGCAGCGGTCCCGGTCGACCAGCACGATGCCGTCCTCGGTCCGCTTGTAGATCGCGCCGGACGGGCACGACGCCGCGCAGGACGGGTTGAGGCAGTGCTCGCAGATCCGCGGCAGGTAGAACATGAACGTCTGGTCGAACTCCAGCTTGACCTTGTCGGAGATCCGCGCCAGCACCACGTCCTGGTCGCCGTGCTCCAGCGAGCCGCCCAGGTCGTCGTCCCAGTTCGCCGACCAGGAGATCTTCATGTCGTCGCCGGACAGCAGCGACTTGGGGCGGGCGACCGGGGTGTGCTCCTGCAGCGGGGCGTTGGTGAGGGTCTCGTAGTCGTAGGTCCAGGGCTCGTAGTAGTCGGCGATGCCCGGCAGTTTCGGGTTGGCGAAGATGGTCAGCAGCTTGCGGAGCCTGCCGCCGCCCTTGAGCGCGAGGCGCCCGCGCCTGTTGAGCGTCCAGCCGCCGCGCCAGCGTTCCTGGTCCTCGTAGCGGCGGGGGTAGCCCTGCCCGGGACGGGTCTCGACGTTGTTGAACCACACGTACTCGACGCCTGACCGGTTGGTCCACGCCTGCTTGCAGGTGACTGAGCAGGTGTGGCAGCCGATGCACTTGTCGAGGTTCATCACCATCGCCATCTGCGCCATGACCCGCATCAGTAGGTCACCTCCTGCGACCGGCGGCGGATCACGGTGACCTCGTCGCGCTGGTTGCCGGTCGGGCCGAGGTAGTTGAACGCGAACGACAGCTGCGCGTACCCGCCGATGAGATGGGACGGCTTGATCAGCAACCGGGTCAGGGAGTTGTGGATGCCGCCGCGCCGCCCGGACGTCTCGGCGCGCGGGACGTCGATCAGCTTGTCCTGGGCGTGGTACATGTACACCGTCCCCTCCGGCATGCGGTGGGACACGATCGCGCGGGCGACCACGACGCCGTTGCGGTTCACCGCCTCGATCCAGTCGTTGTCGCGCACGCCGATCTTGGCCGCGTCCGCGCCGCTCATCCAGATCGCCGGGCCGCCGCGCGCCAGCGACAGCATGAACAGGTTGTCCTGGTACTCGGAATGGATCGACCACTTGTTGTGCGGGGTCAGGTACCGGACGGTCAGGCCGAGCTCGCCCGTCTCGCCGAGTTCGGGTTCGCCGAACAGCGCGGTCATGTTCAGCGGCGGCCGGAACGTCGGCAGCTGCTCGCCCAGCTCGGCCATCCAGTCGTGGTCGAGGTAGAAGTGCTGGCGTCCGGTGAGGGTGTGCCAGGGCTTGAGGCGTTCGACGTTGATGGTGAAGGGCGAGTAGCGGCGCCCGCCGCTTTCCGACCCCGACCATTCCGGTGAGGTGAGCACCGGGACGGGGCGGGCCTGCGTGTCCGCGAACGTGATCTGCGTGCCCTCGTGCTCGGCGGCCAGATCGGCGAGCCGCGTGCCGGTGCGCCGCTCCAGGGTGCGGAACCCCTGGACGGCCAGGTGCCCGTTCGTCGTCCCGGAGAAGGCCAGGATCATCTCGCAGGCCTGCACGTCCCGGCGCAGGGACGGGCGTCCGTCCGCCGGGCCGCCGCGCACCACGCCGTTGGTGTTCTTGAGGTACTCGACCTGCCGTTCCAGGTCGAAGGTGACGCCCTTGGTCGTGGCGCCGAGCCGTTCGGCGAGCGGGCCGAGGGCCGTCATCTTCGCCGCGACCGCGGGGTAGTCGCGTTCGACGGTGACGAGTTTCGGCATCGTCACGCCCGGGACCGGCTCGCACTCCCCCTTCGCCCAATCGGCCACGCGGCCGTGCGGGGTGGCCATCTCGTCCGGCGTGTCGTGCAGCAGCGGCACGGCGACCACGTCTTTGCGGACGCCCAGATGCCGCACGGCGAGACGGCTGAACGCGGTGGCGATGTCCTGGAACGCCCGCCAGTCGCTGCGGGTCTGCCACGGCGGCGCGATCGCCGGGTTGAACGAATGCACGAACGGGTGCATGTCGGTCGTGTTGAGGTCGTGCTTCTCATACCAGGTCGCGGCCGGGAGGACGATGTCGGAGTAGATCGTGGTGCTGGTCATCCGGAAGTCCAGCGACAGCAGCAGGTCGAGCTTTCCGGCCGGCGCCTCGTCCCGCCAGACGACCTCCCTCGGCCGGACGTCCGGGGCCGCCTCGGTCGCGCGGACGGCGTCGCCCGCGCCGAGCAGATGCTTGAGGAAGTACTCGTCCCCTTTGGCGGACGAGCCCAGCAGGTTCGACCGCCAGACCGTCAGCACGCGCGGGAAGTTCTCGGGCGCGTCGGGGTCCTGGCAGGCGAACTTGAGGCGGTCGGCCTTCAGCTCGTCCACGACGTGGTCGCCGGCCTGCTTCCCGGCGGCCTCCGCCTCGTCGGCCAGGTCGAGGGGGTTGCGGTCGAACGTCGGATAGGACGGCATCCAGCCCAGCCGCGCCGCCTGGGCGATGACGTCGGCCGTCGAACGCCCTGCGAGTTGCCCTCCGCCCGTCGCCGCCGAGAGGGTGCCGGCGCTGAAATGGTCGTAGCGGAACTGGTCGGTGTGCAGGTAGAAGAACGCGGTCCCGATCATCTGCCGGGGCGGACGCGACCAGTCCAGCGCGCCCGCGAGCTGCGCCCACCCGGTCACCGGACGGCACTTCTCCTGCCCGACGTAGTGCGCCCAGCCGCCGCCGTTCACGCCCTGGCATCCGGTCAGCGTCGTCAGCGCCAGGAACGCCCGGTAGATCGTGTCGGAGTGGAACCAGTGGTTCGTCCCCGCCCCCATGATGATCATCGAGCGGCCGCGGGACTCCTCGGCGTTCGCGGCGAACTCCCGCCCGATGCGCTCGGCGGCCTGCGCCGGGACGCCCGTGATGCCCTCCTGCCACGCCGGGGTGCACGGCTGGGACGCGTCGTCGTAGCCGGACGGCCATGAGCCCGGCAGGCCGTCCCGTCCGACGCCGTACTGGGCCAGCAGCAGGTCGTACACAGTGGTGACCAGATGGCCTCCGACGTCTCGCGCCGGTACTCCCCTGCGCACCGTCCCGGGCGTGCCACCGGCAGCATCGAAACGGGCCAGCTCGACCTCCACCGCTTCGCCGCCTTCGCAGGACAGCAGCGGGTCGGCGTCACCGAGATCCAGGTTCCACTTGCCCTGGCCCGACTCGCCGAACCGGAAGCCCAGCGATCCGTTCGGCACCAGCGGGCGGCCGGTCGCCGCGTCCAGGATCACGGTCTTGAACGCGGCATGCTCGGACTCGGCCCCGGCGCCCGGGAGGTCGGCGGCGGTGAGGAACCTGCCCGGCACGAAGGCGTCGCCGCGCCGCTCCAGCCGCACCAGGAACGGCAGGTCGCTGTAGCGTTTCACGTAGTCGGCGAAGTACGGGACCTGACGGTCGACGAAGAACTCCTTGAGCACGACGTGCCCCATCGCCATCGCGAGCGCGCCGTCCGTCCCCGGCTGGGCGGCCAGCCATTCATCGGCGAACTTGACGTTGTCGGCATAGTCCGGGGACACCGCCACGACCTTCTGGCCCCGGTAGCGCGCCTCGGTCATCCAGTGCGCGTCCGGGGTCCGCGTGACCGGCAGGTTGGAGCCCCACATGATCAGGTACCCGGCGTCCCACCAGTCCCCCGACTCCGGCACGTCCGTCTGATCCCCGAAGACCTGCGGGGACGCCACCGGAAGATCGGCGTACCAGTCGTAGAACGACAGCATCGTCCCGCCGATCAGCGACACGAACCGGGCGCCCGACGCGTGCGACACCATCGACATCGCCGGGATCGGTGAGAACCCCGCCACCCGGTCCGGCCCGAACTCCTTGATCGTGTGGACGTGCGCGGCGGCGATCATCTCGGTCGCCTCGTCCCACGTCGCCCGGACCAGCCCGCCGCGGCCCCGCGCTTCCTTGTACGCGCGGGCCTTCTCCGGGTCGGACACCACGTCCCGCCACGCCGCCACGGGATCGCCCGTCCGCGCCCGCGCCTCCCGGAACAGCTCCAGCAGCACACCGCGTACATACGGATACCGGACGCGTGTAGGCGAGTAGGTGTACCAGGAGAACGACGCGCCCCTCGGGCAGCCGCGCGGTTCGTACTCCGGACGGTCCGCGCCCACCGACGGATAGTCGGTCTGCTGCGCCTCCCAGGTGATGATGCCGTCCTTGACGTACACCTTCCACGAACACGAACCCGTGCAATTCACCCCGTGCGTCGACCGCACCACCTTGTCGTGCGACCAGCGATCACGGTAGAACGCGTCCGCCTCGCGCCCGCCCTTCTTCGTCAACGTCCGCAGATCCGGCGACACCCGCGCGCGCGTGAAGAACCTGCGCGTGCTCACCAGCGCGTCCTCCAGCGGCCCGTCCAACCCCGGATGCCCGGGCGGTTTCGCCTGCGCGGCGTCGTGCTCGCTCGAACCCACTCTCGAATCCCTTCTCGCCCGCTAGGCGACGGCCCGGTGGCCTTCGGCGGCCCGCCGGACGACCGTGGCGGTGAACACCGCGGCCCCCGCCGCCACGACCGCGAGCAGCGCGAGACCGGCGGCGTAGGAGCCGTACGCCCCGTAGATCGAGCCCATCACCAGCGGCGGGACGAACCCGCCCAGACCACCCGCCGCGCCGACCACACCGGTGACCGCCCCGACCTTGTTCGCCGGAGCCAGCCGCGCCACCAGCGCGAACGTCGCACCGCTGCCCGCGCCGAGCGCCGCCGCCATCGTCAGGAACGCGATCGTCCCCAGCGGCATCAGCGGCGGCGCGAACGCCTGGACCGCCGCACCCACGACCGTCACCGCCAGGGACACGAGCATCACCCGCACCGCGCCGATCCGGTCCGACAGCCACCCGCCGACCGGACGCATCACCACCGCCAGCAGCACGAACCCCGCCATCCGGTCCGCCGCGTCCGACTGCGACAGCCCGTACTGCGTCTTCAGATACGTCGGCAGATACACCGAGAAAGCCACATAGCCACCGAAGGTGACCGCGTACAGCGCCGACATCTGCCACGTGACGCCCAGCCGCACCGTCGCCGCCAGCCGCTTGGCGAGCGGCTCGCCGGGCGGCGTCCGTCCGGGCGCCTCCTTCAGGACGAACCAGGACACCACGGCATACAGCGCGAGCAGGACGGCCATCACCTCGAACGGGAACTCCATGCCGTAGCGGTCGACCTCTTTGACCGTCGTCAGCGCGCTGATCGCGGTGCCGCCCATCCCGGCCCCGAACACGCCGATCGCGAACCCGCGCCGCTCCGGCGGGAACCACGCGTTCACGAACGGCACGCCCACCGCGAAGGTCGTCCCGCCGACGCCGAGGAAGAACCCGCCGACCAGGAGCGCCGCCAGCGACGAATGCCCCAGAAGCCCCAGATACAGGACGGGCACGATCGTGATGAGCGACACCACCGGGAACATCACGCGCCCGCCGAACCGGTCGGTCAGCGCCCCCACCGGGATCCGTCCCACCGACCCGACCACGACCGGCACCGCCACCAGCAGCGACTGCTCGAACGACGACAGCTCCAGCGAATCCTTGAACCGCGGCCCCAGCGGGCTCAGCAGCGCCCACGCCCAGAAGTTCACGGCGAACCCGATCGTGGCCACGGCCAGCATGACCATCGGCCGCGCGCCGGCGCCGGACCGTCCCGGCCCCGCCGGTCCGGGCCCGGTCTCCTGCCGCGTCCTCGTCACCGTGCCGCCCCGTTTCCGCGATCACCCACCTCGGTCGCCGGGGATCTTCCCGAAGCTCGTCGCGGATAACCATGATCGGCTTCGGGCCGGGCTCACTCGGGGCGGGCCGGGCTCACTCGGGGCGGGGCCAGGGCGTCCGGAGAGGCGCTCGATGCCGGTGTTGAACCGCTTGAGGTAGGCGGCGAAGTCGGCGACGTCGTCGGGCGTCCAATCGGCCAGGACCTTGTCCAGGCTGCGGATGACGCCGTCGCGGTGCTCGGCGAGGTGCCGCTCGCCGCCGGCGGTGATGCGGAACCTGCGGGCGATGCCCCGGCACCGGACCTGGAGAGACACACGTGGACGACCCCACACGCGCCGGCGCGCCCGCCGGACGTCCCGGCGGGATCGTGGCGGTGCTGGCGGTCGCCGGCGTCATCGCCGCGCTGATGCAGACCCTGGTGGTGCGGCTGATCGGCGAGCCCAAGAATGCTTTGTGCATCGCATTCCAACGAAATAGCTCTTTTGAGCGGCTGGGGGTAAAAGCCGGGCGAGCGGACGTCGGCCGATCACGGGGGATGATGTGCAGGGCTTTTCCGGTGCCCCCATCAGGGAGGGGCCGCTGACCGAGGTTCCCGCCGCGGGCCTGCGCCGGATCCGGCTGTGGGGGTTCCTCGTCGCGGTCGGCGGGTTCCTGTTCGGCTTCGACACCGGCGTGATCTCCGGGGCGCTGCTGTTCATCAGGTCCGACTTCGACATGAACTCCTTCGAGCAGGGCAGCGTGGTCAGCGTCCTGGTGCTGGGCGCGATGGTCGGGGCGCTGCTGGCCGGGCGGCTCGCCGACCGGTTCGGGCGGCGGCAGGCGCTCCGCCTGGAGGGCCTGGTGTTCCTCATCGGCACGGCCGTCGCCGCCTTCTCGCCCGGCTACGGGACGCTGCTGGCCGGACGGCTCGTCCTCGGCCTGGCCGTCGGCGCCGCGTCCGCGACCGTCCCGATCTACCTGTCGGAGATCTCGCCGAAGGACGTCCGCGGCCGGATGCTCTCGCTCAACCAGCTGATGATCACGATCGGCATCCTGGCCGCGTACGTGGTGAACGTCGTCTTCTCCGGCGCGGGGAACTGGCGGGCGATGATCGGGGCCGGGGCCGTCCCGGCGCTGGTGATCGTCGCGGCCACGCTGTGGTCGCTGCCGGAATCGCCGGTGTGGCTGCTGACGCGGGGCCGGAAGGGGCAGGCGCGGCGGCTGATCGCCTCGGTCACCAACCTGGCGACCGCCGACCGGCTCATCGAACGGTTCGAGCGCCGCCAGGAGACCGAGCGCCGCCAGGACGCCCTCCAGGGCCGCGACGCCCGGCGGCGTGAGGGGGCGCGCGCGCTGCTGGCCGCCCAGGTCCGCCCCGCGCTGGTCGTCGGGCTGGCGCTCGCGGCGCTCCAGCAGTTCGGCGGGATCAACACGATCATCTACTACGCGCCGACGATCATCGAGCAGACGGGGCTGACGGCGTCCAACGCCATCGTCTACTCGATCGCCATCGGGGTCATCAACCTGGTCATGACGATCGTGGCGATCCGCGCCATCGACCGCTCCGGCCGCCGCCGGCTGATGCTGCTCTCGCTGGCGGCGATGACGGTGACGATGGCGCTGCTCGGCCTGGCGTTCGTGGCGGACTTCTCCTCGGTGCTGTCGCTGGTGTTCATGGTCCTCTACATCGCCGGGTACGCCGTCGGGCTCGGCCCGGTGTTCTGGACGCTGATCGGCGAGATCTTCCCGCCCCGCGCGCACGCGGCCGGGTCGAGCGCGTCCACGGCCGTGAACTGGGCGTCGAACTTCGTGGTGAGCCTCGTCTTCCTGCCGATCGCCCACGCGATCGGCCAGGGCGAGACGTTCTGGATCTTCGGGGCCATCTCCCTGCTCGGCCTGCTGTTCGTCGCCCGCTTCGTCCCCGAGACGAAGGGACGCGACTTCGAGCAGGTCGACGCCGACCTCCAATCCCGCTTCGGCCGCCACCCCACCGCCTGACCCTCCCCGTCTAGGGGTTTCTCATCGCTTGATGGTCTCCGGCACGCGGTCGTCGTACAGGCGATTCAGGTAGTCGACGAAGTCGAGACCGAACAATCCCAGATAGGGGCTGTACCCGCCGTAGACGCGCTGCCGGGTGCTCGCCATGAAGTACAGGCCGTAGGGCGTCTGTCCGAAGGGGTAGAGCGGCCCGTCCTCCGCGGCCGGTTCGTATTCATTGCGCAGCACCGTCCAGCTCATGTCGCTCAGTGTCGCCACCGAATCGAAGATGGTGCTGATCTCGGTGTCCTTCATCGAAAAGTGGGGGTGCACCAGTTCCAGCCCGTTGAGCGATCTGATGAACTGGCCGACGTCCCAGGGAATGTCGGCATAGCCGACCTGGGCGCACAGGGACACGTACTCCTCGGGGATTTCGAACGTCCGGTCTTCACTCCATCCGGCGGCGACAAGCCCATCGCGCGCTCTTTCGCTCAGCCCGTCGAATCGCACGGCGCACCCCCCTTTCATCCCACATACCTCGCCCCTCCGCCGATGAGGATCGGAAGGCAGGATTCTGGGCAGGGGGCCACACTAACACCTGTACTTCTCTGCACGGTCGCGAATTCCACGTTCCGCAAATCCGCCGCTTCGTCCGTCAAAGCGGTCGCCAAAGCCCCGTTGCAGGCCCTGATCTCCGCGCAGTTGTCCCAGGACCAGAACCCTTGGCCGCCGAGGTCCGCGCGTTCCGTAAGGGCGTCCTCGTAATAGGGATCTCCATGCCTGGCGCCGCTGAGTCCGGTCACGATGGGCCCCGGCTGCCCGTCGCCCCGGTCGATGAGCCGTGCGGCCGCCACTTTCTCCGCATCGTCCGGCGCGTCCGCCGCGGCGGCGCGGGCCGCCGCCGTCAGACAGTCGTCGTTGTGGACGAGTACGGTCGCCGTGCCCACGGCCACGTAGTAGGTGTGGGCGTTGGCGACGGTGAGGTTGTGGACGGTCTGGAACGGCCGAACCCGCGTCTTGAGTGCCGTGACCTGGACGTAGGCGCCCGCGCTGGTGCGGAGCCACATTCCCGGTTCGAGGTTCTCGGCCTTGACCCATCGGCCGATGTCGCCGGCGACCCAGAAGGGGTGTTCGCCGGTGGCGAGGACGACGCCGGTCTTGCCGCCGCGTGCGCCGTCGGTGTCGACGGTGACCGCGACGAGGGTCTTGACGCCGGTGCTTCTGACGGTGTCGACCACGACCTGCGGCCGGGTGGCTCCGGTGGCGGGGTCGGTCGCCGCGACCTTGTCGCCGGGTCTGATCTCCTGAATCGGCTTCCGGGTGCCGTCCGCCATCACCACCGTGGTGCCCGGCGAGAAACTGCTCCTGCACCCCGGATTCTGAGTTCTGGGCGGGCCGTCGGGTTTGGGAAGGCCATTGGCCTTGTCCTTCAGTTTCTTCGCCCGGAGGGCCTTGGCCAGCCCTATCAGGCCCTTGAGCAGCGCCGAGCCGAGGATCTCCTCGGGCCCGCCGACCATCATCAGCAGGACCGTCCCGCTAAAGGTGCCCATGTCCTTGAGCTTTTGTTTGAAAGTGCGCTGGACGAAGCCCCAGTGCGCCCTTTCATAAAGCTGGAGCGCCAGTTCCGTGACGGCGGCGTCGCCCATCTTGGTGTCCGGTATCGGGCAGCCGCCGCGCATCGGATTCATGTAGCAGTGGGCGGCCGGGGCGCCGTAGGTGTTCCGGCGGGTCTCCTCGGCCTTTTCCCAGGCCTTGTCGTAGGCCTTGCTGACGCCTGGGTTGAACCTTCGGCCGCCGGTGCAGGGGTTTTCGGGGATGGTGCCGCATTGGCCGCCGCCGTCGCGGAGCAGGCCGTCGGGGTCGCTGGAGACGACCGGGGTGTTGTCGGCGTAGGTGTAGCCGTTGAGCTGCTGCGGGTCGGACGGCTTCATGAGCGGGTCCACGCTGGTGAACCGGCCGGTCTCGGGGTCGTAGTCGCGGGCGCCGAGGTGTGTCAGCCCGGTGGGGTCCTTGATGCCGCCGACGAAGCCGCGCTCGTCGGGCCAGGCGTCGCCGGGTGTACCGCGTTCGGTGCCGAACGGGGTGAAGCGCCGCACGGTGGACTTCAGGTCGGCGGCGGCGATGGCGACCTGGGCGGTGCCCTGGTGGTCGCCGGTCAGGAAGGTGAGGCCGCCGGCGGTGGTGCGCAGCGCGACGTTCTCACCGCCGTGGGTGTAGTAGCGGGTCGCGGTGGGGGTGGTGGCGCCGGGCTCGGCGCGCAGCTCGGTCCCCGGGAGGTAGAGGGTGGTGCCGCCGGGGTCCTTGCGGATCAGCCGGTCGCCGCCGGGGCCGTTGATGAACTGGGTGGTCGCGCCGTCCTGGGTGACGGTCGCCAGGTCTCCCTCGCTGTTCCAGTCCAGGGTCTGGCGCGTGGTGCCCAGGGCGCGGCCGGTGGTGTTGCCGACCTCGTCGTAGGCGAAGGTGTCGGTGCGGTCGCCCTCGCCCCCGGTCTGGGTGATCTTGGTGAGGCGGTTGCCCTGGCCGGGCGGCTCGTAGGCGTAGGTGCGGTTGGTGTCGGGCTTGCCGCCCACGCCGTGGCGGGTCTCGGTCTTGCGGTTTCCGGCCTTGTCGTAGGTGAAGGTGCGCCAGTACGGCGCGGGCCCGCCGATGACGTCCGCGGTGGGTGTGGTCGAGCAGGCGGTGTCGCCTTCGGACCAGGCTCCGGTCAGCCGGCGCAGGTGGTCGTAGGTGTAGCACTGGTTGTCGGTGCCGTCGGCGGAGACGTCGGAGATCGACAGGATGTTGCCCGCGTCGTCGTAGCGGTAGGCGGCGCGGCGGGGGTCGCCGGTGACGCCTTCGCGGTAGGTGCGCGACGACTCCAGCCGCTGCGTGCCGTACTCCCAGGTCAGGGCGTTCCACACGCGTTTGCCCGAGGCGCCCAGCTCCACCAGCTTGGGTTTGCCGGACGGCGTGTATTCGGCGTGGTTGACGTAGGTGCCGAGACCACTGGTCAGCCGGGTGGGATGCCGGTAGGCGTCGTAGGAGACCGCCAGCGTCTCGGCGGGCAGGCCGCCGGCGGCGGGCAGCGTCTGGGTGGCCAGGGTGCCGTCCGGGTTGAAGGTCTGCCCGAAGGCGTAGGTCCCGGCCAGGGCTCCCTGGGAGGACGGGACGGTGATCGTGCCGCCCTCGCCGCGTCCCAGCACGTCGTAGCCGGTGACACGGCTGGTGTAATCGCCGTCGTCGCGGTGCCGCGTCGCCGAGGCGAGCATGCCCTTGCCGCGCGGGGCGGTGTCGTAGGCCCACGAGATCAGGCGGCTCCCGGTCTGCGACTCCTCGCGGACGTCGGTCTTGCGGCCCAGCCCGTCGTAGGCGGTGTGGAGCGTCTTCCCGCGCGCGTCGGTGGCGGAGGTCTCCCGGTCGAGGTCGTCGTAGCCGAAGGTGGCCGCGCCCCGGTCGGGATCGCTGGTCTTGACCTTGCGGCCCCGCAGGTCGTAGGTGGTTTTCCAGCTGTTGCCCGACGGGTCGGTGATGCCGGTCATCCGCCCGGCGCCGTCCCAGGCGTACTTCGTGGCGTCGTAGGGCCCGCTCGGTTCCGGGCCGCTGTACTGGCGGCGCTCGGTGACCTGCCCGCGGGCGTCGGTGAACTCGGCGGTCGGGACGCCCCCGGACGGCGGGTCGACGGCCGTCCAGTCACCGCCGTAGCTGGTGGTGGTGCGCCACTTCTCGCCGGTCGCGCCGGTGACGAGCCGCTCCACGGTCTGCCTGCCGAGGCCGTCGTAGCCGAAGTGGCTCTGGGTCTCCACGCCGGCGGGGTCGGCGGCGAACAGGACGGGTGCGGGCGCGCCGGTGGCCGGGTGGACGTCGTACTCCTTGGCGACCAGGCCCCGGTCGTCGTAGAAGGTGTCCGCGATCAGCCGTCCGCCGGGCCCGGCGATCTGGGTCTGGCGCTTGCGCAGCCAGCCGTCGTAGAGCTCGACGATCGGACGCTGCCCGTCGCCCTCGGTGACGGTCTTCGTCGTGACGGCGACGATCTTCCCGTCGGTGATCTGGTAGCCGAACTCGGCGTTCGGCACCGGGTCGCTCGCCTTGTCCCGGTCGGGCAGCCACACCTTGGTGAGCCGGCCGAGCGCGTCGCGGGCCAGGTCGGTGCGCAGCCCGTTGGCGTCGACGACCGCTATCGGCTGCCCCCAGGCCTGGTCGAGCTGGGTGGTGATGGTCAGCGCGGACGAGGCGTCGCCGTCGCGGGCGCGCGGGCTGGTGACGGCGGTCTGGGTGGTCAGCCCGGCGGTCTCGGTGTAGCGGGTGGTGTTGATCTGCCCGAGCGCGTTGGCGGAGGTCAGCACGCGGCCGTAGCGGTCGTGGGTCGACTCGGTGCCGGTGACGTACCGCGCGTTCGCGCCGTCGTGATCGGCGACCCTCTCGGTCTTGGTGACGTTGCCCCTGGTCGGCGGGTCGCCGAAACCGCCGCCGTCGTAGTACGTGCGCGTGTCGGAGACCAGGTCCTTGGTCCGGTCGGGCTCGGCGGCGCATGCCACCGATACCGTCTCCACCCGCGACGGGTAGTCGTACTTATGCGAGTACTTGTCGTCGGCGTACTCGGTGCGGGTGCACCGGTCGTCGGCGGCGGTGGAGACGTCGGCGAGATCGTTGACGCTCTTCACGCGTCCGACGCCGAGGAACTCGGTCTCGTACTCGGTGTCGGTCCTGGTCTCGCGCCAGGTGCCGCCGCCCATCGCCGTCCAGGTGCGGGCGGTGCCGACGTTGACGGCCGCGGCGTGGACGGTGCCCCAGGAGCGGTCGCGGGTCGCGGTGACGAGACGCCACGGCGTGCTGACGCTCTTGCCGTGCACGGACCCGCCGGGTCCCGTGTACTGGACGGTACGCAGTTCGAACCCGTCCAGCCCTTCGTGGTCGGTGTGCGTGCCGCCCTCACCGTCGGGGACCTGGACGTTCTTGCTCCCGCCGGCCGGCCCGGCGCGGTCGCCGTGCATGCCGCGCAGGTAGTAGGTGTCGGTCTGCGACTTGGGGTCGCCTGGCCCGCCGGTGGTGACGCGGACGTGCCCGTAGCCGCGCCACTGCGACCAGGTCTTGTACTTCTCGCGGGTCAGCCCGTCGTCGTCGGCGTAGTGCCACGCGGCGCCGTCCAGGTAGGCGTAGTTCGTGGCCATGTCGGGCGAGCCGCCGGTGCGGTCCCGCTGCACGACGGACGTCACCACGAACTTGTTGAACCAGTCGGTGATCGGGGTGGTCTGCCCCGGCTGATGCCAGATGGACGGGTAGCAGCGCCGCGTATTGCTCTCCGGCGCCGGCGGATCGGCACGGGAGCAGTCCACTCCGGAGTAGGCGATGTCGATCTCGCCGCCGGACTCGTCGAAGATCTTGCCGACGCGGTAGCGGGTGTAGGGCGGGACGCCGTCGTTCGCCTGGTCCAGCCGGTTCGCCTTGGGGACGTGGTTGAACGTCACCTTCGGCAGCGCGATGCTCTCCGCCCCTGCCGGACCGGCCAGCCCGGCGTGCTGGATCTCCTTCAGCAGCAGGTCGCGCTCGTCGTTGACGGCGCCCCACTGGTGGTCGAGCGACCAGGAGTCCACCTTCCGGTAGCCCCATCCGGCGCCCCGGTCGTGGCTGGTGGTGACCTTGGTCAGCCGTTTGCGGGACCAGAACGTCGGCGAGGGGCCGCCGTGCCCGTCGCGGCATTCGGTGCCCGCGTCGCAGTTCATGTCCCACGGCACGTCCCACCATTTCTCCGGGTTGGTGGAGATCTTGGCGGGCGCGCAGTCGAAGGACGCGTCGGGAATGCATCGCTCGGCCGTGTCGAACTGCACGCGGGCGGGCGGGGCGCCGGCGAACACGTTGTCGCCGCGGAGCCCGTACTCGGCCCCGGTGAGGTACCCGCCCCTGGTGTAGGGGGTGGTGTGGACGAGGTTCCGGGCGTAGTGGTTGGTCTCCTTCTCGTACAGGTAGATGACGGAGTTGCCGTTGGGGTCGAGGACCATGTCGAGGTTCCAGCGCCACGCCTGCTGGCACCACGAGTCGTCGAACCCGGAGTCCTTGTGGCAGGGCTCCTTGGCGTCGTCGCCGAAGGCGGGGACCGTCCAGGCCGAGTTGGTCTCGGGGCCGCCCGAGCCCCAGCCCGGCAGCCGGTTCCGGCCGAAGAAGTAGCGGGTGCCGTCGGTCGTGGTGACCCGCCAGTACTCCCCGTCGTCGTCACCGTTCTGGACGTAGGGGGAGGTCAGCCGCTCGAACCTGGTGCCGTCGTCGTTGCGCAGCCGCCATGTCCCGTCGGCGGCCTTGATCAGCTCGCCGCCCTTGCCGTTCCAGGTGACGGTGGCGTTGTCGTATCCCCAGCACAGGTCGCCGGGGATCTTGCCGTCGGCGTTGGGCGGCACGCCGTCGTCCTCGCACGACTTGTACCGGCGCTCGATGAACCCGGGCGACAGCTCGAAGCCCTCGCCCGCCCAGGACGGCTGGCTGTTGGTGTTGGCGGTGCGGCCGTCCACGCTCTGCGCCGAGTAGACCAGGTCCACCTTCGGGGTGAGCCCGCCCGGCACGGGCGGCACGCGCATCGGATACGACCAGGTGAAGTCGCCGGTGTTGGCGGTGACCTTCCACGTCGCGGACGCGTCCAGCTTCGTGGCCTTGAAGTCGCCCTGCGACCCTTCCGGGGCGGCGACGGCCGCGAGCACCGTCGGCCCGGCCGCCCGGGCGGCGGGCTCGACGTCGGCGGTCAGGGTCTGCTTCTCGCCGTCGTTGGCCGACGGCACGGGGGTGGACGTCCGGCACTCCGGCTTCGCGGGGGCGGTGAGCGCGCACGCGGGCAGCCGCACCAGCCGCAGCCGGGTGCCGTACGCGCCGCCGAACGCCTGCGCGAACGCCGAGTAGTCCACGCGGACACCGGCCCGGCCGGACGCGCCGTCCTCGACGGGTGCGAGGCTTAACATCAGCCCGGTGACGCCCGCGCGCCCGGCGGCCTGGCGGCTCAGGACCTCGACCTCCACCCGGCCGGTCAGCGCGGGCCGCCGGTCCGATCCGTCCTTCTGGACGGCGGGCGGCCCGAGCCAGATCGGCAGGTCCCCGGCTCGTGTCCATCCCGCCGTGGAGCGAGCCGACCCGCCGCCGCCCGCCGCCTTGGCCTCGGCCTTCCCGGGCGCGGGCCAGGACGCCCGCGCCGCCGCGCCGGCCCGCGCCGCCGGGTCGGGGGTGCGCGGTCTGGTCTTGGCGTCCTTCCCGCGCACGGGCCGCTCGTGGTCGGCGACCTTCGGACGGCCGTCGCGTTCGGGATCGGCCAGCGCGGGCGCCGCCGAGGCGAGCCCGGCCGCCAGGACGACCGCCATCGTCGCGGCCACCGCACGCAGCGGGCGGCCCAGGCGCAGCAGTTGACGCTTTCCGACGCTCATCGCGGCGACCTCCTGGTCGTGGCGGGTGTTTCCGCCGAGGCAAACGCGAGAAGCATCTGATCATGGACAGGACAATGCAAGAGCGCGTTCGAAAATCCAACACTCGAATGGTGATCTCGCACCTGATCAAGGGGGTCGTGGCCAGGTTCGGACACGTCAGCCACCGGGGGCGCGGTCCTCGCCCCCTGGTATGTGACAGATGCCTTGACCCGATCGACAATGCGAGTTACAGGCTGAAAGGGAATTCAGAATGGCGGCGGCTATTGATGTCCGTGCAGGTAGCAGCCTCGGCCAACCCGGCTGCTGACCAGCGCTCTCGGCCTCCGAACCTGAGGTCACCTAGCCGGAAAACACTGTAGGCACGTTCCAAACCAACCAGAAGCAAAGCCTTATCGCACAAAAAGCCGAAACGGCTTGTTCTTTATCTGCAGTCGAACAGAACTACTTCATCGAGACGATTCAAAGAAGCGTTCCGTGCCGAAGCGGAGCACGCTGAAGAGGATTTTGTTCTGCAGGACGCCGAGGAGCATCAGCACGGTCAGCACGGAGAACTCGGCGGCGACGTTGATCGCCTCGCTGTAGGTGAGCAGGAGCTGCCCGAGGCCGCCCGCGGAGGGCGCGACGAACTCGCCGACGATCGCGCCGATCAGCGCGAAGGCCATGCTGATCTCCAGCCCGGAGACGATGCCCGGCACCGCGGACGGCAGCGAGATGCGGAAGAAGCGCTGCCGGCGGTTCGCGTCGAACGCCGTCGCCATCTCCAGCCGCGACTCCGACACGGTGGACAGCGCGGCCAGCGTCGCGATCACGGCGGGGAAGAACGCCAGCATCGCGGCGAAGCTGAACTTCATCGTCAGGCCGAAGCCCAGCCACAGCGCGCACACCGGGGCCAGCGCGATCTTCGGCAGCGACTGGAACGCGACCACGTACGGGTAGAGGACGAACCGGACGAGCCGCGACTCCGCCATCAGCATGCCGAGCAGCACGCCCGACCCGGCGCCCAGCACGAACCCGATCAGGGTGGCCTTCCACGTCTCCCAGGTGCTCTGCCCGACCTGCTCCAGGAAGATGTCCGAGCGCATCACCTCGAACACGTCGGTCGGCGCGGGGATCACGACCCCGCTGATCTCGAACCTAGAGATCACGAGCTGGATCAGCAGGACGCCGGCCAGGCCGACCACCAGGGGCGGGAGCAGCAGGAACGCGGCCCTGGCCAGCGGGCCGGAGCGGAACGGCCGCCCGGGCGCGGGGGCCTCCTGCCGTTGGACGCGTCGGTCCGGCGCCTCGGTCACCTTATTCATTGGGCATGCGCTCCAAAACGAAATGCCGGGCGAGGCGGACGAGCAGCGCCAGCGCCAGCCCGACCACGGCCAGGATCATCAGCACGGCGAACTCCTCGGCCAGCCGGAACTCGCTCTGGTAGACCTGCAGGATCACGCCGACGCCGGCGTTGGCGCTGATCAGCTCGCCCGCGATGGCGGCGAGGAACGACAGCACCACCGAGATCTCCAGGCCGGAGAAGATCGGCACCACCAGCCCGGGGAAGACGATCTTGCGGCGGATCTGGGCCTTGGACGCGCCGAACGCGGTCGCCATCTCGATCCGGCCCCGGTCGGTCTCCGCCACGCCCGCCATCGTGCTCACCAGGATCGGGAACAGCGTCGCCGCGCCGACCAGCCCGATCTTGGACTCCATGCCGAGCCCGAACCAGATGACGAAGATCGGCGCGAGCGCGATCGGCGGCAGCGCCTGCAGGGCCAGGGCGTACGGGTAGAAGCCCTGCCGCAGGATCCGCGACTCGCCGAGCAGGACGCCGAGCACCACGCCGAGGACGAAGCCGATCAGCAGACCGAAGAACGCCTCGCCGAGCGTGGTGCGCAGCGCGGTCAGGTACTCGCCCCATTCGCCGGACGGCCCGAGCGCCTTGACGACCGCGTCCAGCTTCGGCACCGAGCTGCCGTCGCCCTGCACGTCGGACGGGAAGACCTGCCAGGCGACGAGCAGGACGGCGGTGACCAGCGCGAGCCCGCCCCACCGGGCCGCCGCACCGCCCCGCGAGGGTGCGGCGGCCGGACGGCCGGGGCCGGTCGCCGGTCCGGCGGTCATCCGCCGACCCCCACCTCGGAGGCGAACAGGCGGTCGCGGACCTGCCCGCACACCTCGGCGAACTCCGGGGTGGCCATCAGGTCCTTGGTCCGCTCCTTCGGGAACGGCGGCGTGACGACCTCGACCACGGTCCCCGGCCGCTCCGAGAGGATCACCACGCGGGTCGACAGCAGCACCGCCTCGTCGATCCCGTGCGTGATGAGCAGGGCGGTCTTCTCGGTCTCCCGCCAGATGCGGTTGAGGTCGATGTTCATCTGCTCCCTGGTCAGGGCGTCCAGGGAGCCGAACGGCTCGTCCAGCAGCAGCAAGCCCGGGTCGTCGGCGAGCGCCCGGCAGATCGCGACGCGCTGCCGCATCCCGCCGGACAGCTCCTTCGGACGCCGCGACTCGAACCCCGCCAGGCCCGCCCGTTCCAGCAGGCCCGACACGCGTTCGCGGGCGGCGTCGGTGACCTTGCCGTGCAGCTCGACGGGGAACAGGCAGTTGGACATCACGTCCCGCCAGGGCAGCAGGGTGGCGTCCTGCAGCGCGATGCCGATGTCGCGGCGCGGCCCGGTGACCGGCTCCCCCCACACCCGCACGGACCCTTCGGTGGGACGCAGCAGGCCCGCGATCATCTTCAGGATCGTGCTCTTGCCGCAGCCGCTGGGCCCGACGATGCTCACGAACTCGCCCGGCTCGACGGTGAGGTCGACGTCCTTGACCGCCTCGACGTCCCGGACGGCCCGCCGCCCGCGTCCCCGTCCGGCGAACACGTGCCGCAGCCCGGCCAACTCGACCGCATGGTCTTCGGTACTCATGTCAGCCCTCGAACTTGTAGTTCTTGGCGGCGTTCTTGATCTGCTGGCTGTCGAAAGTGTTGAACGCCTTCACGAACTCGTTGGTCACGAAATCCTCGGCCTTGAACGCGGTGGGCGTCAGTTTGGTCGAGACGGAGAAGTCGCTCCACGCCTTGATGCCCGACTCGGGGAATTCGCCCCAGGTCTTCCTGGCGTCCGGGTCGCCGCTGGTGATGTGCTGGGTCCGCAGCGCGAGGATCCGCTTGTTGTCCTCCATCTTCTTGTCTTCCGGGACGCCCGGGATGTTCGTCTTCGGGTAGACCTCGTACATCATCTTGATGGCGGCCTCCGGATTGGCCGTGGCGAAGACGTTCGCCTTCGCCATCGCCCGCCCGAACCCCTCGATCACCTTCGGGTTGGCCTTCATGTACGACTGCTTCGCGGAGAACCCGGTCGAGAAGAGCTGCTGGCCGAGTGCCGACTTGAAATAGCGGAGCTTGGCGCCGAGATTCTCCATCGCCGCGTACTGCGAGTCGAAGAGCATCAGCGCGTCGACCCGCTTGGCCTTCAGCGCGTGATAGGCGCCCGCCTCGAGCCCGACCGACACGAACTGGACGTCGGTGTCCGGGTTCAGGCCCTGCTCGCGCAGCAGCGCCTTGGCCAGCGGGATCGTCCCGCTGCCGAGGCTCTGCGCGCCGATCTTCTTGCCCTTGAAGTCGGCCCAGTTCTGGATCGGGCTGCCGGACTCGACGGCGAAGCTGGCCACCTGCGACCGCGCCCAGTTGAAGAACATCCGCTGGTCCGACTTGTTCTTCACCGCGTCCGGAATGAGCGACTGCGGGACCGGAGCCGCCATTTCCATCTGCCCGGCGGCGACGGCCTGGATCGCCTGGGTCGAGCCGGGCGTGAACGTCGTCTCGATCTTCAGGCCCTCCTCCTTGAAGTAGCCGAGGTAGCGGGCCACGGGAATGGCGGCGAAGCTGGAGTTCATCGCCTTGATGGCCAGGGCGACCTTGACGGTGCGCAGGTTCTCGCCGGTCTCCTTGGAGTTGCCGCCGCCGTCGCCGCACCCGGCCGCCGCCAGCGCGACCGCCACGGACGACACCAGGACGCGAAACGCCAGAGAGCCCGCTCTACGAGGTCCCATCTTCGATTCCTTCCGCAATTCATCCGGCGGTGTCGGGGACGAGGAGAATCCGCCCGGTCGCCGAGCCGCTCTCCAGGATTTCGTGGGCTCGCGGCGCCTCCGACATGGGCAGCACATCGGTCACCACCGGGGTGACCACGCCCCGTTCCATCAGCGACAGCACGTCCTCCAGCTGCCGCCGGGTGGTGCTCGCCGCCGACCTGATCGAGATGTCGCGGCGGCGCCACCCCACCAGGTCCGCGTCCACCCGGGGCGGCGTCTTCTGCACCTCGCCGACGAGCACGAGCCGTCCGTGCAGCGCGACGGTCTTCACACTGGACGCGAACGACGCCGCGCCCACGTTCTCCAGGACGACGTCGCAGCCCCGCCCATCGGTGACGGCCATGACGTCCTTGCTGTAGTCGACGCCTCGCTCGACCAGGACGATCTCGTCCGCGCCCGCCTCCCGGACGGCCTCGACCTTCTTCGGCGAGGTGGTCTGCGCCACGACCCGCGCCCCCGACGCCCTCGCGAGCTGGATGGCATGCAGCCCCACCCCGCCGCCCGCGCCGGTGACCAGTACCGTCTCCCCCAGTTCCAGGCGCGCGACGTCCCGCAGCGCGTTGAGCTGGGTGCCGATGGCGCAGGACGCGATCGCGACGTGCGGAGACGTGATGCCCGGCGGCACCTTCACCAGGCTGCCGTCCGACACCGCCACCAGCTCGGCGTAGCCGCCGTTCAGGCCGACGTCGCCGAGGAACACCTTGCGCGGGCAGCGCGTCTCCCGTCCCATGCGGCATTCCCGGCATTTGCCGCAGACGCGCTGCCGCTGGTTCGTGACGACCCGGTCGCCGACCGCGAAGTCCACGACGTCGGCGCCGGTCTCGACCACCTCGCCGACCACCTCGTGGCCGGGGATGATCGGGAAAGTGCCCGGCATCTGGCCGCGCCGGACGAGCACCTCGTGCATGCAGGCCCCGCACGCCTCGACCTTCACCACGCATTCGTCGGGCGCGGGTTTCGGGGGCTCCGCGTCCGTCCACGTCATCACGCTGGGCGGTCCGGTCTCCTGGGCGACGACGGCCTTCATCGGCTCTCCGTTCTCTCGGTCGTGGACCCGTCCCATGCGGCGTCGACGAAGCGTCCGCCGTCGGCGGGGAAGTTTCCGGCCCAGTCGCGCACCGCGAACAGCGACTCCCCCTCGCGCACGCGCGGCGTCAGCGTCGTGGTCTCGCGCAGGTCCCGCGCGGCCGCGGCGTCGGCGATTCTCGCGGCGTCTTCCAGCGGGACGACCGCGACGCCGTCCGCGTCCGCGACGACAAGGTCGCCGGGGCGCACGTACGCGCCGCAGCACACGACGGGCACGTTGCCCCATCCGGCGCGGGTCTTGCCGGTCGCGGCCGGGGTCACGCCCAGCGCCCACAGCGGGAACCCGACCCGCTCGATGTCCGCGACGTCGCGGGCGTGCCCCTCGATCACCGCGCCCGCGAGCCCGCGCGCGGCGGCCGACTCGCTGACGTTGGCGCCCCACACCGCCGAGTCGACGGGCCCGTGCTGGGACGTCCACACCAGGAAGTCGCCGGGCCCGGCGACCTCCAGCATCGCGTGCAGCGTGAGGTTGCTGCCGGACAGGTCGAGCGCCGTGACCGCCCGCCCGACCGCGCGCGTCCCGGGCGCCAGCGGACGGACGCCGCGCAGCAGGTTCCGCTGCCCCATCGCCTCATGGACGGACGCCACCGCCAGCCCGTCGTAGGCCCGCAGCACCTCGTCCGGCGGCCGGGGCGCGCGGGTGAAGACCGTGCCGCGCGGATGCAGGCGCGTGGGCGGGTCCGGCGTCATCGCGGCTCCGCGGGGAAATCGGCCAGCCCGGCCGGGTTGGCGACGAGAATGCGGTGCCGGTCGGCCTCGTCCGGGACGATCTGCTCGATCAGGTCGACCAGCATCCCGTCATCGGGCATCTCGCGCACGTTCGGATGCGGAAAGTCGGTGCCCCACAGGCAGCGCTCGGGCGCCTGCGCCGCGAGCAGGCGCGCCAGCGCGACCGCGTCCGCGTACGGCGCGCCCTCGGCGGAGAGACGCTCGGGGGCGCTGAGCTTGACCCACACGTCCCCGGTGTCGAGCAGCCGCCGCAGCGCCCGCACCTGCTCGCCGTCCAGCCCGGTGCCGAGATCGACCCGCGCCATGTGGTCGATGACGGCGGGCAGCCCGGTGAAGCGGAGCGTGTCGTACATGTCGATCACCGCGTCGCCGCCGATGTGGAACGCCGCGTGCCAGGCGTACGGGCGGACGAGGTCCAGCACCGCCCGCAGCTCGTCGGGCGAGAAGCCGGGCCCCAGATGCGGCATGTACTGCACCCGGACGCCGCGGACGCCCGCCTCGTGCAGCGCGGCGACCTCGGCGGGCGTGCTCCGCGGGGTCAGCAGCGCGACGCCCCGGTACCGGTCGGGGTAGGTGCGCAGCGCGTCCAGCAGCGCCGAGTGATCGGTGCCGTGCGCGGCGGACTGGACGATGATGGCGCGGTCCAGGCCCAGCAGGTCGTGCCGGCGGCGCAGGTCGTCCTTCGACACGTCGGGCGGGTCGTAGGCCCGGTCCTCGGGATAGGGGAAGACGTCGCCGGGGCCGAAGATGTGGCAGTGCGCGTCGCAGCTTCGCGGCGGCAGCCGCAGGTCGGGGACCTTGGGGTCCGGATGAGGCGGTGCGGCGACCCTCCGGCCGCCCCGCGTCGCACCGTGGGATGCCATGGGACTCGTTTCACGTGGACGGATGTCGGGGGATGAAGACGAGGGGTGGACTATCGAAAATAGTTCGCCTGACGCACAGTTGTGCGCCTGTTGAAGCGAGTGTGCACGACAGGGCATGGCTGGTCAAGGCCCCGGCCGCGCTACGGCCGGGCCCTTCTCTGTCCCGCCGGACGGGTCAGTGCGGCTTCGCGAGGATCTCCGCGACCCGGCCGGGCAGCGACAGGAACGGCGAATGCGAGGAATCCAGCGTCACGACGGACGTCGGGTTCTCCGGGAACGCCGCGTCGGCCTCGGCGATGAGCCTCCGCTGGACGGCCGGGCGGAGCGCCCGGTCCTGCTCGCAGACGATGTACGTGCGCGGCACCGAGCCCCAGCCGTCGCGGGTCAGGCGGGTGGAATCGAGCTGCATGGCGAGCGGGCCGTCGGGCGTCAGCAGCCCGATGGCCGCCTCCGCCGCGTCCGGGGCGAGGTCGTCGAAGAACGCGGCCCGGAGCAGCCGCCGGTAGCCGTCGTCGGCGGAGGCCAGATCGAGCCGCAGCGCGCCGATCACCCCCGGATCGCCCCGCATGACCTGCGTGACGACGCTGTCCGCGTTCTCGGGCGACCGGGCGTAGACGTCGGACGGGACGCCGGAGCCGGGCATGAAGGCGGCCAGGTACACCGCCTGCGCCACCAGCTCCGGCACCTGCTGCACCGCCCGCGTCAGGACGGCCCCGCCCATGCTGTGGGCCACCGCCGTCACCGGCCCGTCCTGGGCGAGCCGCCTGAGCTGCGACACCAGCAGGTCTCCGGCCTCGTCCAGGTCGACGTCCGACACGGGCGAGACCTCGGTGGCCAGCTCATCGGGATCGAACGGACGCTTGACGAGGCACGCGGGCCGGCGGGCCCGCAGCCCATGACCCGCCAGGTCGACCGCCTGCACCACGCGGCCGGCGGCGGCCACCCGGGCGATGACCTCGCTCCAGCACCAGGAACCGAACCAGAAACCGTGCACCAGTAACAGGGGCGTAGGACGTGGAGACATGGTCACTCCTAGGTGACATTCGGGGGGATACCTCCCTGACGATGTCACGCCCGTGATCAACACGCCCTCGTCCCGGCTCATCGCGGGCTTGATAGCTTGACCGGCGTGAAGGTGGCATTGATCGACTCGGGGCTCGGGCTCCTCTCCACCGCCGGCTGGCTGCGGCACCTCGCTCCGCGGCTCGATCTGCTCCTCCTCATGGACCCCGAAGGGGCGCCCTGGGGGCCGCGGACGACGTCCTTCATCACCGACCGGCTGTTCGGCGCCGCCCGTGCCGCGGTCGAGCGGGACGCGGAGGCGATCGTGGTGCCCTGCAACACCGCCACGGTCACCGCGATCGACGTCCTGCGCGAGGAGTTCGAGCCCGGGGTCCCCGTGATCGGGACCGTTCCCGCCGTGAAACCGGCCGCGGCGGCGGGCCGGAGCATCGCGGTGTGGGCGACGGTCCGGACGACGGCGAGCAGCTACCAGGCCCGCCTGATCGCCGAATTCGCGAACGGCAAGCCGGTCGAGCAGGTCGCCTGCCCCGGCCTGGCCGAGGCGATCGATCACGGGGACGTGGCCGCCGCGTCCGAAGCGATCGACGACGCGGCCGGACGGACCCCCCACCACTGCGACGCCGTGGTCCTGGGCTGCACGCACTATCCCCTGGTGGCGCCGGAGATCCTGCAGCGGTTGCCCGCGGGCACGGCCCTCTACGACAGCGCGGAGGCGGTCGCCCGCCAGACATTGCGGCGTCTGCCCCGGCCCGCTGTCCCGGACGGCACCGTCGGCGGAGTCGACGTGATGCTCAGCGGCCACAGCGGTGTCCTCCCGGCAAGTGCCCACGCCTACCCGGTCGGCCGCGCCCTCGCCGCCGCCGGACAGGTGTCCCGCGAGACCCTCCTCCCGGAGGCGTCCCAGGCACCGCCGGTGGAGGAGCGGGCCTAGCCGGACGTTCAGGCGGGTCCGGCAAGGAGTTCGACCACGGCGTTGAGGACCAACCCGATGCCGATCCCGCCGACCGTCCAACCGAGGGCCTTGGCGGTGTTGCGGGTGAACCAGTCGTTGATCCGCCGCAGCACCGGCTCCGCCCGGTCGTGCGCGGCGATCCGGACGGCGCCGAGCAGAACGGCCGGGAGGATCATCACGACGCAGTACCCGGCCAGCGCCCCGCCGGTGACCTGCCAGCTCAGATCGGCGTTCGCGATGAGCCCGATGGCCGCGAGATACGGCACCATCGTGACGACCTCCAGCGCCGTCGCCGCCAGCGCGAGACTCATCAGCCCGCGCACGCCCCGTCCGCCGGCGCCGCCGTCGCCGTCCGGGGAGGCGCCCGTCATGGCCGCCGTCCGCCAGCGCTGCAACCGGCCCGGCTCGCCCGCCCTGCCGCGGGCGCGTGCCTCCAGCCGGTAGCTCCAGGCGATGACGAGGAGACCGAGAACGAGCTGCGCGAGCCGCAGATGCGTCGGGGGAACGCCGTCGAAGGCCTCCCGGACCGCGTCCAGCGCCGCATCGGCCCCCAGCACCAGCAGGACGCCGACGCAGAAGTAGAACGCCGCGACCGTGGCCAGGTAGACCGCGATCCGTCCGGTGCGGACACGGCCCGGGGTGAGCAGCAGCCAGATGGGGATCAGCAGGGTGCCGAAGCTGGTGCTGTCCAGCAGCCCGAGCCCGGTCAGCGCCAGTGCCAGCGTCGCGCTCATCGGCCGAACAGCCGGTCGACGTAGGCGCGCAGGGCGGTCGCGATCCGGGACGCGTCGAACCCCTCCCCCGTCGCGGCGTGGTGCAGGCACAGGCCGTCCACGAACGCGACCAGCGCCGCCGCCTCCTCCTCGACGTCGACGCCCGCGGCCAGTTCCCCGGCCCGCTGCGCGCCCCACAGCGCCTCCTCGACGCCCCGCAGGAGCCGCGTCGTGGCGTCCCGGTGGATCGCGGCCATGCCGGCGTCGGTGAGCGACGCCTGCACGAAGCTCAACCAGACCCGCAGCTCGGCGCGCCGCTCGTCCGTCAGCGGCAGGAACGTCTCCATCAGCCGCACGACGAACTCGCGGATCGGCGGCTGGACCGGGACGGCCGCGGTGCGCTCCTCGGCACGCCGGTAGACGTACTCGATCCCGAACCTGAGCAGTTCGTCCTTTGAGCGGAAGTAGCGCTGGACGAGCCCCACGGACACACCGGCCGTCCGCGCCACGTCGGCGAGCGTGGTCCGCGCGAGCCCCCGTTCGGCGACCACACTGACCAGCGCGGCCGCGACCTGGCCCCGTCTCGTGTCGGCGTCGGCGTGCTGCGTCACAGGGAAAATAATACCGCAATATTTTCCATCGACCTCAAGCGCACTGGTGAAGGTCACACGCGAGGAGCCACCTCAAGGTGCTCCCAGAGGATCTCGATCGGGAACGGGTCGCTTGAGGTCAACCGACGGGTCTCGAAACCCCTGGAAACAGGGCGTTGACGGGGTGGGGCTCGCCCTGGATGCTGGCGATCATGAAACGGGAGGCTCCGGAAGAGAGTGGCATGTCAGGCGGAAGAGACGCGGACGGCTACTCCGTGCACGCCAAGCTCCAGCGCTGGACGAAGATCAACATCGGCGACATCTGGGACTGGCGGGACTTCCGGACCGGCTGCTACGACACGACCAGCATCGGCAGCCCCGAAAGTCACTGCGATTACTCGTTCGGCGAGGACCAGGGAATCCGCGTCTGCATCGTGCGGAAGAAGGACGGGACCCGCTACGGGTCCTGGCAGTGCAGTCCCCGCACCAATTCCTGACCGAGGTCGGGCGGGTGATCGGCGGCGGCCGGGCAGCCCCCCGGCGCCGTCGAGCTGAGGAGGGCGTCCCATGAAGGTCTGCGTGTTCGGGCTGGGTGCGATCGGCGGGCTGGTCGCGGCCCGGCTCGCTCGTGCCGGCGTCGACGTGGTGGCGGTGGCGCGCGGGGCGACGTCGCGGGCCGTCCGGAAGCGGGGCGGGCTCGTGCTGGTGGACGAGGCCGGACGGTCCGACCCCATACCGGTGGACGTCGTGGAGGACCCCGCCGAGCTGGGCCCGCAGGACGTGGTGGTCGTCGCGGTCAAGGCGCCCGCGCTGCCGGCCGCCGCCGGTGCGATCGCGAAGCTCGTCGGGGCCTGGAGCGTGATCGTGCCCGCCATGAACGGCGTCCCCTGGTGGTTCTTCCACGGCCTCGACCAGGACATCCGGCTGAACTCGACCGACCCCCACGGGGTGGTGTCGGTCATGCTGCCGCCGCGGCAGGTCGTCGGGACCGTCCTGCATCTGGCGGCCTCGTGCCCCGAGCCGGGCGTCGTCCGGCATACGGCGGGTGAGCGGGTCATCCTCGGCGAGCCGGGCGGGGGCTGGTCCGAGCGGGGCGAGTCCATCGCCGCGCCACTGCGGCGGGCCGGGTTCGACGTGGAGGTCGCCGAGCGGATCCAGCTCAGTGTGTGGTTCAAGCTGTGGGGCAACATGACCTTGAACCCGCTGTCGCTGCTGACCGGCGCGACCATGGACCGGATGCTGGACGACCCGCTCGTGCGCGCGTTCGCGACCGCGTGCATGCGGGAGGCGGCGGAGGTCGGGGCGCGGATCGGGCTCCCGATCTACAGCGACCCCGAGGACCGGCACGCGATCAGCCGCGGGCTCGGCGCCGTCCGGACGTCGATGCTCCAGGACGCCGACGCCGGCCGGGCCGTCGAGCTGGACGCGCTGGTGACGTCGGTGACCGAGCTGGCCCGCGAGGTCGGGGTCCCGACGCCGTCGACCGACGCGCTGCTCGGACTCGCCCGGCTGAACGCGCAGGTGCGGGGCCTCTACCCCGCAGGGTGACCTACCGTTGGAACCGTGACCGATCGTCCCGAGAACAGCACCGAGCGCGGCGAGCTGGCGGCAGCGCTGCGAAGGGCCGCGGTCGGCGGGGTGGACGACTCCCCGCTCGCCCGGTCGATGTACTCCTCGGACGCCTCGCTGTACCGCGTCCCGCCGCGGGTGGTGGTGACGCCGCGGGAGGCGGGCGAGCTGCCGGCGGTGCTCGGCGTGTGCCGGGACGCGGGCGTGCCGCTGACGATGCGGGGCGGCGGGACGTCCATCGCGGGCAACGCGGTCGGGCCGGGCGTGGTCGTGGACGTCAGCAGGCACCTGAACCGCGTCCTGGAGATCGACCCGGAGGCGGGGACGGCGCTGGTCGAGCCGGGGATCGTCCAGGCGCGGCTGCATCGGGTGGCGGCGGTGCACGGGCTGCGGTTCGGGCCCGATCCGTCGACGCGGACGCGGGCGACGCTCGGCGGGATGATCGGCAACAACGCGTGCGGGTCGCGGGCGCTCGGCTACGGGCGGACCAGCGACAACGTGCTCGGGCTCGACGTCGTAGCTGGGTCGGGCGAACGGCTGCGGCTCGGTGACATGCCGGGTGCCGGGAGCGAGAGCGCGAGCCTTGAGCGGCTTCGCGGGCTCGTGGGTGAGCGGCTCGCGGTGATCCGGACGGAGTTCGGGCGGTTCGGACGGCAGGTGTCCGGCTACTCGCTCGAACACCTGCTGCCCGAGAACGGGTTCGACGTCGCGCGGGCCCTGGTCGGGAGCGAGGGGACGCTGGCGCTGACGACGGCGGCGCGGATCCGGATGGTGCGGGAGCCCGCGTGCCGGCTGCTGGTCGTCCTCGGGTACGGGTCGATGGCGGAGGCGGCCGACGCCGTCCCGGCGATCCTGCCGTTCGGGCCCGTGGCGTGCGAGGGCCTCGACTCGCGGATCACCGGGGTGGTGCGGGAGCGGCGCGGGCCGGACGCGGTGCCGCCGCTGCCGCGCGGGTCCGGGTGGATGCTCGTGGAGCTCGCCGGGGCGGAGATCGGGGCCCTGCGCGCCACCGCCCGGCGGGTCGTGAAGGAGTCGGGCTGCGTCGACTCGATGTTCGTCGAGGACATGGCGCTCGGCGACGCGCTGTGGCGGATCCGGGAGGACGGGTCCGGGCTCGTGGCGCGGACGCCCGGCGGCGAGCAGGCGCACGCCGGCTGGGAGGACTCGGCCGTCCCGCCGGAACGGCTCGGCGAATACCTGCGCGAACTCGAGGCGCTGCTGGACGGGTACGACCTGTTCGGCGTTCCCTACGGGCATTTCGGGGACGGGTGCATCCACGTCCGCATCGACTTCCCCTTCGGCCGCGACGCCGAAGAGGGGACGCGTGTTTTCCGGAGTTTCCTGAACGAGGCCGCGACGCTCGCGGCACGGCACGGCGGCACCATGTCGGGCGAGCACGGCGACGGACGCGCCCGAAGCGAATTGCTCCCGCACATGTATTCGGCGGAGGCATTGGCGTTGTGCTCGGCCGTCAAAGACGTCTTCGATCCGGACGACCTGCTGAATCCTGGGATCATCGTCCGTCCGGCGGCGGTGGACGCCGATCTGCGTCCGGCGCAGGCCGTCCCGCTGAAACGCGGTCTGGGCCTCGCCTTCCGGGACGATCGCGGCGATCTCTCCCGGGCCGTGCACCGCTGTACGGGAGTGGGCAAATGCCGCGCCGACAACACCGGCGCGGGCGGCGTCATGTGCCCGTCCTATCTGGCGACGAAGGAGGAGAAGGACTCCACGCGCGGACGGGCGCGGGTGCTGCAGGAGGTCGTCAACGGGAAACTCGGCCCGGACGGCTGGAAGTCCGAGGCCCTGCACGACGTGCTCGACCTGTGCCTGTCGTGCAAGGGGTGCGCGTCCGACTGCCCGACCGGGATCGACATGGCGTCCTACAAGGCGGAGGCGCTGCACCGGCGGTACCGGCGGAAGATCCGGCCGCGCTCCCACTACGCGCTGGGCTGGCTCCCCCGCTGGACGCGCCTCGCCGCCAGGACCCCGGCCGCGATCAAGATCATGAATGCGGCGATGCGGGCGCGGGCGCTGAAACCCCTGGTCGCGTGGGGTGCGGACATCGACCGCCGCCGCACGCTGCCCGCGTTCGCGCCGGTGACGTTCCGCCGCTGGTTCGCGTCCCACGGCAGCGCCGAGGGGCGCAACGGCGACGTCGTCCTGTTCGTCGACAGCTTCACCGACGCCTTCTCCCCCGACGTCGGCAAGGCGACCGTGAAGGTCCTGGAACACGCCGGTTACCGCGTGTCCGTCACCGAGCGACCGGTGTGCTGCGGGATCACCTGGATCTCGACCGGCCAGCTGGACGGGGCGCGCGCGCAGGCCAGGCGCACCGTCCGGGCGCTGCTCCCGCACGTGCGGCGCGGCGCGAAGGTCGTCGGGATGGAGCCGTCCTGCACCGGCGTGCTGCGCTCCGACGCGGAGGAGCTGCTCAGCGGGGTGGACGCGGCCGCCGCCCGCGAGGTGGCCGCCGCGACCCGCACCCTCGCCGAACTCCTCGCCGAGACGCCCGACTGGACGCCACCCGACCTGTCGGGCGTCGAAGGGATCGCCCAGCCGCACTGCCATCACCACGCCGTCATGGGCTGGACGAAGGACGCCGCCCTGCTCAAGAAAGCGGGCGCCCACGTCGACCGGCTCGGAAACTGCTGCGGGCTCGCCGGAAACTTCGGCGTCGAGAAGGGCCACCACGACGTGTCGGTAGCGGTCGCCGAACAGCAATTGCTCCCGGCCGTTAGGAAAACAGGGGAAAACGACGTCGTCCTGGCCGACGGGTTCAGCTGCCGCACCCAGCTCCGCGAGCTCTCCGACCGCGACGGCGAGCACCTCGCACAACTCCTCGCCCGCCACCTCCCGGACAAGGACGGCTAGGGCTCCCCGCCCAGCGTGCGCGACAGCGTGAGCGCCGCCGTGTGGACGGCCGGGGCGACCACGGCCAGCCGCATCTTGGCCGACCAGCCCGACACCGACAGCGCGCCGAGCGCCAGGCCGTCCGGGCCGAGGACGGGGCTCGCCGCGCACACGATCCCCTTCCCCGACTCCTCCCGGTCGTAGGCGACGCCCTCCCGCCGGATCCTCTCCAGCTCCTTCGCGAGCAGGCCCGGCGCGGTGACGCTCCGCTCGCTCGTCTTGACGAGATCCGCCTCCAGGACGCCCTTGACCACGTCCGGCGGGGAGAACGCCAGGATCGCCTTCCCGACCCCCGTCACGTGCGCGGGCAGCCGCCCGCCGACCTGGGACGGCAGCCGCGGCCCGCCCGCCGAGCCGAGGATCTCCACGTAGACGACCTCGCCGCCCTCCAGCACCGCCAGGTGGACGGTCTGCCGCGTCGCCTCCCGCAGGTCCGACATGTACGGGACGGCGGCGTCCCGCAGCACCCGCTGGCGCGGCACCCGCTGCCCGATCTCGAACAGCTTCAGGCCGAGCCGCACCCGCGTGCCCTGCCGCTCCAGCAGGCCCGCCTCCACCAGGTCGAGCGCGATCCGGTGCGCGGTCGACTTCGGCAGGCCGCTGCGGCGGGCGAGCTCGGCGGCGCCGAGGCCGTCGTCGTCCGGGCGGAACGCGGCCAGCACGGCGACGGCGCGGCGCAGGAACGAGTCGTCGCCGGACGTCATGGAGCCTCCATACAAGAAGTGTCCCACCACGCGGGACGCGTGCGTTGCCCGTATCGCCCCAGGTGGGAAAGGCTCGCCGTGCACCCAGACGACGCGCGACGACGAAAGGACGGTCCATGGACCCGGGTTCCGTGGAGAAGGCCGCGGCCGCGCTGCTCGACGCGTACGCGACCCGCACCCCCATCGCGCCGCTGACGGCGGGCCATCCGGACATGACGGTGGCCGACGCCTACGCGGTCCAGCTCGCGCAGGTCGAGGCGTGGACGCGGGCGGGCGCGCGGATCAAGGGCCACAAGGTCGGGCTGACGTCGGCCGCGATGCAGCGCCAGATGGGCGTGGACCAGCCGGACTTCGGCGTCCTGCTGCACACGATGTTCTTCCAGGACAGCGCCCCGATCGACACCGGCCGGTTCCTGCAGCCGCGGATCGAGCCGGAGATCGCGTTCGTGCTGGGCCGCCCGCTGTCCGGTCCCGGCGCGACGGCCGCGGACGCGGTCGCCGCCGTGGAGTACGTGCTGCCCGCGCTGGAGGTCATCGACTCCCGCATCGCCGACTGGAAGATCACGCTGCCGGACACGATCGCCGACAACGCCTCCAGCGGCGGGGTGGTGCTCGGCACCCGTCCCGTCCGGCTGGACGGCCTGGACCTGTCGCTGATGGGCTGCCTGCTCCGCCGCGACGGCGACCTGGTCGACACCGGGGCGGGCGGCGCGGTGCTCGGGTCGCCGATCAACGCGCTGGTGTGGCTGGCGAACGTCCTCGGCGAGCGCGGCGTGACCCTGGAGGCGGGGCACGTGGTGCTGCCCGGCTCGATCACGGCGGCGGTGCCGGTCGCGCCCGGCGAGACGCTCACCGCGGAGTTCGCCGGGATAGGCAGCGTGACCGCCAGATTCGGAGAGTTCGGAAAGGAGGAGGCATCGTGAGCAGACTGACCGCGGCGATCGTCGGGCCCGGCAACATCGGCACCGACCTGCTGGTCAAGCTGATGCGCAGCGAGCTGATCGACGTCCATTCGATGGTCGGGGTCGTCCCGGAGTCGGACGGCCTGGAACGCGCCCGCAAGCTCGGCGTCCCGGCGTCGGCCGAAGGGGTGGACTGGCTGCTGTCCCAGCCGACGCTCCCGGACATCGTGTTCGAGGCGACGTCCGCGAAGGCGCATCTGGCGAACGCGCCGCGCTACGCGGAGGCGGGGGTCACCGCGATCGACCTGACGCCCGCCGCGACGGGGCCGCTCGTGTGCCCGCCGGTGAACCTGGACACGCTGTCGGACGCCCTCAACCTCAACATGATCACGTGCGGCGGGCAGGCGACGATCCCGATCGTGCACGCCGTGTCGTCGGTGGTGCCGGTGCCGTACGCGGAGATCGTCGCGTCGATCGCGTCCCGCTCCGCGGGGCCGGGCACGCGCGCGAACATCGACGAGTTCACGCAGACGACGGCCCGCGCGATCGAGAAGGTCGGCGGCGCCGGACGCGGCAAGGCGATCATCATCCTGAACCCGGTCGTCCCGCCGATGATCATGCGGGACACGGTGTTCTGCGCGATCCCGCCGGACGCCGACACCAAGGCCGTCGCCGCGTCGATCGAGAAGATGGTCGCCGAGGTGCAGACCTACGTCCCCGGCTACTCGCTCCGCGCGGAACCGCAGTTCGACGAGCCCCGCGACATCTGGAACGGGATGGCGCGCGTCGCCGTGTTCCTCGAGGTGCGCGGCAACGGCGACTACCTGCCGGAGTGGGCCGGGAACCTCGACATCATGACCGCGGCCGCCGCCCGCGTCGGCGAGCAGCTCGCGCGCAGGAAGGCCACAGCATGAGCGACACGCAGAAGATCCGCATCACCGACTCGACGCTGCGGGACGGCAGCCACGCGATGGCGCATCGCTTCACCGAGGAGCAGGTCCGCGGGGTCGTGCACGCGCTGGACGGCGCCGGGGTCGAGGTCATCGAGGTCACGCACGGCGACGGCCTCGGCGGCTCGTCGTTCAATTACGGCTTCTCGCTGGAGGACGACGTCAAGCTCGTCGCCGCCGCCGTGGACGAGGCGACCCGCGCGAAGATCGCCGTCCTGCTGCTGCCGGGGCTCGGCACGGTCGAGGACCTGAAGCTGGCGCATGACGCGGGCGCGTCCGTCGCGCGGATCGCGACGCACTGCACCGAGGCGGACGTGTCGCTGCAGCATTTCGCCGCGGCCCGCGACCTCGGGATGGAGACGGTCGGTTTCCTGATGCTGTCGCACCGGGTCGGGCCTGAGGAGCTGGCGAAGCAGGCGCGGATCATGGTGGACGGCGGCGCGCAGTGCGTCTACGTCGTCGACTCCGCCGGGGCGCTCGTCCTCGGCGACGCGCAGGAGCGGATCAGCGCGCTGGTGAAGGAGATCGGGGACGAGGCGCAGGTCGGTTTCCACGGGCACCAGAACCTGTCGCTGGGTGTGGCGAACTCCGTCCTGGCGCAGCAGAACGGCGCGCTGCAGATCGACGGGGCGCTGTGCGCGCTGGGCGCGGGCGCGGGCAACTCGCCGACCGAGGTGCTCGTCCCGACGTTCGAGCGGCTCGGCGTCCCGACGGGCGTGGACGTGCAGGGCGTGATGGCCGCCGCCGACGAGGTGGTGAAGCCGTTCCTGCACCGGCTGCCGTTCGCCGACCGGGGCGCGATCACGCAGGGCTACGCGGGCGTGTACTCCAGCTTCCTGCTGCACGCCGAGCGGGCGGCCGAGCGCTACGGCGTCCCGGCGCACGAGATCCTGCAGAAGGTCGGCGAGGCCGGCTACGTCGGCGGCCAGGAGGACATGATCATCGACGTGGCGCTGCAGCTCGCCGCCGAACGCGACCGCGCGTCGTAACGGGCGCGGGAGCCCGTTCAGGCGAGCGGGCTTCCGTCCAGGTCGCGCACAGGTCGCGGCGTGCGCCGCCCGCGACGGCGGCCGGCCGACTCACCGCCGACGATCTTTGCACGGTGCAACCGTTGGGATAGCTTGGGCGGCATGACCGACGAGGACCCGCCCGGCGCGCGCCGCCCGGCGACTCCTCGCGGGCGGGCGCGCCGCGACCAGCTCGTGCGGATCGGCCTCGATCTGCTCGCCGAGGGCGGCTGGCCCGCGATCACGGCCCGGGCCGTCGCCGATCGCGCGCGGATCAGGCCGGGCCTCCTGCACCACTACTTCAACGGGCTGCCGGGGCTGCACGTCGCGGTGGCGCAGCGGGCCGGCGAGATGATCATCGATCCGGTGGTGGACGCGCTGCTCGCCGCGCCGGACACGCCGGCCGCGGTGCAGGCGCTGCGCGATCTCGTCCCGGACATGATCGCCGGGGAACGGAAGCTGCGGCTGGCGGCTGAGCTGCTGGTCAGGGCGCTGCGCGATCCGCGGATGAGCGCCGAGCGGCGGGACTGGGCGCGGGCCGTCCGCGGCCGGGTCGCCGCGCGCCTGGCGGAGCTGTGCCCGGACTGGCCCCTGGAGCGCCGCGAGGGCACCGCCATGCTCGTCACCGCGCTGCTGGACGGCCTGATGCTGCAGCTGATCCTCGACCCGGGCCTGCCCGCCGACCCGGCCCTGGACGCGACCGCCGCGCTCGTCGGAAAACCATGATCGTTTCTTGCCCGTTTCCCAATGGAACGAGGCAGGGCCCGCTATTCTGAGATGCTGGACAATTCGCTTTTCGGACGTCTCAGGAGTACGCCGTGGCCGCAGACGAGGTCATCCCCGCCGAGATCCACCACGACGTGCCCACGGCCGCCCGCATCTACGCCTGGGCCCTCGGGGGCAAGGACAACTACCAGGCCGACCGGCAGTTCATGCTGCAGAACCTGCCGGAGTTCCCCGAGTTCATCGACCTCGCCCGGCAGAACCGGCAGTTCCTGTACCGGGCCGTCCGGTACCTGGCGGAGGAGGCCGGCATCCGGCAGTTCCTCGACATGGGGTGCGGGCTGCCGACCGACGAGAACGTGCACGAGGTGGCGCGCAAGTTCGCGCCCGACGCCCGCGTCGTCTACGTCGACATCGACCCGATCGTGCTCGTGCACGCCCGCGCGCTGCTGGCCGCCGACCGCTCCACCGCCGTGATCACCGCCGACATGCGCGACCAGGAGGAGCTGCTCCGCCACCCGGACGTGCGGCGCCTCATCGACTTCGACGAGCCGCTCGCCGTGCTGTTCCTGTCCGTCGGCCACCACCTGCTCGACGAGGACGACCCGCGCCGCATCCTGCGCACCGTCATCGACCGCGCCGTCCCCGGCAGCCACCTGGCGTTCACGCAGATCGTCTGCTCCGACCCCGAGCGAGCCGCCGACATCGACGCCCGCTCGAACGGCGCCGGGCTGCGCTGGCGGACCCGCGACCGCGCGGAGACCGCCGCGCTCATCCCGGACGGGCTGAAGGCCGTCGAGCCGGGCCTGGTCGACATCGTCCAGTGGCGTCCCGACCCGGAGCAGCCGCCGCTCGCGCCCGTCCCCGCCGAGCTGCGGCCGTACGCGGGCGCGTCGAAGCTCGGACGCGACCTCACCGAGTACGGCGGCGTCCTCCGCAAGCTCTAGGCCCGGAGCCTGCGAGCGGCTGTCACCGCCCGGCCGTCACCGGGCGGCCCAGCGGCCGGGGACGATCGCGACGGGGCACCGTGCGTGGCCGAGCATGCGGGTACTGGTCGCGCCGAGCGGGTCCGAGCCGGTCCCGCGGTCGCCGAGAACCAGGAGCCCGGCGTCCTCGACCGCGTCCCGCAGCGCCTCGCACGGACGCTCCAGCAGCAGCGACACCCGCATGCCGATCGCCGGATGGCGCTCCCGCCACGGCGCGACGGCCTCCTCCAGCTCGGCGGCGCGCGTCTTCTCCAGCAGCTCCCGGTCGTTGAACAGCGCCAGCTCGGAGTCGATCACCGCGCCGGGCTCCCAGCAGCCGTAGACGACGTGCAGGTCCCAGTCGCGCAGGGCCGCCTCCTCGAAGGCGAACCCGAGTGCGGCCTCGCTGCGCTCCGTCCCGTCGACGCCCGCCACGACCAGCTCGCGCCGGTCGCCGCCGCCGTCCGGGACGACGATGACCGGCCGGTCCGCCCGCGCGGGGACCTCCAGCGCCGTCGCCCTGTCGTCGGGCCGCTCGCGCGCGCCGATCACGATCATCTCGGCCGTGCCGGACGCGTCCAGCAGCGCCTCCGCCGCCGGTCCGCGCATCAGCCGCCCGTGCACCGCTCCCGGCGCGCCGAGCTCCCGCGCCCGGCGGACGCCCTGCTCCAGCAGGTTCTCCCCCGCCCGCTTCCTGATCGCCTCGGCGTCCCGGTCGACGTGGCCGCTCGCGTAGGGCCAGTGCCAGCAGTGGCACATCACCAGGTCGAGTCCGCGCCGCCCCGTCTCGTCGACGGCCCAGCGCAGCGCGGCGTCGTTGTCCGCCGTCCCGTCGAAGCCGAACAGGACGTGCGGTCGCTGAATCCTCTCTCCTTCGTCCATGTGCCTGCCCTCCTTCTGCCAAGTCTGCGCGCTCACCACGCGGAGTAGAAGAGGGACGCCTAGACTGCGGCGACATGATCATCCGTAGTCTCGGGGTGACCGTGGTGCTCGCCGGAAGCGTGATCGTCGGAGGCGCCACCGCTCTCCCCGCCGGCGCCGCCCCTGGTGAGAGCCTCGCCGGGGACCTGAAAAGCGACCTCGACGCCATTCTCAAGGATCCGCGGCTCAAGGGCGCGAAGGTCGGCGTGGTCGTCCGGGAAGCGCGGTCCGGGAGGGTGCTGTACGACCGGAACGGCGGCGAGAAGGCCATGCCGGCGTCGAACAACAAGCTGACGACGTCCGCCGCCGCGTTCGGCATCCTGGGAGCCGAATACAGGTTCCGGACGACGGTCAGCGCCAAGAGCGGCAACCTTTACCTCAAGGGAACCGGCGACACCACCATGCGGGCGGCCGACTACGACCGGCTCGCCGCGTCCGTCGCCGGGAAGGGCGTCAGGGAGGTCAAGGGCGATCTCGTCGCGGACGACACCTGGTTCGACGCCGACCGCGTCCCGGACGGCTGGGAACCTGCCGACCTGCAGTACGCCTACGCAGGGCAGACGTCCGCGCTCACCGTCTCCCCCAACGCCGACTTCGACGCGGGCTCGATCGAGGTCACCGTGGCCGCGACCCGTCCGGGCAGGCCGGTCAGGGTCGGCCTGCGTCCGGCGACCGGGGTGGTGAAGATCGACAACCGGGCCGTGACCGGGGCGGCCGGTTCGGCGTCGACCCTCGCGGTGACGCGGCGCAACGGCTCCAACACGATCAAGATCACGGGCAGGCATCCGGCGGGTGCGCCGAGGGCCGGCGTCCTGCGGACGGTGGCGGGCCCCACGCTCTACGCGGCGGACGTGTTCCGCCGGGCGTTGAAGGCGCACGGCGTCCGCGTGGCGGGCAGGACCGAGCGGGGCCGGACGCCCGCGGGCGCCAAGACGATCGCCACGCGCACGTCCATGCCGCTCTCCCAGCTCGCCAAGCCGTTCATGAAGCTGAGCAACAACGTCATGGCCGAGACCCTCGTCAAGGCGATCGGCCGGAAGGTGCGCGGCAAGGGCACCTGGGCCGCCGGGCTGCCCGCGGTCACCGCCTACGCCGGGCGGCTCGGCGTCGACACGTCGCAGATCACGATGACGGACGGCTCGGGCCTCGCCCGGTCGAACCGGACGACCGCCATGCAGCTCAGCACCCTGCTGCGAAACGCGCGGGAACAGGCGTGGTTCCCCGCCTGGCACGCCTCGCTGCCCGTCGCCGGGAAGCCCGATCGCCTGGTCGGCGGGACGCTCTCAAAACGGATGAGGGGTACCCCCGCGGAGGGGAACGTCCACGCGAAGACGGGCACGCTGACCGGCGTCACGGCCCTGTCCGGCTACGTCCAGGGCCCGGACGGCCGCCCGCTTGTCTTCTCCAGCGTTTTCAACGGCTACTCCGGAAGCGCCCCCAAGGACATCGAGGACGAGATCGCCGTCCGCCTGGCGGGCGGGGGCGGCGCCGAGTCCGCGCTGCGCCGCACGTCACCGACGGCGGACGACGGCGGCATCGAACCCACGTGGAGGCCGGCCCGCTAGGAGTGGCGGCCGGTGGCGGTGCGGAGGGCCCGGTAGAGGAGCCCGGCGTCGCCGAGCCGGTGGCGAAGGAGCTTCTCCAGGCCGCCGATCGGGACGAGGTTCTGCGGCGCGCGCGGGTCCTTGTAGTCGACCCCGGCCAGCGCGGGGATGATCGCCGCGCTGTGGTCGGCGAGGTCCACGACCGCGTCGCGGGACAGGTCGGGCGCGGCCTCGCAGCGCGCGATGCCCGCCCACGGCGCGGTGGACGGCGTCGGCAGCCGCAGATACCACGAATGCCGCGCCCAGCCCGTCGTCATCAGGAACACGGGCGTGCGCTGGCCCGGCCGCAGCGCCGTGAGGACGGCCGTCTCCGCCCCGGTCAGGTAGGCGGCGTGGTGCGTCTTCACGTAGCCGATGGTGCGCGGCAGGTGGGCGCGGCCTCGGAGCGGTCCGTCCACGATGAGCAGGTCGTCGTCGTGGCCGGACGCCGTCCGGTAGCGGGTGGCGAGGCCGACCTCGATGTCGGACAGCTGCCGCTGCAACGCCAGGGACAGCTGCTCGGCGGTCCCGCCCCCGGCCCGCACCGCGGCGTACGTGCCCGCCCACGTGACCAGGTCGGCGGCGTGCGGGGACGGCGTGAACAGCGAGCGGCGCACGTCCACCTCCGCCAGCTCGGCCGGGCCGTCCGGCGTGCAGCGCACCAGCCCGGCGGCGCAGGACGCGGCGATGCCGGGCGCGGGCATGTCGCCGTCCGGCCCGCTCACCCAGACGCGGGCCTCGACGCGGCGGACCCCGTCGGCGACGATCAGCCCGGCGGGCGGGAGGCCCTCGGCGGCCGGGGCGATCGGGCGCCACCGCCCGGACGGCAGCTCCACGTCCAGGTCGAGCCGGACGGACGTGGCGTCCAGCTCGCCGATCGCCTCCGCGGTCAGCGAGGTCGCATACCCCGGGTCCCAGGGGTCGACGGTGATGGCGGCGGCCGTCCCGGCCGGCGGTGCCGTGGTCACGTGAGCTTCTTCTCCAGATGCGAGCCGGTGTGGTCGCGTGACACGTCGAACCGGACGGGAACGCGCTCGGCGAGCGCCGGAACGTGCGTCACGATGCCGACCATACGGTCACCCCCCGACGTCAGCCGTTCCAGCGTCGTCGCGACCGTGTCGAGCGTCGCCGGGTCGAGGGTGCCGAAGCCCTCGTCCAGGAAGATCGAGTCCAGGCTGCGGGCCGCGCCGCCGCCGAGGCGGGCGATCTGGTCCGAGAGGGCCAGCGCGAGCGCGAGGGACGCCTGGAACGTCTCGCCGCCGGACAGCGTCCGGACGCTGCGCCGCAGCCCGGCCTCGGTGTGGTCGGTCACCTCGATCGCGTTCCTGTCGTCGAGGACGAACTCGAACTGCCCGCCCGACAGCTCCCGCAGCGTCGCGGACGCGGTCTCGACCAGCAGCGCCAGAGCCTCGCCGCACAGCCAGTTCTCGAAGTTGTTGGCGCGCAGGTGCCGGGCGAGTTCCTGCGCCACGGCGGCGTCCTGCCGGTGCCCGCGGGCCTCGTCCGCCAGCTCTTCGGCGCGCCGCCGGTCGCGGCGCACGTCCGCCAGCCGGTTGTCCGCCCGGTTCCGGGCGTTCAGGACGGCCTCGCGGACGGTCTCCGCGTCGATGGACGCGGGCACGGCGATCTCGTGCGCGTCCAGCTCGGCGGTGAGCGCGCGGCGCCGCTCGTCCCGCCGGTCCCGCAGGCCGGCCAGCTCGCTCGCCAGGGCCTCGGCCGCTTCGCCGCGCCGCGCCGCCTCCTGGTCGCGCCAGCCGAGCAGGGCCGTCCAGGCGGCGTGCGGGTCGGCCCGGTCGACCGCCGGGGCGCCGAACGCGACGACGGTGTCGCGGGCCTCGTCCAGCTCCCGCTGCGCTCTGCCCGCCTCGCCGGTCAGCCCGGCGAGGCGCCGCTCGGCCTTGGCGAGGTCGTCGCGGGCGGTGCGCAGCTCCCGCCGTGCCCGTCCGGCCTCCTCCTCGGCGTTGCCGATCTCGGCTAGGCGGCGCTGGACGTCGTCCGCGTCCGGGTGCGTGCGGATGTGCTCGGCCTGCGCGTCGAGCTGGCGCCGCAGCCCGTCCAGCTTCTCGTCGCGCCGGTCCGTTTCGCGTTCGAGCCTCCGGTGCTCGTTCTGCGCGGTCTCGAGGTCGCGGGTGCGGGCCTTCACGTTGCGGTCGGCCGCGCCGAGCGCCGGCGGGGCGTGCCGCTCCGGGGGTTCGGTGACCTCGCGCAGGCACACCGGGCACGGTTCGCCGACGGCCAGCCGCTGGACGAGATCGGCGGCGGTGTGGGCGTCGCGCGTGCGCTGCAGCTCGTCCTGCGCCTGTTCGAGGTTCGCTTTGGCGACGGTGACGTCCGCTTCCGCGTCGGCGGCGGCCCTGCGCGCCTCCTCCGCCTCGGCGCGGACGGTCTCGATCTCGGCGGTGAGCCGGGCGTGGTCGCGGTGCGCCCTCGCCGCCAGGTCCAGGACGGCCTTGTCGCCGAGCCCGGCGAGCCGATCGCGCGCCGCGGACTCAGCCTCCTCGTACCGGGCCGCTTCGCGTGCGAGCCGTTCCGCCTCGCCGGTCGCGGCCTTGAGGTCGTCCGCCAGGGTCGGGACGTCAGCGGGCATGGCGAGGGCGGTCAGCGCGTCGAGCGAGCGTGCCGCGTCGGCGGCCTCGGCGTTCCGGTCGCGGATCTCCTCGTCCGTGCGCCGCAGCTCGTCCAGCGCCGAACGGACCTGGTCATCGAGGATCTTCAGACGCTCGACCCGCTGCCTCGCCTCCGTCTCGGCGGCCTCGTCCGCGCCGCTGTGCTTCGCCAGCTGGGCCTCGGCCGCCTGCGCCCGCGCCTCGGCGGCCTTGGCCTCCTCCCCCGCCCGCCGCATGATGACCTCGAACGTCCCGGCGTCGAGGAGCTGGACGAGGAGGTCCTGCCGCTTCCTCGGCTCGGCCTGCAGGAAGTCGGCGAAACGGCCCTGCGGAAGGACGACGCACTGCGTGAAATAGCGGAACTCCAGGCCGGTGACGCGTTCGACGGCATCGGTCACCCGGTCGCCGTCGGCGATCGTCCGGACCTGCGCGGCCAGCATCTCCTCGATGCCGTCCGCCGGGTCGACGGACGGGTCCAGCTCGTCCAGCCGCGCCTCTTTCGTCGTCACCGACTGCTTGGTGCGGGCCAGCGCCCGGACGACCCCGTACCGGCGTCCCGCCGCCTCGAACACCAGCGCCACCCGGCCGGAGTTGGCGGACGGCGCCAGCGCCAGGCGGATCACGTTCTCCTTCCCCCACCGGGGCACCGACCCGTACAGGGCGAAGCAGATCGCGTCGATGACCGTGCTCTTCCCCGCGCCCGTGGGCCCGACCAGGACGAAGTAGTCGACGTCGTGCAGGCTGACGGACGTCGGCTCGCGGTAGCTGCAGAAGTCCTCCATGTGGACGCACAGCGGACGCATCAGCCCTCCCGGTCGTCGAGCTCGTCGTACAGCCGGTCGAACAGCGCCACGACCCGTCCGTCCTCGTGGCCCTTGTGGTCGAGGTAGGCGCGGAACAGCTCCCGCGGCGTCGGGGCGTCGGCGCCCGTGACGGTTGCGCGGCGGCGCGCGGCCGTGGGCCGGAACGCCTCGTCGACGTCCACGGTCAGCGCGTTCGGGAGCACCTCCCGGACGTCGTCGGCGAGCCCGGCGCGCGGCTTCTCCGCGACGACGACGCGCAGCCAGGCGTCCCCGAGCCCGTCCGCCATCGCCTCCAGCTCGCCGAGCGTGCCGGTGACCGTGCGCAGCACGCGGGCGCTGCTCAGCGTCACCTCGCGGACGTCGGCGGGACGTCCCGGCGCGGCCTCCACCACCAGCGCGCCCGGCGTGTTCAGCTCCTCCCCGAAGTCGACGGCGATCGGCGACCCGCTGTACCAGATGGGGCACGGGCCGGGCATCCGCTGCCGCCGGTGCAGGTGGCCGAGCGCGGCGTAGTGCGCGGACGGCGGGAACGCCGCCGGCTCGAAGTAGTACGAGAAGATCGTCTGCGCCTCGCGCTCGCCGCCGCCGAGCCTCCCGCCGGGCAACGTGCCGTGCGCCGCGATCAGGTTGACGGTGTCGGCCCTGAAGCCCTCCGTGAGCGCCTCCGCGAGCTGGGCGAACCGGTGCGCGTAGTCGCGATTGTGCTGGTCGGGCGTGCCGGTGAGCGCCTCCAGCGCCCGGACGACGTACCGCTGCGACAGGAACGGCATCGCCGCCAGCCTGACCGGCTCGCCGGTCCTCGCCGTCCAGGACAGCAGTCCGCCCGCGTCCGGCCGCCGGAACCGCCCGATCACGCGGATGCCGAGCTGCCGCAGCACCGGCCGGTACACGTCGTCCAGCAGCCGGGGGTCGTCATGGTTCCCGGCGAGGACGACCACCTCCCGGCCGCCCTCCTGGAGCGCCATCAGCGTCCTCATCACCAGCGCCTGCGACGGCGGCGTCGGGACGGCGCCGTCGAACACGTCCCCGGCGACGATGACCGCGTCGACGTCCTCCTCCTGGGCGACGCCGACCAGCTCGTCCAGCACCTTCACGTGCTCGTCGAACCGCGACCGGCCCCGGAGCACCTTGCCCACGTGCCAGTCGGCGGTGTGCAGGAACTTCATGTCCGCTCCAGGTGCCTCAGAAGGGGGGAACTTCGTCGTCGTCGCCGGCGTCGCCGAGCCCCGCGAACGGATCGCGCGCCGGACCCGGCCGCGCCGCCGATCGCGACGGCTCGCGCGCCTCGGCCTCGGCCGGACGGGTCGCCCACGCGGGGAACGGGAAGTCGACGGCGAGCGGCACGGGGATCTCCGGCTGCCCGACGAACATCGTCCCGGGCTTGGCGATCGTGGCCCGCGCCCGCGCCGCCGGGGGCAGCCAGCCGTACTCGCCGCGCGCCGCCTCCGCCGCGTCCAGGCGCCCCGCGACCCGGACCGCGCAGTTCGCCACGATCCGGCGCTCCACCTCCGACGCCGTCTGCTGCGCGCCGATGAGGATCACGCCGAGCGACCGGCCGCGCTCCGCCACGTCCAGCAGGATCTCCTTGATCGGGGAGCCGCCCTCGCGGGGCGCGTACTTGTTCAGCTCGTCCAGCACCACGAACAGCAGCGGCCGGGCGCTGCCCGTGCTCTCCTTGCGCGCGAACTCGCCGCGCAGCACCACCCCGACGACGAACCGCTGCGCGCGGTCGGGCAGGTTGTGCAGGTCGACGACGGTGACCTGCGCGCCCGTGTCGATCGACGCGTCGGACGACAGGTCGCCCCGGACGATCGGCGACAGCGCCCGGACCGACGACCGCAGCCGCCGCAGGAACGCGTTCACCGTCCCGAGGCCCATGAGCCCGGCGCCCCACCCGTGCCGCGTGCCCTCGTCCGTCAGCGTCTCCTCGATGAACCGGACCAGGTCGTCGTAGGTGCGGCAGACCTCGGGCTCCGCGTCGTCGGAGCTCCGCAGCTTGACGGCGCCGCCGACGGGCTCCGCGAGCCTCGCCAGCCGGGCCGCGACCTGCCCGATCAGCATCGTGTACTGGGCCCGCTCGTCCTCGGCGTCGGCGAAGACGAACCGGAGCAGCTCCTGCCGGCAGAACTCCGCGAGCGTCCAGTAGAACGGGCTGACGTCCTGGGTGCGCGCCGAGACGTGCGGGGTCCCGTTGGGGTCGCCCGGACGCGGCGGCGCGAACACGTGCACGCTGCGGAACGGCCCCGGCTGCAGGCCCAGCTTCCGGTACGCGGCCCGCGCGGTGTCGTCCAGGCGCTTGTTGGCGTGGTCGAGGAACAGCAGGTCCTCGCCCTTCACCGAGAAGATCAGCGCCTTGGTGTTGTGCGCCTCGGCGCCCAGCGCGCCCGAGTTGAAGATCGAGTACAGCAGGAAGGTCGCGAAGGACGTCTTGGTCGCCACGCCGGAGATCCCGGAGATCGACACGTGGGCGCCGCGCGTCCCGTCGAGGAACTCCAGGTTCACGTGGATCGGCTCGCCGTCCCGGCCCAGCCCGACCGGCACCCGCCGCTCCATCACGTCGAAGTACAGCGCCCGTTCCCGCTCCTGCTCGCCCGCCCTGCGCGCGACCGCGCCGGGCAGCGGCGGCACGTATACCTCGGGCTCGACCCGCGTCACCGTCACTTCGGCCGACTCCACGACCGCCGCAGGGAGGACGCCCTGCACGATCAGGAACACGTCCGAGTCGTATGCGGCGCCCTCGTGCCTGGCCTCGACGTTCGTGACGACCCCGGCGATGAGCACCTCGCCGCGTCCGGGCACCTCCCGGGTCGCCGCGACGACCTCGTCCAGCTGGACGACCGTCCCCGGTTCGAGCCCGACCCAGAACGACAGCGGCGTGGCCGACTGCGTCCCCAGCACCCGCCCGATGACCCGTCCCGCCGCCTCTTCGCCCATGCACCCCACCCGGACACCACGTGAACCACCAGATCACGGCAGGGTAACCACACCTCCGGACAAACTCGCACCACCCTCACCAACTGACCGCATCCAGCCACCCTCGGTCACCATGGGGTGACCGGTCCGCGCGTCAGCGGGCGATCAGGGACTCGAAGGCGGCGCGGACGTCGGTCTTGGACGGGTTCACGTAGCGGTCGGGGTCCGGGCCGAAATCGTCAAGGAAGGACGAGCTGTATTTGATGACGGACGGGCAGCTCCTGCCGCCGATCTGCACTTTCCGATTGACGACGAGCTTTCCGGTCCGCAGCTCGTACACCTTCACCGGGAGCGAGATCTTGTGGAAGCTCACCTGGTAGAGCTTGCCGGAGCTCTTGCTCCGATAGGTGCACGTCTCGACGGTGCTTCCCTGTTTCCGCTCCCCGACGCAGACGATGAGTTCGGCGTCGGCCGCGTTCTTGGCCTTCCATCTGCCGGGGAGGTCGTCCGTGTACTCGTCATTTCCGTAGAACAGGGCCCGATTGACTCCCTTGCCGTACGGGGCGGCGCCGCTGTACTTCGCCGGTGAGGTGCAATAAACGGGTTGCTCGTCGGACGAACCTTCGAGGAGGCTCCGGACGTTCGCCAGCTCGATCGACAGCGTGGCCTGCCTGACTCCTTTCTTCGCCGCCTCCGTGCCTCCGTCCTGGGGGTACTGGTCGAGCAATTGCTGGTATAGCGTGCGTGCGTTCGTCCATTCCTTGGCCTGCATGAGATTGTCACCGCAGCCGACGAGCGCCGCCGGTGCGGTCCGCGTGACGGCGGCCGCCGACCGGTCGAGCGGGTCAGGGCTGGGACGCCGGTTTCGGAGCCAGTCCGTGACCGTTACCGTGCGGCACGCGTCCGGTGTGGGCAGGCGTCCGAGGAATCCGTCGAGGGCCGTCCCGACCGTCCTCTTATTGCCGGGTTCGGCCAGGACCGAGGTGAGAATGTCGAATCCCGCATTCAGGGAATTGGTGTCCCCCGTGGCCAGCCCGGCGGTGAGTTTCGCCTCGGCCGTTCGCAGCCGACGGCATGCCTCGACGGCCTCATCGCTGCTTGAAATCATCGGGGCGCCCGCTGTGCGGTGTCCGAACCAGGCGCCCGCGCCGTCGCTCAGCACCCGCGCGCAGTCGCCGTCCTCGCGGGCTTCGGCTACGCGCTGTTCGATCCTGGACGCGTCGAACCGCAGAAGTCCCACCGCGAGTAAGACCGGCACCGTGACGCCGAAGGCGACCATCCGCTGCCCGCCGACCGTGACCCGTCCGGCGCGTCCGCCCGCCGCGGACCATCCATGCGCTATGACGGCCGCCCACCAGAGCAGCAGAAGGGCCTCGCACCACCACTGAGCAGCCGAGATAAGAATTGAGAGGAGAACGAGGGTGATGATCCCGGTGCTCACGGCCGTCTTGCGCCGCCCCAGGATGAGATATCCGACGCCCAGCAGAGAGGCGTTGCCGATCGCGACGGCCAGCGGGTCGTGGACGCGCACCGGCGGCGGCGCGGGTTCCGGCGAGGCGTACATCGGACGATCCATCATGGGCGCTTCCCATCAGCCGCGGATTTCGCCCATTGTTCGTCCGCGCTCCCGGGAGGGGTCCCACAAAAGCGTGCCGCTTAGGCCGGTCAGACGAAGGCCGTTACGCCCTCGTACTCCGCTACGGGGGCGGCGCCGATGGCCTCGTACTGGAGCAGCAGCACGCCGTTCACCGTCACCTCATGCTGGACGAGCCGCAGGCCGGCGGGCGGGCTCGGATGATCGAGCAGCCGCCGCCCGGACCCGATCACGGTCGGCGCGACCGCGAGCCGGAGCGTGTCGACGAGCCCGGCCGCCAGCAGGGCGTTGCCGAGCCGCGCGCTTCCGTGGATCTGGAGTTCACGTCCGGGCCGCGCCTTCAGTTCTCCGACCGTCTGGACCGGGTCGCCGCGCAGAATCGTCGTCGGCTTCCAGCTCCCTTCGCGCAAGGTGCTGGTCACGACGTATTTGGGCAGCGAGTTCATCCGCTCGGTGAAAGGGTCGTCCGGGTCGGTGATCTGCGGCCAGTCCCGGGCGAACGCCTCGTAGGTGCGGCGTCCGAGCAGCAGGCCGTCCGCGAGGTCCAGCCACTCGGACGTCCGCTGGACGAAGAGTTCGTCCATGTGCGGCACGAGCCAGCCGCCCCGCGTGAACCCGTCGCTCGTGTCCTCGGACGGCGAGCCGGGCCCCTGGCTGACCCCGTCCAGCGTGACGAACTCGGTGAGCACGACCTTCATTCCGACGCCTCGCTCTCCGCGAACCCGGCGAGCTGTCCGGCGACCGTGCCCCAGCCCTCGGCGAAGCCGAGCTTCTCGTGGCGGGCGCGGGCCTCCGGGTCGCCGTGCCGGACGACGATCCGGTAGTCCGTGCCGTCCGGATGGTCGCCCAGCGTGATCTCGGCCGTCATCGGCACCGGCGCCGGATCGGCCGGACGCCAGGCGCTGTCGATCGCGTTCGTGAACACGATCCGCTCGCCCTCGTCCACGACCAGGAAGATCGCGTCGATCTGCGGGACGAATCCCGTCCCGTCCTCGCTCATCAGCGTCACGAACGCCCCGCCGGGCCGGACGTCCAGCCGGTCCACCCGGCACACCGCCGGGGCCGGGATCCACCACTTCTCCAGCCGGGACGGATCGGTCCACGCGTTCCACACCACGGCGCGCGGCGCGCGGATGACCCGCTCCAGGGCCAGGTCAAGATCCGGATTCATCGGTCTCCTCCTTCGTGTCGGTGACGAGGCGTTCGAGCCGGTCGGTCCGCCCCTCCCAGATCCGGCGCTGCTCGGCGAGCCAGTCGTCCACGAGGGCGAGCCGCTCGCGGTTGAGCACGCAGGTGCGCACCCGTCCGGCCTTGACCGTGCGGATCAGGCCGTTCGCCTCCAGCGTCCGCACGTGCTTCATGAAGGACGGAAGGGTCATCGGGAACTCGCGGGCCAGCTCGCCCACGCTCGTCGGGCCGCGTCCGAGCCGCCGGATGACATCGCGCCGCGTCGGGTCGGCGAGCGCGACGAACACACCGTCGATCTCCGCCGAATACTGTGCCATGAGGCTAAGTATTACGCACCAAGACACTTAGCGCAAGAGCAAAGTATCGAGCCCGGACGGCACCGCCCGTCCAGCCCGGCCAGACCGTCCAGCTCAGCCGTGACGCCGCCGCCGAAGGCGGAACCTCCACCTGCCACTGCTCGGTTTGCCGCCGCTCTCGCCCTTGGCGCCCTGCGGCCGCTCCACGTCCGCGCTGTGGGCCGCCCGCCACTTCGCCACGACCTCGTCGATGTCGATCAGGCGGTACCCGAGCGCGGGGCCCGGCGGAGGCATCCGCAGGTTGGCTGCGATCTTCTCGTTGACCGGTTCCAGCAGCCGCCGCACGCTCCGCTCGGACGGCGCCGCCAGCGCCTCCTCCAGAACGTCCTCGATCTCTTTGCGCAGCGCCAGGGTCGGATGGATCATGGCCACGAGCCCCTCGCTGGCCAGCTTCTGCTTGATCCACCAGTTGTCGTCCAGCGGCCTGCCCGCGTCCGGCAGCGGCTTGCCCGAGCCCGGCAGCCCGTCGAACTCGCCGCGCGCCTCCGCCTCGCGGATCTGCCCGTCGATCCAAGACTCAAAGCTGAGCCCCGTGGGCTTTCGCTCCGTCATGACCCCATTGTCCCATCCCATCCCCGGCCCCCCGAAGAAGGTCAGGTCTTTCTTAGCGCCAGCGGGCCGGACATCAGCGGCGAATCGGGGACGCGACGCTGCGGGCGGCGTTGGACGCCGGCGTCACGCTCATCGACACCGCGATCGCCTACGGGACGGCGGAGGCTCAGAACTCCCCGGTGGGCAGGACGCCTTCAAGCGGCGCGGGAATGCGAAGGTCTTCACCGAGAACGACCGAGGCGCTGTGCGTGTAGTCGTCACCGCGAGGCTCGGAGAAGATCGTCGCCTTGTCCTCCAGCCTGTCGATCAGCAGGTACAGGGGGATGTCGGCGGCGGCGTATCCCCGGCGCTTGGGCCCGCGATCGCGTTCAGCGCTCTTGCGGTCCCGTGAGCCGCCGGAGGTCACCTCCAGGACCATCGCCACGCCATCGGGCTTGCTGTGCCACTCACGTCCGGCGAACGCGCCCTTGGGTGCGGCGATCCCGTCGGGCACGTACTCGCCTTCGGGGCTGATCAGCGTCAGATTGCGGTGCAACCTCAACCGGTGAACCTCGCGCACCCAGTCATCGACCGCCACGACGATGGTCTCGTGCCGCCCGTCCCGAGGCGGGGACACGCTGATCTCTCCGTCGACGAGTTCGGCGCGGAAACCGGGCTTCACGTCGAGCGCCGCGAACGCCTCCCGCAGGTCGGCGTGGACGCGCGGCGGCTCCTCCGGGACCTCATGCGTTGCCGTCATCGGCTGCCCTCCTGGCTGAGCTCTTCGGCGGTCCGGCGGGACGATCTCCACGTACGAAGCCCCCGGTCCGTCGGGTGGACGGAGGCCGGGGGCGCTGTCTGGTCGGGGGGTTACGCCAGGTCTAGGGTTCCGGACTTGACCTTGGACGCGAACGCCTGCCACGCGGCCGGGCCGAACACCAGCTTCGGCCCGTCCGGGTCCTTCGAGTCCCGCACGGCCACCGCCGCCGCCAAGTCCGCCACCTCGACGCACGCCCCGCCCGTGTTGTCACTCCGACTGCTCTTCTGCCATTCCGCGGACGAGACTGGCACCATCGGCGCTACCTCGACGCACTGGTCGCCGGTACCAGTGCTGTGGCTGCTCTTCACCCACTCAGCAGCGGGCACCGGCTCCAGCCACGAAACCTCAACGCATTGACCACCGGTGTCGCCGCTGTGGCTGCTCTTGCGCCACCTCACTGCCGAAACATACGCCGTGTTCATGGGCTCTCCAACATTGCGCGAAGCAGTCTCAGGGAATCATCGTCGGACATCGCCGCTCCCCTGATCAAATCGAACCGTACCGCAAACCCACGGACGGCAGATACGTGATCGATCATCTGCCCGCCGAGATGCCCTTCGACGTACGCCACCGCCTGCTCCTCGTTGAACTCGAAGATCGTAAACGCCCCCATGACACCGGCATACGCGCCCCGACTTAGCGCCACGAGCTGAAGCGTAACGTTCGGCAGTTGAGCCACCTCAATTAGATGTTCGATCTGCCTACCCATTACTTCGCTGCCTCCGAATGGGCGCCTGAGAGCCGCCTCATCCAGCACGACCACGAGCCGTGGTGCATCATCTCGCTGCAGGATCTCCTGGCGCTCCAGCCTCGTCGCAACGAGCTGCTCGACCTCCTCCTTTGCTCGCCCTGTCTTGAGCACCTCGTACGCGTACTCGGGCGTCTGGAACAGACCCGTGATCATCGAAGCTTCGAAGATGTACATGCCATCGGCCTTCCGCTCTCGTTCGATGAAGTCGGGAAAGCCCGGCGGCAAGACCTGCAACTTGTCGACGTCCTGGATCCACTTCCAGATGCGATGGAACGTCCCGTTCGCATTGAAGAATGCGTCGCAGTCCTGGGCGAACACCTCGGAGGGGGCACTTCCGCCCGATTCGATCTGCCCGATCCTCTGAGGAGAGTAGCCAAGCCTCGCGGCCAGCTGCGGTCGCGACAAGTTGGACATTTCTCGCCTGGCGCGCAACTCGGCACCAAAGTATTCGATGGGTGAATATGGAACGCCGGGGTCACGGGGACGGCGAGGCAAGGGAACCTCCGATGATTCGAAAATAAGATCATTTTCTAACGACGGGTCCGAGTTTTCCTATACTTTCTCTCCCGCACTTCCGAAGAATAGCCCGATTACGAGACGGTGTGAATACGTAACGGAGAGCAACCGCAACGAAGGTTCAGCCGATCATGAACTTGCCCGTTAACGCCGCGGACCAGGCGTTGACCCAGCTCCGCAAGGACTTCCGGGGTCATCGAATCTGGCGCGCGACACGCCACGACGGACTACTCGGAGACTGGGTCGCCACTCTGCACGACCCAAAGGCCGGCGTAGACGCGACCATTGTTCGTAGCAGCGCAGAAGAGCTTCGTAAGGCGCTGGCCGTCGAACTCAGTCGCGCCACCGGTCGACCCACGGGTCAGCGCAGCAAGTGGGACCGTTGGTAGTCCGATGGAACGGACCGCTAAGCGTCGACGCGGCCGTTCCCGCCACGCCCATAACCGCCCATCTCGACCGACTCGTAGAAGAACTCACGCGAAAAGGGTGGAAGGCCGTCCCCTGCTACGAGGGGCCGGAGCCGCTCGTGCGCGTCATGGAGCCGTCCGTCCCGCAGTTCAGTGAGAGCGTCACACTCGTCCCTGGAGGAGGGAGGTCCAGCCTGTGGTGGTTCAGGTCGAGCACTGGTGAGAACCTGGCCCCGCACACCAAGCCGGACGTCGCCGCGGCGAGGGTGGTCCGGATTCTCATCCCGTACGTGACGACGATCCTCGCGGCCCAGTCGCACCGCCGACCGGGGGCGGAGGCAGGCAGGCCGCACCCCACTCCCCCGGCCCGGCCGGATCCCTCGCACGGAGCCGCGATCGCCGAACTGCAAGGACGGTTCGACGGCGTCGTCTGCTGGTGGGGTGCGTACACCTACGAATGGTGGGCCATCGTCCCCGGCGGAACGGAGTGGCAGATCGTCAACGCGGAGGACCCTTCCGGCCTCGCTCGGGCCATCATCCAGGCCCGCTCCCGTCGATGACCGTCATGAAGCAGGAAAGCCCCGTCCGGACAGTCCGGACGGGGCCGCTTGCTATTTCGCGACGGGTCAGAGCTTCGCGGTGCCCTGAAGTCCCCAGGTCTTGTTGCCGTCACCGTCGTCGTTGACGTTGGCCACGACGTGTCCGTCGGCGGTGTTGCCGCTGATGTTCACGTAAGACCCCGAATCGGGGAGCCTGCACGTCTTCGAGCCGGAGCTGCTGCCGTTGATCTCGGCGGTGAAGTCGCAGGTCTTCGTCTTCACGTCGGTGTCGTTCTGCTCGATCCGGACCTGCACGTCGAAATTCTCGAACTTGCCCGATCCCGAGTCGCCCCAGGTGACCTTGGCGGTCGCCCACTTGTAGCTGTTGCTGCCGCCTGGGCCGCCCCAGTTCCGGTTGAAACAGAGTTCGACCTTGATGTCGGCGTTGAACCCGTTGGTCGGGTATTCCTTCGAGCTGGTCGCGCACCTGGCTTCGGCGTTGGCCGGGCCTGCCAGCACGAGGGTGCCGAGGCCGGTCAGCGACGTCGCGACGAGTCCCGTCGCGAGAATCCGGCCCATCCGCTGCTTCACGTAGTCTCCTTGTCCCACTGTGAAATCGTGGACTTTTGGTCCACCGCGACGGAACTTACCGGACGTCCGTTTTAAAGATCAACTTGAGTGTTCTTCCGTGATTCGCCCCTCACTGACAGCTAGCGCCATAAAGGCGCCGCCGCGTCCGCCCGGCACTGGGCAGGCCGCAGGTTGCCGGGACGCGCGGGTGTGCGTTAAGGAGGGTGCTCATGGATCTGAAGCCGCTGGCGCGGGACGAGCGGGCCGATCTCGCGGCGTTCCTCGCGACGCTGACGCCCGAGCAGTGGGAGGCGCCGTCGCTGTGCGAGGGATGGCGGGTGCGGGACGTCGTCGCCCACATGATCAGCTATGAGGAGCTGAGCGTCCGGGATCTGGCGGGACGGTTCGCCAAGGGACGCTTCACGCTGAGCCGGACGAACGCCGTGGGCGTCGCCGACTCCAGCGCGCTCGCTCCGGACGAGCTCCTGGCGATGCTGCGGAAGCGCCTCCAGCCCACGGGGCTGACCACCGGGTTCAGCGGCCTGATCGCGTTGACCGACGCCGTGATCCACCATCAGGACATCCGGCGTCCGCTCGGCACCTCCCGCGAGATCCCGGCGGAGCGGCTGCTGCTCGCGCTGCGGGGCGCGCTGAAGTTCCCGGTGATCGGCGGCTTCTGGAGGGCGCGGGGCGTGCGGCTCGTGGCCACCGACCTCGACTGGTCGAGAGGGTCCGGACCGGACGTCCGGGGCCCGGCCGAGGCGCTGCTGATGGTGATCGCGGGACGGCGCGGCATCGTCCGGGAACTCTCGGGGCCGGGACGTCAGAAGCTCGCCGACCGCGTCGAAAAGCCGCCCAAGAACGGGTGAGACGGCAAGGACCGCCCTCCCCCCTCACGGCGGCCCCGAACCCGGCTCCGGCGGGCGGGCTATCTGGCGAGGTCGGTCGGCTCGTCCAAGCGCGTCAGCTTCTGCGGGTTCGCCACCGCGTGGATCCGGGTCACCCGGCCGTCCTCGACCACCAGGCTCACCGCGGCCACCCGGCCGTCGACCTCGATCCGGCCGGCGGGCGCGGCGTTGAGCCAGACGACCGACACCGTCCGGCCCGGGCGCGCGAGCGACTCCGCGACGAGTTCGGCCCCGTGGACCGGAGCCCGCGCGGCGGGAGCGAGGCCGCCGCCGTCGCTGATCAGGACCACGTCCGGGGCCATGACCTCGATCAGCTCCTTCACCTGCCCGTTGCGGACCGCGGCCAGGAACCGTTCCACCACGGCCCGCTGCTCCGTCCGGCTCACCCGTACCCGGGGCCGCCTGGCCGCCACCCGCTCGCGGGCCCGCCGGGCGATCTGCCGGACCGTGGCGGCGGGCTTGTCCACGGCCACGGCGATCTCGCCGTAGGGCACCTCGAAGACCTCGCGGAGCACGAACACCGCACGCTCCACCGGAGCGAGGGTCTCCAGCACGGTCAGCATCGCGATCGAGACGCTTTCGGCAAGGGCGCTGTCCTCGGCGACGTCAGGGCTGGTCAGCAGTGGTTCCGGCAACCACTCGCCGACGTAGTCCTCGCGCCTGCGCGACAGCGTGCGGAGCTGGTTGAGCGACTGCCGGGTGACGACCCGGATGAGGTAGGCCCGGGGGTCGCTCACCTGCGCGTGGTCGACGGCGTCCCACCGCAGCCAGGAATCCTGCAGCACGTCCTCGGCGTCGGCCGCCGACCCGAGCATCTCGTAGGCGACCGTGAACAGCAGGCTGCGGTGGGTGAGGAACGGGTCTTCGGGCGTAGCGTCCCCGATCATGCCGTGGACGCCGTACCGGGCTTCTCCTGGACCTCGGCCAGCGGGATCTCGCAGGCGTCGGAGAAGCCCTGCGAGGTGACCCCGTTCGCCACGTTGGCCCTGGTCGCCATGTTGACGTAGGCGATGTGCACGGTGAGCTCGACCATCGCCGCGGGGCCGAGCCGCTCCAGCAGCCCCGCGTACTGCTCGTCGGTGACGGTCGGCGGCGTGTTCGACATGGCTTCGGCGTACTCCATCACGTCCCGCTCCAGCGGGGTGAACACGTCCGAGGTCCGCCAGCGCGGCACCTGGCTCGCCTTGGCCAGGTCCAGATCGTCGTTGTGCGCCTGGAAGTAGCCGACGTCGAGGCACCAGCTGCAACCGACCTGCGCGGCGACGGCCATGTGCGCGAACGACTTGAGGCTCTTGCCGGCCGCGCTCCACGCGCCCGCCTTGCCGCCGAACTCCAGGTTGTCCCGGGCGAGCGCGGGGCTGTGCCACAGCACTTCGACGTTCTCGGGGACGTCACCGAGTTGCTCGATCATGCTCTCCTTGACCTCGGCGGGCAGCTCGGCCTTCGGTACGCGCAACGCCACGACGTTCTCCCTCTAGGTGTGCGTTCTGGCTGGTCGACATGAAGACACCGCCGGGTCCTCGAACGTGACAGCACCTGGGAGGAGAACGCGTCGGCCAGCAATTAGACGCAGTAGGGCGGTGCCTTATCCGCGTTGTCCTTGGTGACGACGGTTTCGGGCACGTTCGCGATCTTCTTTGCGGACGAGTCCTTGCGGAGCAGCGCGACGACGTTCTCCACAGCCATTTCGCCGACGTCCTTTGGCGTGTTGCTGACCGTCACCGCGAACCGTCCCGCCTTGACCGCCTGGACGCCCTCGGCCGTCCCGCCGTTCGTGAGGATCTTGATGTCGGTGCGGCGCGCGGCCCGGAACGCCGCCTCGGCGCCGAAGGCCATGTCCTCGTTCTGGACGAGGACGTACTTGACGCGCGGCCGGGCCTGGAGGAGGTTCTCCGCCACGTCCTGCGCCTTGGACCGCTGCCAGAACGCGGGCTGCTCGAACACGACGTCCGCCCGCGTCCCGATGCTCTTCTTGAACGCGCCGGTCATCAGGTCGGCGGCGGCGCCGGGGGCGCCTCCGATGATCGCGACCTCGGCGGGGCTTCCGCCGCTGTCCTTGACCAGCCAGGCGCCGAGCGAGCGTCCGACCTGCTCGACGTCGGCGACGACCGCGCCGAGGATCTTCGACTGGTCGACGCCGGACGCGACGCCCGTCAGGAAGATCGGGACGCCCGCCCGGTTGGCGCGGCTGACGCCGCCCTGGAGCGAGTCGATGTTCACGGTCTGGACGACGATGACGTCGACCTTCTTGACGATCATGTCGTCGATGTTCGACAGCTCCTTGCCCGGGTCCATCGCGGAGTTCGCCGTCAGGACCTCGACGCCCTTCTTGGCGGCGCGCCCCTGCAGCGCCTTCTGCAGGCACATGTGGAACTGCACGCGGTTGCCGTTGACGAACCCGATCGTGATCTTTTCGCCGGACGGGACGGCGTTCTTCTCAGCACCGTCGTCCACCGAGCAGCCCGCGGCTCCGAGGGAGACGGCGAGCGCGGCGGCCGGGACCGCCGAGCGGAGATGTCCGCGTGAGAACTCCAGCATGAGGACCCTTTCAGCGAAATCGGCCGCGCAGATGGTTGGTGATGGCCGCGATCAGCAGGACGCCGCCGACCGCGACGTCCTGGAAATGCGCGTCCACCTGGAGGAGGTTGAGGGAGTTGGCGACGACGCCGAGCAGCACGACCCCGAGGACCGTCCCGACGACGGTGCCGCTCCCGCCGTGCAGCGCGGTCCCGCCGATCACGACGGCGGCGACGACGGTCAGCTCCAGCTGCAGCCCGCCGGTCCCGGGGCTCGCCGCGCCGAGCCGGGCCACGAGCATGACGCCGCCGAGCCCGGCGAGCAGACCGGCGAGCGTGTAGAGGAGCAGCTTGGTACGCGCGACCGGGATGCCCGCCAGCCGCGCCGCGTTCTCGTTGCCGCCGATGGCGAAGGCGTTGCGGCCGAACGCCGTCCAGCGCATGATCAGCCCGGCGGCCAGGCAGACGAGCGCCGCGACGACGACCGTGGCCGGGACGAGGCCGAGCACCTCGCCGAACCCGAGCCCCGCCAGGTGGTCGCCGATCGACACGCTCTGCCCGTCGATGATCAGCAGCGCCGCGCCGCCGAGGACGGTGGACGTCGCGAGCGTCGCCACGAACGGCGCGACGCGGAACACCGTCACGACCGTGCCGTTGACGAGGCCGATCCCCGCGCCGACCGCCAGGCCCGCGAGCACCGCCGTCCACTCCCCCGTCCCGGACGCGATCAGCCGGGCGACGACGCCGGCGGTCACGGCCGCGATGGAGCCGAGCGAGAAGTCGATCCCGCCCGCGGTCATGAGGAGGGTGAGCCCGGCGGCCAGGACGGCGGTGACGGCGACCTGCTGCGACACGTTGAGCAGGTTCGCCCCGGTCAGGAACGCGGAGCTGTTCAGCGCGGTGATCAGGCCGATGAGCAGCAGGACGGACAGCAGCCCGAGATGCCGGGTCAGCCCGGCGGGAAGGTTCACGCCGACGCGGTCGCGGAGGATGCCGAGGGCGGTCATGGCGTCGTCCGTCCTCCCGCGGTGAGTGCGACGAGCTCGTCGCGGGTGACCTGGGCGATGGGGCGGTCCGCGACCGTCCGGCCGTTGCGGACGACCACGACCCGGTCGGCGAGCCCGACGACCTCGTCGACGTCGCTGGACGCGAGCAGGACCGCGGCCCCGCGCGCCGCCAGCCCGCGGACCAGCCGCCGGACGTCGTCCTTCGCCGCAACGTCCACCCCGCCCGTCGGCTCTTCCAGCAGGCACGCGGTCACCTCGGTGTCGAGCCAGGCGGCGAGCAGCACCTTCTGCTGGTTGCCGCCGGAGAGCGCGGCGACGGGCGGGTCCGCGTGGATGGCCGTGATGCCGTACCGGTCGCGGACGGCGCGCGCGTGCTCGCGCGTCCTGCTCCACCGCACCAGCCAGGGGCGGCCGAGCCCGCGGCGGACCAGGCCGAGGTTCTCGTCCACGCCGAGCCCCGGGACCAGACCGCGGCCGAGCCGGTCGCCGGTCACGCACCGCATCCCCGCCGCCAGCGCCGCGCCGACACTGCCGGACGGGACGTCGCGGCCGCCGATCCGCACCCGTCCGGCCTCGGCCCGGCGCAGCCCGCGGAGCCCGCTGAGCAGCGGGAACAGCTCGGTCTGCCCGTCCCCGGACGGTCCCAGCACCGCGGTGATCTCACCGGCTCGGACCACCAGATCGAACCCCTGGAGGCGTCCGGCGGTCAGTCCCGTGAGCTCCAGCACCGGCTCACCGGCGATTCGGGCGGTGTCATGGTCCATCGTGCGGAGCCTGTCGTCGCCGGCCATGGCCCGGACGAGGGCGGGCAGGTCGACGTCCGCGGCCGGGACGGTGACGACCCGCTTGCCGTCCCGCAGCACCGTGATCCGGTCGGCGAGATCGAGGACCTCGTCCAGGTCGTGGGAGATATAGACGACACCGGTGCGGCGAGAGCGCAGAGTGCGCACGAGCCGGTGAATTCGCTGGGCGTCGGCGGCGCTCAGTGACGCGGTGGGTTCGTCCAGAATGAGAATGCGCCGGCCCCGGTGCACTTCCCGCGCGATCTCCACCAGAGTCTGCTCGGCCGGACCAAGGGTGGCGGCGACCCGCTCAACGTCGATCTCGATACCGAGTTCCCCGAGCGCCCGAGCCGCTTTGCGCCGCGCCTCTCCCCACGACACCGCACCGAACCGAGTGGGAAGGCGTCCGAGAAGCAGATTCTCGGTGATGGTCAGCCCCGGGACCAGCGACCGCTTCTGATGAACAATGCTCACTCCGGACGCATGGGCACGCCTCGGTGTTAAGGCGGTGTGGCGGCGTCCGGCGACATGGACGGCACCCCGATCGGGAACAATGGCACCGCACATCGTCTCCACAAGCGTGGTTTTTCCAGCGCCATTCATACCGACAACTGCGTGGACCTCACCCGCCGATAACGTGAAATCGACGTCGGTCAGCGCATGGGCCCCGCCGAACGTCTTGCACACCCCGCGCAACTCCAGCACCGGCGCGGCCATGTCAGGCACCGCCCGTCCGGCCGGAGACCCGCGCCCGATGGGCGGCCGTCACGCCGACGATGCTCACGACGCGGCCTCCGTGACCTCTGCGACGCGGACCCCGGTGTCCGACGCCGACCGACCATGCGGACGTCGGCCGTCGACCACCCAGGTGTTCAGTTTGCTCGCCATCGCCCGCAATGTCGACGATGTGGTTGTCGTCCCCATTCTAGAACCACCAGATCCACCTGGACGACCCGCTCGGCGAACCGGTGTACTTCAAGCAGCACTCGGGCTGCAACAAGAACTGACCAATTCCTGCATTAGGGGCGTCCGTACTCGTTCGGGAATGACTTCGTACTCGACCTGGACGCCGACGAACAAAAACCGAACACGCTCAGAACGGCGCCGACGGGTGACGCGCTGGGTCGACTTGGGGCGGACGCCGCCGTCCGTCCATGCGTAGCCTGTCCGTGAGTTGATCGAGACCTGCACGGATCACGCGACTCTGGGAGGCCGCACGTGACCGACTCTCCTGTCGCCCTCATCACCGGGGGCGGAAGCGGCATCGGGGCGGCGACCGCCCGGCACCTGCTGGACCAGGGGCATCGGGTGACCGTTACCGGACGCGGCGCCGACCGCCTGCGCCGGTTCGCCGAAGAACTGGGCGAGCCTGCGGGCCTGCTCAGGGTCGTCGGGGACGCGGCCGATTACCAGGACGTCCAGGCGGCCGTCAGCGCCACCATCGAGGAGTTCGGACGGCTGAACACCGTCGTGGCCAACGCCGGCTTCGCCTCCTTCGACCACGTCACCGACGGGGACCCCGCCGGGTGGCGCGACATGGTGCTGACCAACGTCCTCGGCCCCGCACTGCTGATCAGGGCCGCCCTCCCGGCCCTGCGCGAAACCCGCGGACGGATCGTGCTCATCGGGAGCGTCGCGGGCGTCGTCTACAGCCCGGGCAACATCTACGGCGCGACCAAATGGGCGGTGACCGGCCTCGCCGAGAACACCAGGCGCATGGTGACGGACGACGGCATCGGCGTGACCCTGGTCAACCCCGGAGCCACCGAGACCAACTTCTTCGACGCCGGCGGCGGCCCGCCGGACCGCGCGATGATGACCGCCGACCAGATCGCGGCCGCCATCGTGTGGGCGATCAATCAGCCGCACGGCGTCGACGTCAACACCCTCACGATCCGTCCAGTCCCCTCGCCCCTGTGACGACCAGATCTGCTTGGCTTAGCGCATGCTCAGCATCGGATCCATAGTTCTAGGTGCGTCGGACGTCCGACGTGCGGCCGCGTTCTGGATGGAGGCCCTGGGATACGTCCCACGCGACGAAATAGATCCCCGTTGGACGGTCCTGGTCCCGCCGGACGGGAACGGCCCCGGCCTGGCGCTCGGCCTGAGCGAGAGTCCCGTACAAAGGCATCCCCGAGTCCACCTGGATCTGTACGCGGAGAACGCGGCCGACCAAGCGGCCGAGGTGGAACGCCTCGTCTCCCTGGGCGCTGCCCACGTCGACTGGGACCTCTATCCCGAGGACCCCGACTTCATCGTCCTGGCCGACCCCGAAGGCAACCGCTTCTGCGTAATAGACACCGGCCGCACCTGATCGGCCATCACTCTTCCACCGTCTGCTTGGAACGCAGGACGACCCTGCGGATGAGATGCACATCGGTGAGAGGCCCCGTGGACGCGGCGAAGCCGAACTTGAAGGTGTCCGGCATGGGCTCGGGAGCGGGAAACCTCAGAACCCGCTGGAAGCCCTCGTCGTCCCGGAAGTCGATGTCGACCGTCACAACGGGATCCCGTCCAGCCGACACCGCCACCCTGACGACCCTTTTCACCGGTTCCAGCCGCCGTTCGGCCCGACGAGGCGTGACATTGGCGGGCATCTTCTTCAGCTTCCCGTGCAGCCGTCCGGGAAGCGACGAGGGCCAGGGCCCGTTCTTCCTTTCGTCGGTGGTCGTGGCGTCGAGCAGGCAGTACCCGGTGACACCGTCCCCAGGGCCGCGGGCGGTGACGACGTTTGGGCCAGGGGCAGGCGAACGAAACGCCGTCCCGGCCGGAGACCGCCGCACGCAACCATTCCCGCGCCCTTCTCCGTCACCGAAGTATTCGCCCAGCACATCGAGCCCGATGCCGAGATAGCCACCGTCCACACCGGGAACGAACTGGGCGCCGGGTGCGCCACCCGGCCTCCTCTGCGCATAACCGAGGCTCCCGCCGAAGGCACCCGGCGTGGTGAGCCGACGGGCGCCGTCCGTCAGGAAGAACGAGATCCCGTCCGCGGGCCTCCGCGTCGTGTTCCCGTACTGCCACTGCTCGAAGACCACCTCCAGCCCACCCCGCGCCGGAACCGGCGAGTCGAACAACACAGCGCCGGTCACCTCATCGCGGGCGTCCGTGAGCTGAAGGTACCCATGCGGCGCCGCGTCGCCCGGCGGCACAGGACCCACCGGATCCCGACGACACCCTCTGAGCGGGTGATTCGTGGCCTCCGCCTCCGCCTCTCCTCGCGGCGCCCCCGTCAGGCAGGCCGCCCCGTACCCGATGAAGCGCGCATCCGCGGTGCCCAGAGTGAACGCCTCCTCGACCAGAATCGCCCCCGCAGCGCGCTCCGAAGCCAACGCCTGCCCGACAGACGCGACGGCGACAGCACCGACCCCGACCGCCACCGCAACACGAGCCCACCGATGCCTCATACCGCTGCTCCCCCACACAGATTTGAAGCGACCTCTTCTGCCGCCCCAATCTGAGCACACGCTTGCCGGGAGATCTCCCCATTGCCACGACCACGGCAATAAACAAAGCCAACCCTTACAGAACCCCCGCCATTTCATGAGATGGTCACGGCATCGCCACGCCAGAGCAAGAATCGCCCCCCGCGCGAGGGTGGGAAATGCCGTAGCAGCCGGCCTCATCCCTTACCGGCTGGGTCGAGAATCTGAGGTTGGAGGTTCCGACCTCGGGTCCACACGATGTGCCCTCTGCGGCCACAGCTGTTCGAGACGTTCGGTGCTCAACGACCCTTCCCACACCACCAGGTCGGGGGTAGGCCGCGTACAGCGACCGGCTTTGTGCTTGTACTCGTGCAGGAAGTACGGGCAGCGTCCAGGACTCTGATACCCGTGCCCCTTGGGACGCACTTCGACGACCTGGCCGCACCACCGGCAACGACACCACCATTCCCAGTGGATCGACAGGTCCAGCGCCTCAAGAGGAATGAGCCCGGCCCGGCGGACGGCGGCGGCCACTTCGGCGGGCACCGACGGGTCGGCGAGGTAGCGCTGCCCTCGTGCCCACTCCTCCTCGACGGCCGCGGCCGCGACCAGATAGGGCTCGCCGGTCGCGTCCTGGCGGCGACGAATACGACGTTGCTGATGACGGGATGGGCGACGGCGGGGCTCTGCGGTCATGGCGTCCTTGGACGGAGTCCTACGCACACCGTCGGACGACGCGAACCGGGGGTGTCACGCGTCGTCCGAGACGCTTTGTCGTCGGCACACCAGCGGCGTAGGCACTCGATGCTCAGACCGGCAGGCGTGATCTGCCTGAACGGCAATATAGCCCTCCACCCCACCTGCGCTCAGCCGAATCATTGAGCTCCGGCCCCTGAGGACCTGTCGAGGGGCGGTTACGTCGCGCGCCAGAGCGTGGGGGTGTCCTGGGGTTGCCAGTCGGCCTGTGAGGTGTGCGCTTGCCGGCAGACATAGTCCGCGCCGCGGTGGGTCACCGCGTCGCCGGGACGGTAGTAGACGCCGGGCGTCCATGCGGCAGCGCCGGGCCTTCTCCTCGGCGGCGGCGTCGGCGTGACACGTCCGGTAGTGGACGCCGTCGGCGTGGCAGTCGACGGCGTTGGCGATGACGTCGACGGCGTCTCGGACGGCGTAGCGGTACTGTTCCGCCCCACCCCGACCGAATCCGGAGGCGCCGGGCTCTGCGACCGACTCCCGACATCCGGATCCACACCGGTCGTCGCCGGAGCAGCAGACGGCCCCGAGGAATCGGACGGCCGAGCGGCCGCATATCCAACGGCCACGAAGAGCACGATCGCAAGGACGACGCCGAGCACAACGTACCGCCGCCGCGCAGAAGATCCAGAGGGAGGACGCGCATGGGCCATCAGTAGGCCCGTCCTCTCCCACGCACACCCGCGACGACCGTCCGGTGCATTGACCTCCCCATCCCCCGCCGCCCGGCCAAAAGGCGCCGGTACCGGCCGCCGAGCGCGGACAATAGTGACACACCCCGCGAACCGTGTCACCTGGACATTCCGCCAGCCGCCCGATCGCGTTCACGCCCTGGCAACGGCACCACACCCGACCAGAACCGGCTTCTCAGGTGCGCGTGCTCCGCCGCGCGGCCGCGGGGTCGCGTAGCGGGCGCATGAGCGGACGTACCGAGTCACCGAGGAGATAGTCGGCAGCAGCAGTAGCCACCCGCAGGACGGGCGACTCCGCCCGTAGCGGGTACCGTCCCGATCGCTACTCGATCCCTGCTGGGTTCAGCAGGCTCCCTCCACAGAAACCATTCGCTCCCCATCTCCGTCCTGCAAGGCAACTCAGACGGAAAGGTCAGAAGGCACCCGCAACGTCGGACCTACCAAACCGAACCGCTATCTGTCCCGCCTCGAGATGCGGCCGAATCGGGTCGGAACCTGGCTGAACTCCTACAGTTCGCTCAGCTCTTCCCGCAGTTCGGATATCCACAATGAGGCGGTAGCGCAGCCTGTAGATCACGATGGCGTACAGCCGAGTGGTCGTGACGCTCTCCGGAGTTGCCGAGTGCAGGCAGCGGACCACTGTTCGGGCAGGCTAAGCACCAGTGCATGGAGTGCTTGCCAGTTGCGTCCTCGCTAGGTACGGAGATCCAAGACTTGGCCGCCTTTGGCCCCTGCTGTTGAGGGAAGTCATGGCAGTTCGGAAATGGCCTCTTGAAGGTCGTCGAATGCCGGATGAGGGAGGGATAGTCCGCCCAGGGCGTACAGAAGAGCGGATCGGCCGCGGTCGTCGTCCACGCAGGGACGAAGGATGCAGTAGGCGTCCATCATCGCGTCCGGCTGGCGCAGGATAACGGCGCGGAGATCGAAAGGGAGGGCGGCCACGAGTGCGTCGCGTCCCTCGGCGGTATCGAGTGGGGAGGCACCGAGCAGGTGCGCGGCGACGGCCGAGACGTCCTCGAAGGCGACGCCCGACCGGGGCGCGCGGTCCGGCGGGACGCCAAGGAGGCGAACCCAGGCCCGGGTCCGTGTCTCCTTCGACCGGATGCGGAGCCGCTCGTAATCGGACGGGTCCGGACCTCCCAGGTCAGGCCGTACGACGTCCTCGTAGAGCCGGTCCGAGAGGATCACCGAGAGGCGCGCGCCCGACTGCTGTACACGCCGCTTGAAGAGGGGTGCATCCAACAGCCGGAAGGCCCGGATCACGGTGTCGCCGAGCACGCCGTATTCGTCGGAGAGGATTAGGCCGAAATCGAGCGCCACGCGTAACCGCAGGCGCGCGCCGGGACGGGCCAGGTCGTGCTGGCGCCGAATCTCGTCTTCCAGCCGATCGACCGTACTCGTCACCAGGCCCTCCACTGAGGAGCGGGGCGGTGGGACGAGGAACAGGCCGTCGCCGCGGTCCTCGTGATAGCACTCGTCGAAAGGGATGCCGGTCGAGTCGAGAGCCGCACGCGTCCGCGAGTAGAGCTGCTCACGGAGATACCGCTGGACGTGCCCGCGACGTGCGCCGAAGGCGACGATGTCGCACGCGAGGATGGCGCGCTGGCCAGCCGGGCGCGCGGAGACCCGGGCATCGCGCACTGAAGATCACCTCTCCTGTTGGCGACCGCTACCTTTTCCCTGGAAATCGGAGTGAGCGCCGCAATTCCCTGACATTCTCTGACCCGGCCGGTGAAGAACACCCGGCGCGGCCTATTTTCGATCTTGAAGATGCGGCCGGCCGGAACGACTTGACGCGCCTCGTGAGCGCCTGGCATCATTCTAGGTCATTCTGAATCATTTTGCATCACACCTGCGGATCTCCGGGCGCGAGGAGGATCACTGGATGGTCATGGCCAGCGATCACCAGGACGAGGCGCGGAGCACCCGCGAGCGACTCGCCTCCGAGCTGCGGCGGATGCGCGCCCTGTCGGGACTGTCCGGACGCGACCTCGCCCAGCGGCTCGGCATCAGCCAGTCGAAGGTCTCCCGGATCGAGTCGGGCGCAACGATGCCCTCGCTCCCAGAGGTCACCGGGTGGGCGGCGGCAATGGACTCCACGGAGGAGACCGCGCGGCGGCTGGTGGCCCTCACCGAGGCCGCCTTCACCGAGGTGAGCGCCTGGCGCACCGCACTGCGCGACCGGCCACACCTTCAGGACCAGGTGCTCGACAGGGAGAACCGGACCAGCAGATCGCAGACATTCCAGCCGTCCGTGGTGCCGGGTCTCCTGCAGACCGCCGAATACGCCCGCCGGGTCTTCGCCCTCTTCGACGAGGTCCCCTATGGCGAGGAGGAACTGGCTGCCGCCGTCGCCAGCCGGCTGAACCGCCAACTCGCCCTCTACCAGGAAGAACGGCGATTCGAATTCGTGATCACCGAGGCGGCGTTGCGCTGGCGGCCCGGTCCTGCACTTCTGCTGCGGGCGCAGATCGACCGCATCGCCTCGCTGAGCACGCTGGAGAACGTGCGCATCGGGGTCGTACCGAGTGATGCCGAGGCGCTCACCTACCTCTCGCACGGGTTCGTCATCGCCTATGGCGGTGCGGAGAACGAGGCGCAGGTCACGGTCGAGGCGGCCCACGCCAAGCTCAGCATCACCGGGCCCGAGGACGTCGAGCTCTACCGGCGCCGCTGGGCCTTGTTGTCGCGGATGGCCTTGTTCGGCGACGACGCCCGCGCCTTCCTTGCCCGGCTCGCGAACACGATGCGGGAGGAGGCATGACGGGGGCTTCCAGCGCGTGGCCGTGGGGAGCGCCGGGACCGCACGTCCCGGCGCCCTCCATTCCGATGGGTCAGCTCATGGCGTCGCCGAGCCGGGCGATGTCGAACTCGCCCAGCCGGGCGCCCGCGAGGAACGCGACCCACTCCGCGACGGTGAACACCAGCCACGGACCCTCCGGGTCCTTGGAGTCGCGCAGGACCACGGCCGTCAGCAGGCTCGCCTCGACGCAGTCGTCGGCGCCCTCGCTGAGCGAGCTCTTGGTCCAGCCGGCCTCCTTGATGAGCTTGTGCAGCGCGTTCATTGTCGTCCTCTCTCCGATTGACGGTGTCTTGCTTCTTCTGCTTCAAGCATGGAAAGCGGACCCGGTAAGAAAGGCGGTAAAGGAAGGGGGCCGGTTCCCGGTACGGCCTCCGGTAAGTGCGGCCGGTGCACCGTTATCGCGTGCCGGAACGCTCGTGAGCTGATTCGTGGGGGTGAGCGCGATGGGGATGCCTGGCGACGATATGGAATTCCGCCTGCTCGGCAAGGTCGAAGCATTGGTGCGAGGGCGCCCCGCTGCCCTGGGCAGACCGATGGACCGGCTGGCGCTCGCGGCGCTGTTGCTCGCCCCCGGCGGATCGCTGACGCCTGGGGAACTCGCCGGACGCCTCTGGGAGGAGCCGCCTGAGACCGCCCCGGATCTGGCCCGCGACTACCTCAAGAAGCTACGCCGGCATCTGAACACCGCGGTGCCGGGGGCCGGCGCGCTCCTGCCTCCCCACGATGGCGGCTACCGGATGCTCGTCCCGCGCCACCGGGTGGACGCCCACCGGTTCCTCGACACGGCGGACCAGGCTCAGCAGCATGTCACGAGGGAGCCCGCGCGGGCCGCCGAGCTGTACCGAGCCGCCCTTGCCGAGTGGCCGTCCGACGCGTCCGGCCCCTGGGTCGTAGAGCCGCTGGCCGGGCTGCCCGGTCCGTGGGCCGAGATCGAACGTACCGCCCTGTGCAACCGGCACCGCGAGGCCCTGACGACCTGCGCTGAGATCGAGATCCGGGTCGGCGGCCACGAGCAGAGGCTCATCCCCGAACTGGACCGCCTGCTCCGCGCGGCGCCGCTGGACGAGCGGGTCGCCGGACTGCTCATGCACGCCCTCGTCCGGGCCGGACGGCGCGGTGACGCACTCGAAGTCTTCGGCCTGACGCGCCGTCGCCTCCTCGACGAGCTGGGCCAGGACCCTGCCCCCGAGCTCACCCGGATGCACCAGCGTGTCCTGAACGATGACCCCACGCTCAACGATCCCCGACCTGCACCTTTGGGAGCACCGATGCCCTCCACCACCACCCCCGACCACGACGACCAGCCAGGTGAGGAGACCGGGCACGAGCTCGCCGGAACCGTCGCGCGCCTCGTCGCCGAAGCGAGCAGGAGCGGCGGGACAGGTTCGTCCGGGACGGTGCTCATCGGCAGGCTGCGGGAGCGCTTCGAGCAGGACACCCCGGCCGAGGCGGCGCTGGCCTGGCTGGTGCGGGAACCGTACAACGCCGACGCTCTCGCCGCGCTGGAGAGAGCCCTGCTCGCCGCGATCGCTCGAGACGCCGAGTTCGCGGCGGAGCTTCGGGCTCTCGCCACGCCCACGCCCGTACGAGACGAGCGCGGCTCGGTCTCGATCCAGGCCCAGTCGATCAGCAAGTCCAGCGTCTTCACCAGCGATGTCCACATTTCTGGCGACTTCGTCATCAACTGACGCGACCGCCGGCGTCCCCGGCACGGAGGAAGACAGCGATGACCGATCGCGCGGACGGCAGGTCCGACGAGGCCGACCCCCGAGTACCGCCCGGGCCGCGCCCCGGAGCAGCCGAGAAGGGCGAACGGCCAAGACCGGGCCCGGAGCACGGACCGGCGTTCGAGGGCGACGGGGACCGCGACGCGGGCAAGGCCGCGGCCGGGAAAGGAGAGGAGCGGCGCGATCCGGTGTCCGAGGCCGCCCGCGAACTGCACGGCGCGGAGGAGGCGGAGGCACGCGCAGACAACGCCCGGCGGGGCGAGATCCTCGCCGAAGCGTGGGAACGGTTGGAGCGTTTCCGCGAGCGCGGTGACCTCTACATCGACAAGCTCACGATGTTCAACGGCCAAGTGGGCGTCGATGGCGGCTTCAGCATCGGTTCAGGCCCCGAGGCCAGGTCCGGGACCGAGCGGAAGCTGGTCAAGCTCGACGAGATGACGCTCCGGACGCATCTCGACCACTACGTCCGGCCCGCGAACTACGCGGACGCGGTGCGGCGGCTCACCGACCTGCACCTGCTCGTCCTGGCCTGCCCGGCGGGCACCGGACGTAACGCGGCGGCGATCAACCTGCTCACCGACGCCGGCGCACCACGCTGCTACAAGATCACCGACCTCGGCGTCGTGCACTCGGGCGACTGGACGCCACCGGATCCCGGCGCCGGGTACCTCGTCGATCTCGACGTCCTGGCCAAGGGAGGGGGAGCGCTCGCCGCGGGCGGCATCGACGAGTCCTGGATCGAGGCGACGGCCGCGCGTGTCACCGCCGCCGGCGGCTTCCTGGTCGTGCTGACCGGGCCGCCCCGCGGCGCGCTCATCGAAACCGCGGCCCACTCACCGCACGTGATGGTCTCACTCGGCGACCTCGACCCCGTGGCGGTGCTGATCCGCCGGGTGCTCGGTCCAGAACCCGACGCGGCGGCCCTGGCAGGGCTGCGCGCCGAACTCGATGGCGCGGGCGCGCCGCAGCTGCTCGCCGAACACCCAGGGCCGCGCACCGCCGTCCGGCTCGCCTCCGCGTACGCGTCCAAGGGCGACCTGGCGGCGGCGGTGCAGGCGTTACGCGACCCGACCGGGCAGGTGCACGCCTGGTTCGAGAAGCACCGGGCCGCGGAGACGATCTGCTTCGCGCTGGCCACAGCGGCGCTGGAAGGCGCCGGCTACCTGACCGTCTCCGACGCCGCAGTCGATCTCTATCGGTTGCTGGAGCCGGAAGCCGTGTACCCGCTCGACCTCAGGTTCCGTGAGCGCCTCAGGACTGACCACGCCTGGATCGAACTGGTACCCGGCGGCGGCGGAACCGATCCGGGACGCCCGTCGGGGCCGAGCGTCCGCTTCACCAGTGATCTGCTCCAGGCGGCCGTGCTCACCCACGCCTGGTCCTTCCTGGACGGCGGCCGAACAGCGCTGCTGCGCTGGCTGCGCGCTCTGACCGACCATCGCGACATCGGTGTCCGGGCCCGCGCGGCCGTCAGCGCCGGGCTGATCGCACGCGATGACTTCGACCACGCCATGCACCGGTTCCTGCGGAGCTGGGCCGGGGACGAGAAGCGGAAGACGCGCGAGGCCGCGGCCGCCGCGCTCGGCATCGTGGCGAGTGAGCCGGAGCTGTACGAGCCGGTGTGGGAGCTGCTGGAGTCCTGGTCGCGCGAAGGGGGCTCCGGCTTCCAGAACCGGTTGCGACTTACCGCCGCCGACACCGTCGGCAGCCCCTTTGGCGCCGTCCGGCCAGAGCGGTCCCTGGGTTTGCTAGCCCGCGTGCTCGGTGACCCGGAGTGGCGCGGCCTGGCCGCTGTCGGCCTCAGCGTGCTGCGGCTGACCGAACTCGGGCGCGAGGACGAGGTTCTGGGCGCCCTGCTGGAGTGGTCGCATCCCCAGGACGACTCGGCCATGGTGGCGCAGGCGCTCTCAGTGTCCGTGTTCACCCTGCTTGCGCCCGTCCCGTGGACACACGTCCCCGGAGGGGTACCGGGGCGCCCGCTGCTGATCGCCGACAACAGGCGGCACCACCGTCACATCGAGGAGCTCTGGGCCCGCGCGCTCGCCCGCAAACCCGCCCAGACGCACGCGCTCGACGCGCTCCGCGACTTTCTCGACGAGCACGCGGATCGGGAGCCGGACGCCCTGGCGGCGATGCGGACCGTCCTCGTCGGCGTCGCCGCCCGGGGGGAACGGCACCACCGGCGGCTCGAGTGGTACCTCGGCCGCTGGGAGAGCGATCCCGACCGGCCGTCGCGCTCCGCCGCGACCTTGCGCCGCGCCCTGACCGCCCGGCCCGATCATCGCCGCCCCGCCCACGACTTCAACGGCCGACTCTAAGGACGTCCCGTGTACCAACCGAGATACTCGACCTTCGACCCCCTCATCGAGCACAAGCCGGTCTCGATGCTCAGGCTGCTGAGCCCGCTGCGCGCTCCGGCGCCCGGCACCGCGCTCGTACTCGTCCCCCGGGAGGGGGCGCCGATCACCGTCCGGCACGGCGAGCCGGTGCCCGCCGCCCATTACGGCGTCCACCAGTACAGCTGCCTGGTCACGCTCGCCGAGCACGCGCTGGCGTTCGAGATCGCGCTGGTCAGCCGCGACCCGGGGTTCGTCTTCCGCAGCCGGGTCATCGTCCATGTCCACGTCGGGGAACCCGCCTTGGTCGTGTCGCGCGGCATACGCGACGTCGGCGCCACTCTCTACGAGCCGATCAAGCACATGCTGCGGCCCGTCGCACGGAACTTCGACATCGCCGAGTTCCACCAGGCGGACGAAGCGCTGAACACCGTGCTCGGCGACTTCCACGGCGACTCGGCGCTGCGCCTGCGCAACGCCACCGTCGAGCTACTGCCCGATGAGGACGAGGTCGCCAACTCCGCCCGTTCCTACCGCGAGGTCACCCGCGAGACCCGGCTTGGCGCAATGCGCCGCGACCGCCATCTGGACATGATGCGCCGTGAGGGCACCGAGGGGATGCTGGCCGAGATCTTCGAGCGCGAGGGGCCGTCCAAGGTGCTGGACTGGATCGCGCATGCGGAGGCGACCGAGCGCGCCGAACTGCTCAGGCTCTTCCAGCAGATGATGAACCGCGCCGGAGTCGACCGCGAGCCGTTCGACCATCTTGAGGCCGAGCGCCAGGTCGTGGACCGGCTGACCGGCGGGTCCAGTGTGGCGTTCGGCGGGACGCGGCGGGTGAGTCGGGTCCGCGGCAGCCTGCCGCCCCGGCCACCGGAGACGCCGCGGACCGGGCCGGTGGACGCGGCCAAGGCGCCCGCCTCACCGCAGAGCAGGTACCCGGCCGGCCCATCGCAGCCGCCCGGGCCCCCCGAGGACGAGCCGCTCGAACCGCCCCGAGAGGACGCGGGCCCGCCCCGTTCGCGCGTCCGGGGCGCACGGCCGACGGAGTGACGAGGAGGAACCGATGAGAATAGCGTCCAGCACGGGGGCCGGGCCCGGTCATGCAGTCTGGTACCACCAGGACGCGGCCTTAACGGCGGTCGGCGTCTGGACGGAGCGCCGTGCCGACGCCGGCGAGGACGCCGAGCCGCTCCTCATGCACCACAGGCCGACGGAAACCGGCCTCATCGCCGTCTTCGACGGTTCCGGCGGTTCGGGAGCCGCGATCGCCCACGAGTCCGCGGCGGGGATGCCGAGGACGGGCGCCTGGGTCGGCTCGCGGGTCGCGCGGGCCGCGTTCGAGACCTGGTTCGGTGAGACGGCGGCCGGTCGCGGGCTGGACCGCGACGCCACCGCACTGACCAACCGGCTGGCGCGGTCGCTATCCCTCATGCGTCCCACCCGGGCGCCCCGGCTGGTCGGCCGGGTCCGCCGGGAACTGCCGACCACCATGGCCGCGCTCCGCTACCGGCGGCGCGGCGGGACTCTGGAGTGCCGGGCGCTGTGGGCGGGCGACTCGCGCGCCTACCTGCTGACCCCTGAGGCTGGACTCCAGGCGCTCACCCGCGACCACACCGACGAGGCCGACGCGCTGGAGCAACTCCTCCAGGACCCGCCGATGACCAACGTGATCTGCGCCGACCGGCCGTTCCGCCTCGACCAGGCGGACAGCGAAATCCCCCTGCCGTCCGTCCTTGTCTGCGCCACCGACGGCTTCTTCGGCTACGTCGACACGCCCGCTCACTTCGAGTGCCATCTGCTGCGCGAACTCCGTGACGCCAGGGACGCCGCCGACTGGGCCGACCTGCTCTCCGCACGCGTCACCGGCTACACCGCCGACGACGCGTCGCTGAGCCTGGTGGCCATCGGCTACCGCGACTTCGAGCATCTACGCGATGCCTTCTCGCGCCGCACGAACGATGTCCTGCGCGCCCACTGGCCGGACGGCCCGCGGCTCACGGAACCGCAGTTCCGCTCGTGGCGGTCCCGGTCCTGGCACGAGTATCGGCCCGGCTACGAGCGGTTGATGCCGGCCCTGCCGGGCGCGCGGCCGGACGGAGGTCGCCGATGAAGGCGGGCGATGTCATGCACGGCTACCACATCACCACCGAGCCGACGAACGAGGGCGGCGGCAAATGCGTCTGGGCGTTCGCCGAGCGCGAGGGCCGGGTGTACTTCGTCAAACGCTTCCTGGAACCGAAGCGGCCGCGGGGAGGCGGCGGGGGGAGCGAAGCGAGCAGGCGGGCCCGCATGCGGGAATGCGCGGAGTTCGAGGACCGGCACCGATCGATCATGGAGCGCCTGACGCCTGACGCGGTTGGTGCCGGGAACCTGGTACTGGCGGTCGACTTCTTCCACGAGCGGTCGAGCTACTACAAGGTGACCGAGCGGGTGGACACCGCGTCCATGACCAAGCCGCACGCACTCGACACCCGCAACAAGAGTGTCCTGCTGCGCACGCTGGCGCTCAGCCTGCGGCTGCTGCACGACCTCGGAATCGTCCACGGCGACCTCAAACCCGCCAACGTCCTGGTGCAGCAGCGTGCGGCGAACGCGTTCCACACCGCCAAGCTGATCGACTTCGACGACGCATACCTGTCGGGGAGCCCGCCGGCGCCCGGCGTCATCGCGGGCGACTCGATGTACGGAGCGCCCGAATGGCTGCGCTACCTGCGCTCGGACACGGCGACCGACCCGGCCGAGCTGACGACCGGCTGCGACGTGTTCTCGCTAGGCCTGATCACCCACCTCTACCTCACCGGCGCGCTGCCCGCGTACGACACCGGCGCCCACGCTTCGCCGGCCGAGGCCGTGGACGCGGGCGCCCCGCTGCGCGCCGACGAGCGTCTGGCCCCGGTCATGCGGGAGCTGATCGAGGCCATGACGACGGGCGACCCGGAGCAGCGGCCCGGTACCGGCGCGTTCTTCGAGGCGCTGCGGGACCCGAACATCTGCCTGTTGGACCGCCGGACCACCGTCGCGCGCCCTTCCCGGATCCGGGTCGGCGCTCACGACCGGGGCGGTGCGGAGCCCGGCCGGCGCCCAGACGAGGCCGGCTCGTCCGGGCAGGGAGGCACGGGCTCTCAAGACATACAGAAGGGACCCTTCCATGACCTATAGCAGCGCGGGAAACCTGCAGTACGCGGTCGACATCGTCCTGTGCATCGACGTCACCGACAGCATGTGGCCGGTGCTCGACGCGGTGAAGAAGAGCGCGATGTCGTTCCACCAGCGGCTCGACAGCGTCATGGCCGACAAGGGGAAGGCCATCAGCCAACTCCGGCTCCGTGTCATCGCCTTCCGCGACTTCGGCGACCATCCCGAGAGCGCCATCGAGCAGACCGGGTTCCTGGTCTTCCCCGACCAGGCCCCCGAGTTCGACGCCTTCGTGCGGCGGCTGCTGCCCCTGGGCGGCGGGGACGTTCCCGAATCCGGGCTCGAAGCGCTCGCTCTCGCCATCGCCTCACCGTGGGAGCGCGGCCTCGACCGCAGGCGGCACATCATCGTCATGTTCACCGATGCCCCGGCGCACCCGCTGGGCGATCCCCGGTCGCGCGCCGCCCACACCTACCCGCCGGAGGTTCCGGCGAACCTGGACGACCTGTTCGAGCGGTGGGGTTACGCGAGCAGCACCACCGCGACCATGGAGAACAGCGCCAAGCGCCTCGTACTGTTCGCGCCCGACTGCGAGCCCTGGGCCGACCTGGTCGAGGAGTGGAACCAGACGCTGCTGTTCCCGTCCGCCGCCGGCGCGGGACTGGAGGAGTTCGAGATGGACGAGATCGTCAACACCATTGTGAACAGCCTGTGATCATACGACGCCGACGGCGCGGTGGGCTGCCGGACGCCGCCGCGGCGGAGAAGGGCGCCGGGCCCCGAACCGACGGCACCGACTGGATCAGTTTCCGGCCCCGGCCCGACACCGAGGCGCTGCTGGAGGTCCTGCACGACCGCCTGCGCGCCGCGGCCGCGGAGGTGACGGCCCATGACGGTCGCTGAGGAGATCGCCGCACCGAACTGGCGCTGCCTGCGGTGCGATGTCTGGAACGCGCCGGACGACAACAGCTGCATGGTCTGCGAAACCGACCGCACCACGGCCACCGACGCGTCCGCGCTCGTGCCGCTCATCCCGGATGCGCGGGCCTCGGGTACCGAACGGCGCGGGCCGACACCGAACCCGCGTGGACATCCGCCGTCCGCGCCCGCTCCGCGTATCCCGCCGAGCCCGACATGGCCGGGCGTCCGGCCGGGTTCCCGTCCCGACGTCCCATGGGTCCCGGCACACGCGGCCGGCTCACCCGCGCCCCACCCGGCAGGCACGGGCCCATATCCAGCCGCGTCGAGCGGTCCCAATGGAGCCGCCGGGGAGGTGTTCTTCCCGCCGGCGGGCCCGCCCCTGCGACCTATGGCGCCACCTTGGGTACCCGGCGGGCCGCCCCGCGGGCTGCCACCGTACGCGGGGCCGAGGCCCGGCATGCGACCCCCGGGACATGTCCCGTTCGTTCGGCAGAAGTCCGATCTGGTCCTAGCACGCTCGATCGGAATCGGGTGCGTCGTCCTGCTGCTGCTCTTCTTCGTGATCTCGGCCTGCGCCGCAGCCCTCGGCTCATCGTCTGGAACCGAATACTGACACCTCCCCAAGATTGTCAGCGAATGCGTTGTTGCGGCGGTTCCGCGACCTCACCCGCGGGGTGCTCAACCGGGCATTCCGGGCCGGAAAGTGCCTATTTCACGTTCAGCTACCTGGTGGCCAAGGGGCGCGGGTGCCCCGCGATGACCGGCTGCTGGAACGCCGCGTCATGCGCCGGAAGTCGGCTCAATGCTGAGGGCGTCCGGCTTCATTACGGCAGGGCGCTATGTCGTGGTGAATCGGACGGGGTCGGTGAGAGCCGTCAGGGCGCCGTCCGGGTCGGCGAGGCGGGCGGCGAGGGTGGCGAGGGCGAGGCGGGTCGGTAGGGCCTCGTTGAACTTGAGGCCGCGCAGTGCGCGTTCGTCGATGTCGGGGAGGCAGAGCCGGTCGGCGGCGTCGGCCGTGCCGGACCTCCACATGTCGCGGGTGAGGTCGGGGCGGAGGCGCACCCATTCGTCCTCAAAGCGCTGCTTCTCGTCGGTCAGGCCGGAGAGGGTCGCGGTGAGGGCGGCGTTGGCCCGGTAGCCGGCCCAGTTCCACCAGCGGACGTCGTCGCCGTCGCGGGCGATGACGGTGCCACCGGGATGCACCGTGGGGGTGGCCGCGTCACGGGTCTTGGCAAGGTAGCGGACGGCCCGTTCCGTCATGGTCACGGGCGGGTCGGCGCCGAGGAGGACCTCCCGGCACGCACGGGTGAGCGCGAAACCGGAGCCGGTGAAGGCCGTCCCGTACCAGCGGGCCTTTCCGGGACGGTCGGACGGTTCGACGAAGCAGCGGCGGCGTTTCCAGTCGATCCAGGTGACCTGCCAGCTGCGCCCGCCGAGGAGCAGGACGCGCGGGCCTTCGACACGTTCGGTGAGGAGCATCGGGTCGGTCCGGCCGATCTCCTGCCGGCCGGACAGGACGGTGAACTCAGGGGGCGCCGTGAAGACGGCGGTCATGCCCATGAAGTGGCGGCGGCCGAACTTCTCCTCGGCGGCAGGGCCGATGAAGAGGAACTCGCCGTCCTGCTCGACGTATCCGTGCTCGACGAGGTGGCGGACGATCGGCTCGGCGCTGCGGTCGAAGGGCGGCAGCCCGTTCCAGTGTTCGGCCCACAGCCGGTTTCCGACCTTGTGCTCCTGCAGGCAGAGAGCAAGGAACTGCTGGGCGACGATGTGGCGGGGTTCCGGAGGCGCCTGCACCGGTTCGACGTACCCGCGGCTCCACAGCAGGGTCAGGGCGGCCGCAGAGACGAGCGAGTCTTGGTCGAGGGCCAGGAAAAGGCAGTTGCGAGTGGTTCCCGGACGTCTTCCGCTGCGGCCGAGACGCTGGAGGAACGCGGCGACGGTGGACGGGGTGTTGAGCTGGATGACGCGGTCGAGGTCGCCGACGTCGATGCCGAGTTCGAGAGTGCTGGTCGAGACGATGACGCAGTCGCGGGCGTCGGCGAACGCCTCTTCGGCGCGGCGGCGCTCGTCGAGGGAGAGGGACGCGTGTGACAGGAAAGTGGTGACGCCGCGAGCGCGCAGGGCGGCGCCGAGTTCCTCGACGAGCTGGCGGGAGTCGCAGAAGACAAGGCGTTTCTCCCCGCGGTGAAGCGCGGCGATGACGGTCGCTGCGTTGGGGACCGAGCCGACGTAGTCGAGTTCGATGGCGTTGTCCTGGGCGGTCGCCGCCTCTGGCGCGACGACGCGCGCCGGTCCGCGGTTGGAGCCTTGGAGCCAGGTCAGGAGTTCGGCCGGGTTGCCCACCGTGGCGGACAGCCCGATGCGCTGGATGGGGCGCCCGGCGAGGCGGGTGAGGCGTTCGAGGACGGCCAGCAGGTGCCAGCCGCGGTCGTCGCCGGCGAAGGCGTGGACCTCGTCGACGACGACCGCGCGGAGGTCGGCGAAGAGCCGTCGCTGGTCGACCTTCACGCTGAGGAGCATCGCCTCCAGCGATTCGGGGGTCGTGAGCAGGATGTCGGGTGGGTCGGTGAGGATCCGGCGGCGGGCCGTCTCCGGGACGTCGCCGTGCCAGAGCGCGGCGCGGCGGCCGATCCAGCCGGCGTAGCTCTCAAGGCGTGGCAGCAGGTTGTTGAGCAGTGCCTTCAGCGGACAGACGTAGATGACCGACAGCCCGGTCCAGTTGCCCGCGTCCATCGCGGACAGCAGCGGGAACACGGCGGCCTCGGTCTTTCCGCCCGCCGTCGGGGCGAGCAGGACCGCGTCGTCCCCGTCGAGCACCGGCCCCACGGACTCTTCTTGCAGAGGCCGCAGCGACCGCCAGCCGAGGGTGTTGACGATGTGGTGCATCAGCGCCGGTGAGAGCCGGTCGGCAGGCGCGGTCACGGCAGGTCCAGGGGCACGTCTCCCGCGGCGTTGCGCTCGGTCTCGTTCAGCTCGGACGCGGAGACGGTGAGCGCGTAGTCACGGCGCGGGTCGAAGTCGGGGAACTCGTCCACGCGGTCGAGGACGTCGGCGACGAGCTTGCGCAGGAAGACGCGGGGCGCGACGCCGACCTTGCCGCCGAGGCCGCCGGTGACCGCGGCGGCGAGGTCGGCGACGTAGGCGTCGTCGACGCGGGCCGTGATCCGCGCGGAGCCGCCGGCCGCGTACAGGTCGCGGACGTTGCGTCCGAGTTCCTCCAGTTTCGGCAGGTCGAAGCCGGTCAGGCGGAGCTGGACGGCGCGGGGCGAGTCGAAGCGCGCGTCGGTGGCGAAGTCGGTGGCCAGACGCTGGGCGAGCGGCGCGAGCCGCTGGACTCCCTGCCGGCCGTCGAAGAAGGCGGGCGTACCGGTGATGACGAGGAACAGGCCGGGGAACCGCCCGCCGTCGATCTCGTCCAGCAGTTGCCGCAGCGCGTTCAGGCCCTTCTCCCGGACGTCGCCGCGGACGCGCTGCAACGTCTCGATCTCGTCCAGGACGACCAGGAGACCGGGATGGCCGCAGTCGCGCAGGACGATGAGCAGGCCCTGAAGGAAGCCGAGGGCGCCGAAGTGGTCGAGGTCTCCGCGGACACCGGCGGCGCGGCGGGCGGACGCCGCGACCGAACGTTGCCCGCCGAGCCAGGCGATCAGCGCCTCGGCCGTGGCGGTGTCGCCGGTCTCGCTCGCCTTGCGGTAGCCGCGGAGCGCGGCGGCGAAGGCCGGGGTGGTGCGGGCGACGTCGGCGAGCCGCTGCTCCATCAGGGTGTCGACGGCGCGGGCGAGCCCCTCGGCGTCGTCCTCGGCGGCCTGCCCGGCGTCCAGGACCTCCTCTTCGAGGGTGTAGAACCACAGGTCGACCACGGGCCGCAGCGCGCCGGCCGGGTGGCTGGCGGTGGTGAGGCGCTCGGTGAGGCGCCGGTAGACGGTTTCGAGCCGGTGGAGCGGTGTCTCGGTCTCGGAGATCTGGATCTCGGCGACGGCCAGCCCGGCACGTTTGGCCCGCTCCCCCAGCCAGCGTGCGAAGAACGTCTTGCCAGAGCCGTATTCGCCGCGGATGGCGTGGAAGGCCGAGCTTCCCGTGCCGACCGCGGCGATCTCCTCGTCCAGAGCGCCCGCGAACCGGTCCAGCCCGACGGCGAACAGGTCGAGTCCGGCGCGCGGGACGGTGCCGCGCCGCAGGGCGTCGATGACCTCGCGGCGGCGGACGGCGCTGACCTGCGTCCGTGGGTCCGTCACCGGTCCACTCCGAACTGTTCGCGCAGCAGTGCCGTCTCCAGGGTGACGGTGGCACCGGAGTCGATCAGTCCGAGGACGGGGTAGCCCTCGACGTTGAGCAGGCGCTGCAGGGCGGTGACGAACAGGTCGGCATTGCGCGGCGCCCGTCCGCCGGCCGACGCCGCCGCGGCGCCGACCGCGGCGGCCGACAGCCGGCCTCCGGCGTCGGCGAGGGCATCGATGACCGCGGCGACCTGGCGGCTCTCCGGGGCTTTGCGCAGGTATTTCCTCTGGTCGGCGTACACGGGCGAGCGGGTGACACGGGCCCCGAGTGTCTCGGGGGCCGCCGGATCCGCCGCAGCGGGAGCGACCTCACCGACCGTGAAGAGGGCCTCCTTCTGCGTCGACGTGCGGCGCGTTCTGCTCTTCGGGGTCGTGGTCTCCGGCAGGACGTCCGGCGCTTCCTGGTTCGCCCACCACCAGGGGACCGTCTTCTCGGGCGGCAGGATCGACCAGCCTTGGGGCACCAGGTCGACGGACGGAACGAGGACGAGCACGGGAACGGTCATCTCGGCGAGGCTCGCACCGCCGTGGTAGCCGGCCCTGCGCGGCAGGTACCGGATGTCCTCGCGCCAGGGGACGACGACCCGGCCGCCGCCCTCCAGGACACGGGGCCCGGCGAGTTCGATCTCGCCCTCCCCCGGCTCGCCGGTCCGCCAGCGCACCGATCCGGCGTCGGAGCCCGGGGTCAACTCCCTTCCGCCGCGTTCCAGGACGTGTCCATGGTCGGAGACGAGGACGACGGGGCGCCTGTAGTCGCGGGCGGCGTTCAGCAGGTCGGTCAGGAAGGTGATGTCGGACGTCCGCCAGCCTGTCCGGTCGCCTTCCCTGTCGTGGTCGAGGGCATCGTCGATGGTGTTGAGGACGGCGCAGACGACGGCTTCGCCCGCGAGTGCGTCGAGGAGCGGCCGGGCGAGCCGCTGACCGGGTCCGCCCGGGATATCGGCCTTGTGGAACACCGCCGCCTGCATGCGGCGGCGTTTCCAGAAGGCGCTGAAGCCCGCGCTCTCGGCGGCCTGCCCCCCGGAGGCCGGTGCCCCGCACAGCAGGGAGGCGCGGCTCGTCCTGGTCACCGACGGGATCATCGAGACCGCACCGCGGCGTGCGCCGGGAGTTACGGAAACCTCCAGCCAGCGGCCACCCCGCGCGAGTTCCTCGCCCAACTGGGCGGCGACGGAGGCGCTCATGCCGTCGAGGACGAGGACGAGTGGCGCGGCCTCGCGGGCGAGCGGCCGCACGAGTTCGTCCAGCACGGACTCCACGAGGAGGGCGCCGCCGGGCGCTTCGGCGCTCGCCGTGGTGGTCCATTCGCGCAACCGGGAGGCGAAGATCTCGTCGAGCGCCGCACGGCGGCTCACCGCGGCCTCGTGGATCTCCCGGTAGGCCCGGCCAAGGACGGGGTCGTTCCCGGGGTCGCCTCCCCAGAGCACGTTGAGGGCTCGGTCGACCCATCCCCAGTCCCGCATCTGCCCGGCCACACCGGCACCGACGGAGGGGATCTCGGCCGGGCCGGGCGCGTCGAGCCAGCGGGACAGGCGGGCGGCCATCGCCGCGACGCCGCAGCGGTCCGCGAACAGGTCGGCGAGACGGTGGTCCATGACGGCGTTCAGCGCATCACCGGCGGCCTGCGGCGATTCGGCGAGCGCGGCGGCGAAGGCGCGAAGCCTGGCGCCGAGTCCGGAGGGCAGGAACGGGTGACCGGCGACGGCGTGTCCGAGCCCTGCGTCCGCGGCCAGTTCGTCGGCACGGTCCAACACGGCCATTACCCGCTCGCGGGCGGCCTGGTGCCCGCGCCGTTCCGGGCCGGCCTCGCCGATCCAGCGCGCGAGGGTGCCCTGGACGGCCGACGCGAACGCGCCGAGTTCGCCGGTGTCGTGAGTGACGCCGGCGAACAGGCCGCCGACGGCGAGCGCCGCCTCGGGTGTGCGTGCCGAGTCGGTGAGGATGGCGGCGACGACGCCGAGGGCCATCGCGTCCTCGCCTTTGCCCGCTTCCACGAGTGCGAGCAGGACGGCGGCGGCGTCCCCGACCTTCTCCCGCAGCCACGCGGCGATGCCCGCACGCTCACCGGCCGCCAGTCCGGCGTAGCGGACGGCGGCGCCAGGCGTGCGGGACCAGGCGAGGAGGGAGTCGACGTCCAGGTCGCGGTGACCGGAGCCGTCACCGAGGCCCGGCAGCTCGCCGGACAGGTCGAGCCGGGCATTCACGAGGGCGTGGACGGCGGCGTCTCGCGTCAGGACGGAGCCGCCGCTGCGCCGCCAAGGCGCCCCGGCGGGGTGCGCCCGCCAGCCGTCGGACGGCTCGGCTTCGAGCAGAGCGTCGATCAGCCATGGTTCCTGGCGGATGCGCGGGTCGAGGTCCGCCGCGCCGAACCGCTGCTTCACGATCTCCGCCCGGTCGACGCTGAGCGCGCGGCGGCCGAGGGCGTGGGCGCGCAGGTCCGCGCCGAGGTCGTGGTCGTCCACGCCCGTGGTGATGACCAGGATGGCGCCCGGCTCGGTGGCGGAATTGTGCGTCTCCCACGCGTCGACGGCCCCGAGAACGGACGTCTGGTCGCTCACCCGGACGCGGCGCTGCCGCTCACCGAACCGGATGCTGAACTCGGTGGGCGCGCCGTCCCTGTACCGGCCGTGGACGACGACGAGCCGGGCGGTGTCGCGGGCGTTCCGTCTGGGCAGTTCGATGTCGAGCAGTGCTTCCAGCACCCGCCGGTCGATAACGGGGGGCGTGCTCATCTGCCGGGCCCTCCGTCGACGCCGTCAGGATCGTCGGCGGGCTGCCAGGCGATGTCGATGGGAACGCCCGGGTTGGCCGCTGCGAAGGCCCGTACTTCCGCTTCGATGCCCGCGACGGCTTCGGTGAGCGCCTGTTCGAGGTGAGCGGACTCGACACGCCTGCGGCCGTGACTGGGAGTGCCCGCGCCGGGCATCCGCGGATCCGGCACCCCGGCCGCCTCCCCGCCGCCGGTGGGGCCGGACGGGATCGCCGGGTCGCCGTGGTCGGTCAGGCTGACCCGGCCGGCGTCACCAGGCCCGGGGACGGGGACGGGGACGCCGCCAGGCGGGCGGGGCGGCTCGGGCTCCGGCCGGGCCTGCCTGCTCGCCTCGGTGAGCAGTGCGACGGCCCTCTCGTTCGCGGCCTCCAGCACGGGTGGAAGGCTCCGGACGAACTCGTCCGTCCGCGCGGTCTCGGTGAGGTCCTGGACGAGCCGTTCGGCTCGGGCGCCGACGGTGTCGCCACGGCCGGCGAAGGCGGCGACGCCGTCCAGCACGCTCCACTGGACGCCGTCAAGGGCGTGGTGCACGGCCGGGGCGGAGACCAGGGCGGACCCGAGCACCTGGTCGGAGATGTCGTAGTCGGCGTCCGCGAGCGCCTGGACGAGCGGGGTGCTCTGGTCGCGGACGGCGGAGAGCCGGGCGAGCAGGTCGGCGGCGTTCCGGGCGGAGCGGCGGCGCGGTGTGTCCGGGTCCTGGATGCCCAGGGACGGGGCGTGGACCTCCAGCGCCCTGCGCACGTCGTTGACGGGCGCTTCCAGTTCCCTGGCCTTTTCCCGGATCTGCTCGGCGAGGTTGCGCACGTTCCGGCTGGACAGGATCTCGGGAACGCTGACACCGAAGAGGGCGGCGGCACGCGCACGGGCCTTGGCGTACTGCTGTTCGGACGGCTTGGGCTGGTCGCGCAGGGCCCAGCCGCTGCCGACCGCCTCCAGCCCGGGGAACTGCTCGGGCCTGCCTCCGTTGAGCACCCAGTCACGGTCGGCGAGGAGCGCGTAGACGGCGATGATGAGGCTGGAAACGGACTTGTCGAGCCCGGTCCAGCCATACTCGGCGATCCACTGCCGGATCTCTTCGACGGGGTAGTCGCCACCGTTGCGGCCGTGACGGGCGGCGAGCTGGTCGATCCGCCGCCGCCACTCGAAGGAGACGTTCAGCGGCCCGTCGTGGACCTCGCCGAGTTCCAGGGGGTGGACGATGCGCTTGAGCAGGCCGAGCCGGTCGCGGTCGACGACCGTCCGGCCGGAGCGGTCCTCCATCGCCTTGGCGATCCAGGAAAGGACGATCTTGAGCTCGCCCGCGGTGACGGCCTTGCGCGTGTGCGTCAGGTCGAGGTCGGGGTGCTTGGGATAGATCCTGGAGTACAGGCCGTCCGCCAAGGCGAGCATGTTGTACTCGAACCCGGCACCCCCCTGCAGGCGCGGCCGGTCGTGGCCGGGTTGCAGCGGCAGGATGTGCTGCCCGTCCCTGACCTCGGCGGAAACGTTGCCGTCGTCGCCCCCGGAGATGCCGTAGAGCTGCTGGAGGAGGGCGGTGAGCTGCGAGGCGAGGTTGTCCGCCTGCGCTTGGAGCTGGTGGCGGACGCGGATGCGCTGGTCGGACGCCAGGTGCGAGGCGTAGTCGTCGAGCCGGTCGCGCTCCAGCAGGTACCGGATCTTCAGGAGCCGTCCGAGCTGGTTGGCCTTCTGCGTGGACAGATGGTCGGGCAGCCAGACGAGGGAGTCGGCCTCCAAGCCGCCGCGGCGCAGCTCGTCGACCCGCCCGGCGTCGTCGCTCGGGTACTGGCCGTGCACGTCGAACGGATAGTCCACGACGAACCGGATCCGCCCCTCCACGGACGGCCTGAACTGCTCGGCGGGCAGCGCGGCCGGGTCACGGACGTTCTCGAAGACGAACTCGACCGTACGCCTGCTGCCCCGCCACACGATGTCGCGTTCGGAGACGAACGCGCCGGTGTCGCTGACGCCGAGCAGGTCCCAGAGCCGGTTCTTCACCCAGATGCGGCGGGCACCGAGGTTGTCCTGCTCGCCGACCTGCTCCAGCAGCGGCTCGACGTCCAGGTCGGACAGGTGCAGCGTGAACACGGGGTCGCGGTCGCCGTCCGCGCGGATCTCGCCGAACCCGGCGGCGATCAGCTCACGGAGCCGGGTGCCGACGACGCTGCCGGGCGTGGACAGCCGGGACTGGATCGAGCCCTGGTTGAGGGCGGCGAGCCGGGCGCCGGTGAGCCTGCTGAGCGCGGAGACGTCGGGCGCCAGCGCGGACAGGATCAGCGTCTTGACGATCCGGTCGTCGGCGCGGAAGTCCTTGTGCTCCTCCGAGCCGTACTTCTCCCGCAGGTGCGCGCGGACCTTGGCGTGGAAGTGCCGGGCGGTCTCGGCCTCCTGCTTGAGGTGGTCGGTGAACGCCTCGCCGACGTCGCGGCCGAGGACGTCCCAGAGGTCGCCGAGCGGGATGAGGTCGCCGAGCCGCAGGTCGTCGCGGCGCCGCGACAGGATCGTGTTGAGCAGTTTCAGCCCGGTGCGTTCCCGCTGCAGCGCCCCCGCCAGAGCGACGAGGACGTTCAGCAGTGCCGGTGACAGCGGGTAGACGTCGCGGAAGTCGTTCCAGTCGGCCTGGGTGGCGCCGTGCGCGTCGAGCAGCGCGTCCTTGACGGCCGCGTTGTATGACTCGACCTTGGCGAACGCCTCGGCAAGGGCGGACTCCATGCCGGTCCTGGGGCGCAGGATCCGCTTCTTGATGATCTCGGGGAGGTTGGTGTCCTCCAGGGTGACGACCTTGAACCGCCCGGCGAGGTACTGCACGGCCGCCTCGAGGTTCTTGACGTCGGCGCCGACCACGTCATCGCCGACGAGCTGGGACAGGTTCCGCTGCCGGGAGATGAACGACACGATCGGCACCGGCCGGTCGGCGTCGCCGGACTCGATCAGCTTGACGAGCTTGCCGACCTCGTTGTTCACCTTCTCCTGGTTGGACATGTGCGCCTGCAGCCACAGGATCAGCTCGTCCAGGAAAAGAATCAGCCCGGTATAGCCGTGCTGCCGGGCGTGCCGGCTCATCACCGCGAGGCCGTTCTCCAGCGGCAGGTAGGTCTCGGCGGCGCCGCGCGCGCCGTAGGCGTAGGTCGAGAAGGGGCCGTCGAGCAGCGCGGATTCCAGCGCCGCGCGCAGCGGGTCGCCGGGCGGCGCTTCGAGCGCCCGGTCGAGTTCGGCGCTGCCCCACCGGGAGCCGGACGCACCGCCCAGGTCGAGGTTCGGGAGGTCGTCGTCGGGTTCGGGCCGGGCCGGTGCGGAACCGCCGAGCCACTGGGCGAACTTGGCGTCGTCGGCGAGGAACTCGCGTTGCCTGCGCGCGTCCCGAAGCATCGCGTCGGACCGGTGGACGGGCGGGCTGGACAGGCCGAGCCGCCGCGCCTCGGCCGCGTAGCCGCCGAGGATCGCCGAGTCGAGGTCGGTGACGCCGACCAGGTGGAACGGCACCATCATGAATTTCTGGTCGCGGAGCCATTCGTCGTGCTCGGCGACGAGGTCCTGGAACTCCGCCTTGCGCCGCGCCGCCGGATGGTTCTCCAGGAGCGCGTGCAGCACGGTCATGAAGTGGCTCTTGCCGGAGCCGAACGACCCGTGCAGGTAGGCGGCGTTCGACTTGCCGCCCCGCACCGACGCCTTCACCAGGTTCAGCGAGTCGCGGAACGCCTTCTTGAGCTGGTCGGTGACGACGTATTCGTCGATGCGCTGGTCGGCCTCGTCGAATCCGCCGGTCAGCTCGACCTTGTAGTCGCCGGCGAGGACCTCCTCCGGGATGTCCAGGACGTCTCGCAGGTACAGTTCCGCCGCCCGCTCCGTCACCCGTCGACTCCCCTCGCCTCACCTGCGCGCACGCCCTTGCCGCGAGCTTCAAAGATAGTGCCCGTGCGGGATTCTCCCGGACCCCGCGCGCCCGATTCCCGTGCCGTTCCGGGCCCGCCGGGCTCGGCTGGCCGAAGCCGGTCACGTTCCGTGGTCGCGGAGCCTCCGCAGAAGGTCGGCGGGGTCGGCTCCGGCCAGTTCCAGGACGTCCAGCGCGCCCGGCGGCGGCGTCCGGCCGAGGGGCACCGGCCCGGCGACGAGACCGGCCCGCGGCGGACCTTCGCCCCCGGTCAGGCGCGACTCCGGGGTGCCCGACGGCGGGACGCGGTACACACGCCATCCCGGCCACATGGCCCGGGAACCGGCGACGACGAGGTGGGGCCGGCGCCAGGCGACCAAGGTCCACCGGTCGCCGGTGACGGCGTGGACGAGGACGGTCTCCAGATGCCGTCCGAGGAGCGTCGCGACGCGTGCCGCCACAGGGACGGGGTTGGTGAACCTCCCGGTGACCCGGTAGATCCCGCGATCGGATTCCAGGATCAGCTCGTCCGCTGCGAGTTCCGCGGTGATCAGGGCCACCGGGTCGTCGGAACGGGCCAGGTCGAGCAGGCGCTCCCACCCCGAGCGGCTCAGCACGTTGGCATGCGCCAGCCGGGGCGGGATGAGCAGATCGCCCACCACGTCGGTCTCCGCGACCGAGACCCGGTCCTTGACGGCCTGCCAGGTACGGGCCGCGAGCAGGTCGTGGAGAGTTCCGCCGGTGAGCGAGGCTCCTCCGAGCAGCAGGCCCATGCAGACCGCGGTGACCGCCGTCACGTGCTGGACGGCCTCGTCCGGCACGTCGTCCTCGGGACGGGGCGCCAGGCCCTCCGCCAGCCGGGCGAGCGGCGCGCGCCAGGTGTCGTCGTCGAGTTCCCAGACGCCGTGCCCGAGGAGTTGGACGAACAGGCGGGCCACGAGGACGCGCAACATCATCGGCGCCGGCTCCCGTCCGCCGGGGACGGTCCGGTCCACGGCCCGGATGGCCCACTGCCGCCACTCGCGCTTGCGGTCGGGCGGTATCTCCCCCGGCCCGGTGTCCTCGGCGTCGCCGTCCGGGCCGTCAGGGTCGTCGTCGACGGCGGCGTCGGCGGTCAGCCCCCAGCGCGGCCCCAGGGCAAGATCAGGGGCGCCGGCCCCGCCGAACAGTTTCAGGGTGAGGGGCCGTCCGATGGTCCGCTCGCATTCGTCCAGGTAGGCCGCGTAGCGGTCGTGGACGGCGGACGCCTGCGCGGACGGCGCCACGGACCGGGCGGGTAGCGCGGTGCGATGTTCGGCGACGAGGTCGGACAGCCGGAGCAGGTCATAGCGGAACCGGCGGCCCAGTTCCTCATCCGTGAAGATCTCTTCTTCCGTGTACCCGTGGCGGAGGCGCGGGCGGTTCTCGTCCGCCTGGCGGCGGGCGCAGCGCGCGGGGTGGACGACGAAGACGGGCGGCGATTCGGTCCGGCCACCGGCGCGCGGGTCGACGATCCGCACCACCGCGCCCGCGAACTCGGGTACGGCGAACTCCTGCGCGGTGCGCCCGGCGGGGACGGTGCCGATCCTGGTCCACGACCCGGGCGAGCCGTCCGGCGACACTTCGACGGCGACGTCCACGTCATAGGGATGCGCCAGGGTGACCTGGAGCAGGCCCGCGCCGGTGAGCAGCGCGCCGAGGACGAGCAGGCCCGGGCGTCCCTCCACCGGCCGGACGGTGCGCCGCCCTCGCAGGTGCGTGACGGAGGTGGCGGTGCCCTCCGGCAGGAGCGGTGAGGGGACCTCGGTGAGGACGCCCAGTTCGCAGTTTCCACCGTTCATGACGGTGTCCAGCAGCGCGGTGGCGGTGAGGTTGGAGCTGCCCGTCAGGGCCGTCCATCGGCCGCCGGTCCGCCACTCCAGCAGCTTGCCGTGGCGTGGTCGCTGCTCCGCTAGCAGCCGCAGCTCAGCGTCCGAACCGGCGAGCGCTTCGAGGATGGCGTCCCCGTCGTAACTGCTCCAGCGTTCCTGGACACCGAGGACGACCCGGGACGGTGCGAGCCGCTCGACGATCCGGGCCAGAGCGCGGCCGTTCTGGTCGATGAACGGCGCGTAGAGGTGCAGTTCCTCGACGGGCCCGGCGGGCAGCTGGTCGACCAGCCCGGTGTCGAGGTTGTGCAGCACCCGCGCCGGACGCGAGGCGATGGGGAACTCCGCGAGCCGGGTCGCGATCTCCTTCAGCAGCTCCGTCGCGTAATGCGGCACCGCCACCGGGCCGCCCAGCGCGGCCAGCCACCGGCTCAGCTCGCGGAACGGCTCGGGGGCGCCGGTCTCGTGACCGCGCAGGACGGTCCACAACTCGTCGTTGTACCCCCACCCGGCCATGGTCGGATTGCCCGAGCCGACCGCCGCGACGGCCTCGTGCGCGCCGATCAGCAGGGCGAGCTTCGGGTGGAACGAGCCGCGGCAGGCGGCGAGGCCATGGAAGTAGGACCGTCCGGCCATCCGCACGTCGACCGGGTCGTACAGGCCCTGCCCGGCGTCACCGATCACCGTGATGCGGGCGCCGAGCGCACGCGCGGTCGGGATCAGCGTCTTCTCCAGGAACGGCAGGTCGACCGTGAAGCCCAGCAGGAGGAGCTCGTGGAGCTCGGCCTCGTCGGTGCGGTCGCGCCATTCGCCGAGCAGCGTGAGCGGCGAGGTGAACTCCCAGGTCACTCGCCCACCTCCAGCAGGTCGGCGCCGAGGGGCGTGAGCGACGCGGTTCCGTCCTCGGCGCGATGGTCGAGGAGGCCGAGTTGCTGGGCGAAGTCCCCGGCCTGGTGGAGGCGGGTGCCGATGTCGCCGTCGCCCTCGTCGCCGGTCTTGTAGTAACGGCCGCCGCGTTCGTGGACGCGGGAGAACACCTTCATCCGCCCGTTGGCGTCGGGATGGGTCTTGGCCAGCGCGACGCGGCGGGCCTGCGCGAGCATGTCGTCCACGAGCCGGACGGCCAGGTCCCGCATCGGCCGGTCCGCGAAGTCGTCGATCAGCCGGGCGACCCACAGCGGGTTGAGGATGTCGTGCTGCGTCCCCAGGAATGTGGTCCGCGCCTCGCCGGACAGCTCGCCGGTGCGGCGCCCGCCGACCAGCAGCAGTTTCACGTTCACGAGAGGATCGCGCCGGTCGGCGTCCTGCATGATCTGGCGTTCGGCCGGTGCCGGTTGCCCGCCGCCCATCGTGTCGGGCAGTTCGCCGATGCAGGCCCGCAGGGACGTGGCGGGCATCGGGTCGGCCAGCCATGCGCGCAGCTCGTCCAGACTCCGGTCGGCGTCGCCGTCCTGCGAGCCGATCGACCGGACGAGCGCCGCCCACAGCCGCCGCCATGCGCTGACCGAGTAGTTCCGCAGCAGCAGTCCGCGCCACCCGAGGACGTTGTCCACGTGCCTGAGCACCGGATCGGTCTCGGCCTCGGGCCCGAAGGCCACGGCGGACCGGGCGCACACCTCCCAGCCGAGGGCCGCGTCGCCCCCGTGGAGGTGCACGGCACGAGCGAGCATCCGGAACGTCGCCCGGCGCCGGTGGTCGTCGGGCCCCCACTCCTCCGGGTCGTGGCGCCCGTTCCGGGTCGCGGTGAACAACCCGCGCATCCAGCGGACCTCCGGGCGTTCGGCGGCCTGCATCGCGAGCGGTGCGAGCGCCTCCAGCCGGGCACCGTCAAGGACGTCCGCGCCGGCGTCGCTCCACAGCGGCGCGAACAGCGCCGCGACATCTGGAGGGCAGGCGTGCCTGCCGGGGCGCGGCGCGTCGTCCTCGTTGACGGCCGTGCCGAGGACCGTGCTGGGGCCGAGGTACTGGGACCAGAACCCCGAGCGCCGCGGCGAGTACGGCTGGTCGCCGTCCATCCTCGCCGCCGCGCCGACGTGGAGGACGTCGGCGTGAAGCGAGTGCCTGACCTCGTCGACGGCGTGCGCCATGCCCGGCCAGGCGTCCGGGGCGTCGTGCAGGCGCGAGACTCCGGCAAGGACGACCTCGCTGCGCCGCAACAGCCGCAGGCTCGCCGCGCCGTCCAGGTCATGCTCGGCCGCGTGGGCGCCGAGTGCGGCGTACAGGGCGTAGTAGCGGACGTACCGGGTCACCGACGAGATCCCCGGGACCAGCAGTTCGATCGCACGCAGGACCGGCGCCTCCACTCGCAGCGGATACCGTCCCGCCCGTTGCTCGATCCCACGCTGCGACCATTCCGGACCCTCCATCAAAGCCATACGCCCCTTCTCCCGTTAACCACGGAATTTAGAGGGAATGGCCCGAACGGGGCCTACGGAAAGGGAGTATGCAACACCGAACCGTTATCCGCCGCCCTACGGTCGACCGGGCCCGCGGTTTTCGGCCGCCCGATTCAGCGCTGCCACCGCCTGGGGGTCCCGGGAGGCCAGCGGAGCATGTGACCGCGCATGCGAGTCCACGTCGGCCAGCGTATGAACACCCCGTCCGTCAGGCCCAAGCGCATGTACATGAATAACGCGAGGGTGCCCCCGAGCCCCAGGAGAAGGTACAAGAGAGCCCGCAGCCCTTCTCCAGCGGGGATTATCAGCAGCCCGCAGAGCACGGTGATCGCCAGGCTCACCTTCCACCCCCACTCCAACATCTGTTGCCGCTGCCTGGCCCTCGCTAACGAGGACACTCGCACGGTAAACGTTCTGCCGCAGACGGGGCACTCCATCCGCACGTCCTCATAGCCACGCTCTGGCCGCTCGACGGGGATGGGATGAACGAGCCACTCGTGCCTGGTGACGACGACACCGGGATTGGTGGACAGTAAATGCCCGTACCCGATCCCTGGATAGGGCCCCAAGGGCAGCCTGCTCATATCCGCTCCTTCCGGCAGGTGCATCAACGGTAGCCGCGCCGTCACGCGTGTCCACTCCTGCGAGTAGCCGAATCCGGCCAGAAAGGCGAGTTTGCAGCTCGCACCCATTGAAGCCCTTAAGTGTGCGCGGAGCTCGTGGTTCTAGAGGACATGAATGACCTCGGCAGGGTGACCCGAAATGGTGCTCGTCGGCCGGGAGCTCATGCCGTGTTTTCGGCGCTGACCCGGTCCTCGGACCTGCGGGGCCGCCGTTCTGCGACCACCGCCGACGCGACGACGCCCACGGTCCCCGCTCCGCCGAGCAGTCCCGCGACCGGGTTCACGATCCGGACACCGTCGAGGTGGCATAGCAGCCCGGCTCGCGCACGCCGTCCATGCCGAACCACCGCCACGATGCCGCGCGCGACCGCATCACGGCGACGACCATCCCGGCCAAAGAACCCAGCAGGAGGGCAAGCGTCAATACGATGGCTCCCTCGGGGACCGACACCACCGCAGCTCATGGCGCCGATCACCCGCCGCACGGAGCGTTGAGTGTCGAGATATCCGTGCCGGGATAATCGTCGTACTCCTGTACTTGCCAAATGGCCGGAGTGAGCAAGAAGAGGGCCAGGAACAGCGAGCACACTGGAACTATGAAAGGATACCCTTTTGTCCACCGCGCCGATGACGGATTCACCTCACATGCCCGATAGGAGCCAGCCCTTTCCACCGAGGTTTGTAGGTGTCGTGGTCAGGTGAGTTGTGCTGAGCGTAGTAGATCGAGTACTGATCAGGGCCCGTGACCTGGGAGACGATGGACGCGTGAGTGAGATACCCCTCCGCCTTGCTCTCCCAGTACATCGAGTCGCCGACACTCACCTCACTGTAAGATTTCTCCCAGTAGACGCGGCCTTGGCCATTGAAATGGGCGGTGGTGGTTGATCACCGCAGACCAGGTGTAGGAGTCTTTCCACCAGAAAACCTTGGTTCTTCTGTTCTCCCACCAGGCCTTGTCGCTCTTCCTGTCCCCATCCCTCTCCGGAACGCCTCCGCCGCGGTGCATCGCTTTGGAAATGAAGTTGGTGCAGTCCGGGTTGGCTTCGTGCTCCTCCGTAGGCGCCTTCTCCGCGGCCCAGATCCCAATATTGTAGTTGTCGATGGCTCCGAGACGGGCGACGCGCTTCTTGGCCGCCGTCACCGTCCCGCCGACGCTGTCGAGGGGGAATGACTGGCCGTTCCCCAACCCCTGAAGCCGCCGGGGCCTGCTCGGTCGTGAAGGTGTTGATGCGCTGGTTACCGGTGATTTCGCCATCGGCTGCAACGGCCGCTATCGACTGCACCAGTGACGGTCCAGGATGACCAACGCCTTGCGCTATGCGGTCCGCATCGCCTCGCGCAGGTCGGGCGCCGGTTCGGTGAGCAGGGCGACGACCTCGCTGACATGGCGGTGCGCGGTCGCCGTACCGACCTCGAACGCGGCGGCCAGGCGCTCGAAGGTCTCGTTGCAGCGCAGGGCGCACCAGCACCGGCAGGGCCTGACGGCCCGGCGGCAGCACTCGCCACCGCGAACCGTTCCGGCGGCGGTGGCCGGTGATGAGGTCGGCCACGAAGGCAGGGGTCGCGGGCGACAGCTCCTGGCAAGGCGGTTGTTCTGGTCGACTTCGCATTCACCAGGGGCCTCGCTGTGTCACCGGCCGAATCCGCCTACCGCAACGATGCTGTGACCAGTCCGATCAAGATGGAAAGGCTCGCTGTGCGCGTGCGGCGCGTAGTCGTCGCCGCGCGGCTCGGAGAAGACTTTGGCCTTGCCGTCCAGCCGATCGAGCAGCAGGTACAGCGGAATGTCGGCCGCGGCGTGGCCCCGGCGCTTGGGCCCGCGGTCGCGTTCGGCGCCCTTGCGGTCCCACCGGCGGCCGGACGTCATCTCCAGAACCATCGCGACTCAGTAGGGCTTGCGGTGTCCACTCGCGGCCCGCGCACGCGCCCCTGGGGGTCGACCAGGTTCTTGGTGAGCGAGCCGCTGACGGGTTCGCCCGCCCCGACGTCCACGAAGGAGCCGCCGGGACGGTCGGCGAACGCGCGCGTCTGCTCGAAGTCCTCTGTGTTGCCGCGGAGCTCCACTCTTGTGCGGCGAGGCACAATTTGGCCAGTTCAGGACCCGGTTTCCGGCGGGACGGGCCCACCGCCGACCGCTACGCTCCCGCTGTGAATTCCAAGAAGGAGCGATTCGCACTGATCGCTTCGCTCATCGGTGTTTTCGTTCTTCTCGCGAGCTGCGTGGCGAGCATGGGCGACGGCTCGTCGGGCGATGGTGTGAGCGCGGTGACGACACCGACCGCGTCGCCCAGCTCGTGGCCGGAGCCTCTCGTGTACGCCGTCACCTCTGTGAAGGGCAAGCGGGTGGACGGCGACAACTGCGTGATCGCGCAAGTCGTGGTGACCAACAACAGGGTCACCACCCTTGGCTTCGGGCCGCACCACAGCTTCCCTACCCCATTCAGCCTGGTGAACGCCAAGGGGAAGAAGGTTCGTTCAGTAGTGAAGTCCCTAACGGTCGACGGGCGCATCCTTCCCGGTGACGAAGGGACCGGGAGCATCAGCTTCTGCGCGGCCGGCATCGCGAGCGGGAGCAGGGTGGTCCTTCACCACGGCAAGAAGAAATGGAAGGTCGGGATTCCGAAGCCCAAGCCGAAGCCGAAGCCCAAGCGCCCGGTGAAGGCACCGAACCCCCCGTCGAGGTCGGACGGCAGTGGCAACGGCGGAGGCGGAGGCTACCCGGGCTATACAGGACCGCGTTGCTATGCGCCGGGCGGGAAGACGTGGCGTCCGTGCTGAGCGACGGGCCCATCCCACACGCATCGGAAGAGGCTGATCCTCCCGGGCCGAGTTCCCCGCCATGAGTGGAGTCGCTCCTCCGTTGCGGGCGGACGAGCGTGCCCGTCCGCGCCATCAGTTCAAGCTGAACTGAGCGCGCGGGCCTCCGACGCGAGTCGCGAACGCCGACCACGTCCGGCGGCACGACCATCGTTGACCTGCGGCACGTCCGAGATTCTGGCGGCTCGCAAGGACACCGACAGGCAGCAAGCCGACGAAACAAGGTGGCGTCACATGCGGTGCCCGGTCCAGGCCATGAGTGGACGCTCCGACGCGCCATGATCAGCGGCCGGACGGGCTGCGTCGGGTCGCAGCGATACAGCGCCGGAACATGCAGAGCCCCGCCGTCAACCTGACGGCCGGGACTCTCGGCCGATTCGACTCAGGCCAGGTTGCGGACCCGCCCTTGATCAGCGCCGAACGCTTTCCCTACCTGGCGCTTCGACGCGCGACCGGTGACACGCCGGGCCGCAATCCCTCGCCCGGCAGCGCCGGGAGGAACCGCACGCAGCCGGGACGGACACACACCGAGAGCCCCGGCCCGTCTGCTCGACGGGCCGGGGCTCTCGGTTTACTGGTCTCAGCCCAGGTCGAGGGCGCCTGACTTGGCCTCGGCTGCGAACGCCTCCCAAGCGGCTGGACCGAACACCAACTTCGGCCCGTCCGGGTCCTTGGAATCCCGGAAGGCTACCGCTGACACCAGGTCCGCCACCTCGACGCATTGATCGCCGGTGTCGGTGCTCCGGCTGCTCTTCTTCCATTCGGCGATGGCCATCGGCACCATCGGCGCCACCTCAACGCACTGGTCACCGGTGTGAGTGCTGTACCTGCTCTTCCGCCACCGTGACGGCACCAACGCGACCTCACACTGTCCGCCAGTGTTGGTACTGCGGTGGCTCTTGCGCCATTGCACAGCCCACGGGTCCTGCGTACTCATAGGCTCTCCAAGATCGTCCGGAAGTTCAGGGAGTCTTCGGCGCTCATCGCCGAAGCCCTGATCAAATCGAAACTTACTCCATACTTCCGGACGACCGCAGACTGATCGACTAGCTGTCCACCCACGTGACCTTCGACGCGCACGGCATCTGCCTCGTCGTGAGAACTCAAGATCGTGAATGCGCCAGCCAATCCCACATAGGCTCCCGTGGCGGCAGGAACGATCTGGACCGTGACGTGAGGCAGCTCCGACAGATCGATGAGGTGTTGGATCTGCCCCTTCATCACCTCCTGGTTTCCGATCGGACGGCGGATGGCGCCTTCGTCGAAGACTGCGACCACGTGAGGTGGGTCTTCCTCCTTGAGGATCTCCTGCCGCTCCATCCGAGTCGCGACGAGCGGCTCCACCGCGTCGGGCGTCTTCCCCAGCTTGAGCACCTCGTACGCATACTCGGGCGTCTGGAACAGGCCAGTGACGAGCATGGTCTCGAAGATGTAGATCACCTCGGCCTCCCGCTCCCGTTCGATGAAGTCGGGGAAGCCCGGCGGTAGGATCTGCACCTTGCCGAGTTCCTGCATCCACTCCCAGATGCGGTAAAAGGCCCCACTCGTTTGAAAGAAGGCGTCGCAGTCGTTGGCGAAGTCCTCGGACGGGGCGCCAACACCCGACTCGATTTGCCCGATCCACTGAGGTGAATAGCCGAGCCTCTCCGAGAGCTGTGGGCGCGACAACTTGGACAATTCCCGCCTAGCGCGCAACTCAGTACCGAAGTATTCAGATGGCGAGGACGGGACACCGGGGTCGCGAGGGCGGCGAGGCATGGGAACTCCAAGATCCGAAACTGGCGCGACTTTCTAATCGCACCCGAGGCTTTCTTTCGACGGCGCTCTTGCTCTTCCCGAAGATAACCCGATTACAGGAAGGTGGGAAGCGGTAACGGAGAGAAACCGCAACGGAAGCTCAATTGATCATGGACACGTCCGACAACTCTGCTGACCAGGCGTTGGCTCGGCTCCGCAAGGAGTTTCATGGACACCGCATCTGGCGCGCGACACGCCACGACGGAATGCTCGGCGACTGGGTCGCCACTCTGCACGACCCAAAGGCCGGTGTAGAAGCGACCGTTGTACGTAACACCGCAGAAGAGCTACACACGGCGCTGACCGTCGAACTCAATCGCGCAACCCACAACGCAATGTCCGAACCCATCAAGTGGGTGCGCTGGTGATTAGGTGGATCGATCCGAAGCCTTGGAACATCGACGTTCACGCTTCGTCCAAAATGGCCCATCTCGACCGACTCACCGAGGAGGTTGCCCGGGAAGGATGGCAGGTCACCCAGCGATACGACGAGCCGCACCCGCTCATCCACGTCTTCGACCGCGACATCCCGGAACTCGGCGAGAGCGTCAGGCTCGTCCCCGGCCCGACCCCGGACGTGTGGTGGTTCAGATCGAGCACCGGCGAGGATCTCGCACCGCACACCAAGCCGATCCAGGCGGCCAAGCAGATAACCCGCATCCTCATCCCGTACGTGACGGCCGTACGAGCCGCCCGGTCGCACCAGACGCAGACAACCAAACCACGGCGCCCTACTCCCCCGGCCGTGCCGGACCCTTCCCATGCGGCGACGATCGCCGGACTTCAGGAACGGTTCGCCGGTGTCGTCTGCTGGTGGGGCATCTACACCTACGAATGGTGGGCGATCGTCCCCGGCGGCACACAGTGGAAGATCGTCAACGCCGAAGACCCGGACACCCTCGTCCAACAGATCCTCAAGGCCCGCAACTACCGATAACTCAAACCCGCCGCGCGGCCTGGAGACTTCCTCGCACCTCCGGGCCACGCGGCTCCCGTCTGCCGGGCCTCACGCCTTCTTGCGTCCACGCCCCTTAGCAGGCGGACGCCACCCCTTGAGGTCTTGCTCCGACAGCTCATACCGCCCGAGCTGCTCACGAAGAAACGCCTCGAACTCGTCGGCCGGAACACCGCCCCACTCGGGGTCCTCTTCGCCATGCCACTGCTTCACCCACGGCAACACTTCAAGAAGCCCGGCCAGCAACGGCGTCAGCTTCTCCGCATCCCAGGCCCCAACCTCAGCCCGATCATTCACAAGGTTGGCAAGCGCCTGCGCCTGATCCTTGTGATCCCAGCCGGCCCACCCGAGCAGCAACGAATCATCCGCATCCGGACTAGCCCCCGGATACGAAATGAACCGCTCCTTCGGCACATCAAGCTTCCCGCGCTGCGACCAATACGACGTCTTCTGGAAGTCCTTCGGCGCGTACTTCGGCGGAACCGCGATGTCGAGCCGCTTGCCCGTCCGGTCCTCCTCGCGCTGGACTTCCCAGACCTGCTCCCACTCCTCACGCTTGCGCAGCCCCGTGTCCTTGTACCGAAGCGCCGCAAGAAAAGGCACGTGCTCGTCCGCGACAACCTCGGCCAGCACCTTCGCCAACGGCAGGTCCCGCTTCCCCAGATGATCGGACGCGTACAGAGCGGCCACACTCTGCATGTCCGCGTCATCCTTGAAC
>NZ_SMKT01000200.1 GCF_004348735.1 Actinomadura sp. KC06
GTCTCCGAGTCCGAGTCCGCGGACCCCGGCCCCGCGGACTCGGACTCGGAGACCCCCGCGGACTCGGAGGCCCCCGCGCCCGCGCGCGCTCTGGCGGGGCTTCGCGAGCGCAAGAAGCAGCGGACCCGGGTCGCTCTCGTCGACGCCGCGTTAGAGCTGTTCGTCTCCCAGGGGTACGAGGCGACGACGATCGACGAGATCGTCGCGGCCGTGGAGGTGTCGCAGCGGACGTTCTTCCGCTACTTCGCCACCAAGGAGGACGTCGTCACGAGCTTCCTCGGCGAGCACGACCAGCTCCTCGCGGACGCCCTCGCCGCGCGCCCGCCCGGGGAGCGGCCGTTCGCCGCGCTGTACGAGTCGCTGCGCGTCGTGCTGCGGACGATCGCGGAGGGCGACCCGGCCGACAGCGCCCGGTTCCGCCGCGTCCGGCAGGTGATCGAGGCGACGCCGGCGCTGATGGCGGCGCAGATGGCGCGGTACGGGGCGGCGACGGACGCGCTGGCCGCCGAGATCGCGCGGCGCGAGGACGTGGACCCCGTCGAGGACCTGCGGCCCAAGATCGTCGTCGCGTTCTTCATGGCGGCGACCAAGGTCGCGTTCGAGGACTGCGCCCGGCTGGACATCTGGGAGCCCGCGACCGTCGCGGCCCGCGTGGAGGAGGCCGTCGCGCTGGTCGGCCACACGATGCGCGACTGGGTTTGAGCCTCCCGGCGGTGGAATAGCCCGCGGGAAGGCCAGGTTGCCGAGATCAGTCCCCAAACCGAGAGGCAGGAGAGCACGGCATGCGCGCGATCGTGATCACCGAGAACGGCGGCCCGGAGGTCCTGGCGCCGGCGGAGCGCCCCGACCCGGAGCCGGGTCCCGGCGAGGTGCTGATCGACGTGGCGGCGGCGGGCGTCAACTTCATCGACGTCTACTACCGGACGGGCGCGTACGCGAAGGAGCTCCCGTACACGCCGGGCATCGAGGCGGCGGGGACGGTCGCGGCGGTCGGCGACGGCGTCCGGGAGTTCTCGGTGGGCGACCGCGTCGCGTCCTGCGACGTGAAGGGCGGCTACGCGGCGAAGGCCCTGGTGGCGGCGGACAGGCTCGTCCCCGTCCCCGACGGGGTGGGCCTGGAGGACGCGGCCGCCGCGATGCTGCAGGGCATGACCGCGCACTACCTGACGCGGTCGACGTACCCGATCAAGGAGGGCGACACCGTCCTCGTGCACGCCGCCGCGGGCGGGATGGGGCTGCTGCTCACCCAGGCGGCCAAGGCCCTCGGCGCCAGGGTGATCGGGACGGCGTCCACGCCGGAGAAGGAGCAGCTCGCGAAGGAGGCGGGCGCGGACGTCACGATGGGGTACGACGGCTTCGCCGACCGGGTCCGGGAGCTGACCGGCGGGGAGGGCGTCGCGGCCGTGTACGACGGCGTCGGCGCGCCGACGTTCGACGGGAGCCTGGCGAGCCTGCGGCTGCGCGGCGTCATGGCGCTGTACGGGGCGGCGGGCGGGAAGGTGCCGCCGTTCGACCCGCAGCGCCTCAACCCGGCCGGGTCGCTGTTCCTCACCCGTCCGATGCTCGCCCACCACATCGTGACCCGCGAAGAGCTGCTGGAACGGGCGAGGGACGTCCTCGGCTGGGTGGAGTCGGGCGCCGTCCGGATCCGTGTCGGGCACCGCTACGATCTCGCCGAGGCCGGTGCCGCGCACGTCGATCTGGAGGCGCGGCGGACGACGGGCAAGCTGCTGCTGATCCCTTGATCGTCCATTCCGGGCACGGCGCCTCCTTTAGGCTGGGCCGGGAATATACGATCTTCGAGGAGTCCCGCCCGCCATGACCACATATGCCGCCGAACCGCTGGAGCAGGACGAACCGCGCGTCCTCGGGCCCTACCGCCTGCTCGGACGCCTCGGCCGCGGCGGCATGGGGACCGTCTACCTCGGCGCCGAGCCGGACGGCCGCCGCGTCGCGGTGAAGGTCGTCAACCGGGAGCTGGCCGGGGAGGCGGCGTTCCTCGCGCGGTTCCGGCGCGAGGTGACGGCGGCGCGGCGCGTCCACCGGTTCTGCACCGCGCCCGTCCTGGACGCCGGGCTCGACCAGGACCCGCCCTACATCGTCACCGAGTACATCGACGGGCCGAGCCTGGAGAAGGCCGTCGACGGCAAGGGGCCGCTGCCGGGCTCTGATCTGGAGGGCGTCGCGGTCGGCGTCGCCACGGCGCTGGCGGCGATCCACGGCGCGGGGATCGTCCACCGCGACCTGAAGCCCGCGAACGTGCTGCTGTCGTCCACCGGGCCCCGCGTGATCGACTTCGGCATCGCCCGCGCCCTCGACGCCCCCGACGGCCCCACCCGCACCGGCCAGTTCGTCGGGACGCCCGCCTACATCGCGCCGGAGGTGCTGCGCGGCGAGCCGGTCGAGCAGGCGTCGGACGTGTTCTCGTGGGGCTGCGTCGTCGCCTACGCCGGGACGGGACGCCCGCCGTTCCAGGGCAAGACGGTCGCGGAGACGTTCCACCGCATCGGCAACGACGAACCCGACCTCGACGGCCTCGACCCGCGGCTGCGCGACGTCGTCGCGGCCGCGCTCGGCAAGGACCCGCGCGGCCGTCCGACCGCGCGGCAGATCCTCACCCGGCTCGTCGGCCAGGAGAGCCCGGAGCAGGCCGCGGAGGCGATCTCCACGACCTGGGTGGGCCCTTCCCCGGCGCCGGAACGCGCTCCGGAGGCGGAGGTGCCGCGACCGAGGCCAGCCCCCGAGGTGGAGGAGCCGATGCGGGCGGCCGCGCCCCCCATCCCCCGCGAGCCCGCCGACGACGAGAAGACCGTCGTCGTCGACCTGCCGTTCCCGGAGGAGTGGCAGGGGCCGCGGCGCTGGTTCACGTTGCTGCGGGGTGTGCTGGTGCTCCCGCACCTCATGGTGATGTTGGTCATGTTCGCGCTGCTGGTGGTCGTGATGGCGCTGAGCTGGCTGGTCATCCCGTTCACCGGCCGCTACCCGCGCCGCCTGTACGGGCTGGTCGTCGGCTGGCAGCGCTGGTCCGCCAGGGTCGTGGCGTACGCGTTCGGCCTCACCGGCGAGATGCTCCCGCCATTCCGGACTCTTCCCCGCTCCCGCCGAACGCGCTAAGCACTTTGCGCGTCCGAATTAGCACAGCCCGCTAGGGTTCTACGAAACAACCCCCTATTTCCAGTTCAGGATCACGATGACCACGCACGCAGGAGAGAACGGCGAGGCCCTGCGCCCCGAGGACCCCGCGGAACTCGGCCCCTACAGGCTGGTCGGCAGGCTCGGCCGCGGCGGCATGGGGACGGTCTATCTCGGTGAGGACGGCGGCGGCCGCCGCGTCGCCGTCAAGGTGATCAACCGGGAGCTGGCCGGGGAGGGCGCCTTCCGGGACCGGTTCCGGCGCGAGGTGACGGCCGCCCGGCAGGTCCGCCGGTTCTGCACCGCCCCCGTGATCGACGCCGAGCTGGACGAGGACCCGCTGTACGTCGTCACCGAGTACATCGAGGGCCCGAGCCTGGAACGCGCCGTCGCCGACCGCGGCCCGCTGCCCGGCTCCGACCTGGAGGGCGTCGCGGTCGGCGTCGCCACGGCGCTGGCGGCGATCCACGGCGCGGGGATCGTCCACCGCGATCTGAAGCCCGCGAACGTGCTGCTGTCGTCCACCGGGCCTCGCGTGATCGACTTCGGCATCGCCCGCGCCCTCGACGCCGCGGACGGCCCCACCCGCACCGGCCAGTTCGTCGGGACGCCGAACTACCTGCCGCCCGAGCTGCTGCGCGGCGAGCAGGTCACGCCCGCCTCGGACGTGTTCTCGTGGGGCTGCGTCGTCGCCTACGCCGGGACGGGCGGCGCCCCGTTCGCGGGCAACACCGTCCCGGAGATCTTCTACCGCGTCGCGCACGACGAGCCGAAGCTGGACGGCCTGGACGCGGGCCTCCGGGACGTGGTCGCCGCCGCGCTCGACAAGGATCCGCGGAACCGCCCGTCCGTCCAGGAGCTTCTCGCCCGGCTCGTCGGGAACGACACCGCCGACCCGGCGACGCTCGCCGAGACCGTCCAGGCGGGCTGGCACGGCACCGCGACCGACCCGACCGTCCAGGCACGCACCGGCCCGCCCGGCCAGACGACGCAGCTCCAGCCACCGGGCCAGGCTCCAGGTCAGACGGCCGCGCAGGCCGCGTTCCAGCAGCCGACGGCGATGCTCGGCACCGACCCGACGCGCCACGACGGCCGGCCTTCCGGGCCGGGGCGCGGCTCCGGCTCCCGCTCCCGCCGTCCGCTGATCATCGCCGGAGCGGGCGTCGCCGTGCTGGCCCTGCTCGCCGTCGTCGGGTTCACCGTCCTGAGCGCGGGCGGCCCGCCCGACAACCTCGCCACGACGTTCAGCGACGACTTCTCCAACGACGACTCCGGCTGGGAGAGCTTCGGCGACGAGTACGGCTACCGCGACGGCAAGTTCTGGATGCAGACCAGCAACTCGACCACGTCCGTCGGCCGGTGGGTGCCCACGGAGGACGTGAAGTCCATCCCCGAGCAGGTCCTCACGACCGTGACCGCCGATGTGGCCCAGGGCCCGCCCGACGCCGTGTTCGGGATGATGTGCCGCGCGAACAACACCGACAGCAAGGTCACCCAGTACCTGTTCCTGATCCGCAACGACGGCAAGGGAGCGGTGCTCCGCAAGGTCAGCGGAAATCAGGGCCAGAAGGAGCTGGCCGCTCCCGACTCGGTGCCCGGCTTCTCCGCCAAGGGCTCGAACAAGGTCCAGATCGCCTGCGAGGGGCGGAACGGCGGCAAGGAGGTCCGGCTGCGGCTCTGGGTGAACGGCGACCAGGTCATCGACGAGACGGACGCCGACCAGCCGCTCGGCAACGGCTGGACCGGGCTGGCGGCCCAGGCGGGCGGGAACCCCGCCCAGCCGGTCAGCGTCCAGTTCGACGACTTCGACATGTCGAAGATCCGCGGCTAGCCGCCCGGCGGCCTAGGCGTCTCAGGAGGGCAGGTAGGCGTTCGTCCAGCGGGTCAGCTCCGCGAAGACCTGCGTGCGGACGGGCTCGGCCGACAGCACCAGGTCGTGCAGGCCGCCGTCGATCCGGACGAGCGTGACATGCCGTCCGATCCTGGGCGCCCACCGCGCCATGTGCTCGACGTCCAGGACGGCGTCGGCCCCGGTCACGTCCAGCACCTTGCGTGTCGGGCGGACGCTGCGCGTCGACGCCATGACCAGCACGGGCACGTCCACGTCCAGGCCCCGGTGCAGGCGGAGCTGCCCGCGCCGGACGGCCGCCAGCCACGCCGCCCGCACCGGGAACCCGAGGATCGGCTTCCAGTCGAGGTCGAAGTCCCACTCGCCCTCGTGGTCGCGGTGGATGCTCCGCGGATACCGGTCGGACACCCCCGCGGGCAGCTTCGCCTTGGGGAACCGCGGCCGCAGCGCCCGCGCCAGGCCCGCGCCGAGCTTGCGCATCACCAGCGGCTCCGCGATGTCGAGGAAAGGGCTGTTGAGGAACACGGCGTCGACCAGGCCCTCGCCCTTCGCCTTGTCCGCCCACAGGGCCGCGATGAGGCCGCCGGTCGAATGGCCGTTCAGCAGGAGCGTGCCGTGCCCGTCCACGTCCCGGACGATCCGGACGGCCTCGTCGATCTCCGGGAAGTAGTCCGACAGGCTCTCGATGAAGTTCGGCGTCTGGTGCGGACGCAGCGACCGCCCGTATTTCCGCAGGTCGAGCGCATAGAAGTCGAAGCCGAGCTCCAGGTAGAAGTCGGCCAGGTGCCGCTGGAAGAAGTAGTCGACGAACCCGTGCAGGTACAGCACGGCCCGGCCGGACGGAGCGGCGCCGCGCCGCCGGACGAGCGTCGCCACGACCTCGCCCTCGGCGTCCCGGCCCATCGGCAGCTCGATCGCCTCGTACCCGGCGCCGAGCACATCCGCCGTCACGTCCACGCTTCCTCCCAGGTCGAGCGAACTGATTCCCCTTGATCGAACGTCATAGAGACTGAACCGTAAGACCGAGCGAATCACAACACAGCCCTCCGGCCCCCGGGAGTCCGAGCCATGCAGGCCCCTCTTCGCGACCGTGACCCGCAGCGGCTCGGCCCGTACCGTCTCACCGGCAGGCTGGGCCGCGGCGGCATGGGCACCGTCTTCCTCGGCGAGGACGAGTCGGGCCGGCAGGTCGCCGTCAAGGTCATCAACGCGGAGCTCGCCGACGACGAGGCGTTCAACGAGCGGTTCCGCCGGGAGGTGACCGCGGCGCGGCAGGTCCGGCGGTTCTGCACGGCCGCGGTGCTGGACGCCCGGCTGGACGGCGAGCCGCTGTACATCGTCACCGAGTACGTCGCCGGCCCGTCCCTGGACGACGCCGTCAAATCGGGCGGGCCTCTGCGCGGCGGCGACCTGGAGGCGCTCGCGGTGAACATCGCGACGGCGCTCAGCGCGATCCACGGCGCCGGGATCGTGCACCGCGACCTCAAGCCGTCCAACGTGCTGCTGTCCCCGACCGGCCCGCGCGTGATCGACTTCGGCATCGCCCGCGCGCTGGACTCCTCCGACGGGCCGACCAGGACCGGCCAGTTCATCGGCACCCCGGCCTACATCGCGCCCGAGCTGATGCACGGCGAGGACGTCACGCCCGCGGCCGACGTGTTCTCCTGGGGCTGCGTCGTCGCCTACGCGGGGACGGGGCGCGCCCCGTTCGGCGGCGGGACGCTCCCGGAGATCATCCAGCGGGTGACGTCCGCCGAACCCGACCTCGACGGCCTCGAACCGTCCGTCCGCGACCTCGTCGCCCGGTCGCTGGCGAAGGACCCGTCCGGACGTCCGTCGGTCAAGCAGCTCATCCGTGCTCTGACCGGCGAAGACGAACCGCCCGCGACACCGCCCACGTTCGTCCTGCCGCGGGACGAGGCACCGACTCTCACACCGACGCCCGACGCTGCGCCCCGCCGACCGGCACCCGTCGGCTCGACCCAGCCGCCGGGACCGGGCGGCTCGGCGGGGTCGCCGGGATCGGTCGGGTCGGTTCGGCCGCCGGGAGTTTCGGCCCAGCCGCCGGGATCGGGCAGGTCGGCGGGGGCGCCGCAGGGGACGGCCGAGCAGCCCGTCGCGGTGACGAGTCCGGTGAACGCGCCGCCGTCCCCGCCCCGTGCGCGTCCCGCCGGGCGACCCGCCGCGCGGCGCCCGCTACAGCACCGGCGCCCGCTCATCGCGGCCTTCGCGGTGGCGGCCGTCGGCATCCCGATCCTGGCCGGCGTGCTCGCTCCGGGCCCCGACGGCATGGCGCGCGACACCGACCCTGGCTCCGGCTTCGGCGACAAGCCGCCGAAGGTCAAGGAGAAGATCCTCGAGGACGACTTCAAGGACGACGCCTCGGGTTGGACGAAGGCGTCGACGCCCAGCTGGGACGCGTCCTACCGCGACCGCAAGTACGCGCTGCGCGTCCTCCCCACCACGCGCGGGACTGTCGTGCGCGCTCCCGTGAACGAGGTCCCCGAGTCGCAGCTCATAGACGTGAAGGTCGAGTCGTCCGAGGACGGCGGCGGCGAGGCGGGGGTCTACTGCCACGGCCAGAGCGCGGGTTTCGCGTTCCTCCTCCGCGCGGACGGCCGGGCCCGCATCGCCAAGATGTACGACCTCGCGCTGGTGGATCTGGCGACCGGCACCGCCACCCAGCTCCGCAACAACGAGAACCGCATCCAGGCCGCCTGCGAGGAGGACGGTTCGCAGGTGAACCTCGGCCTGTGGGTGAACGGCCAGGCCGTCGCGACCACCACCTTCCCGGCACCGGACGAGGAGACGGGAACGAGCGGGCTGATCGTGTCCCGGTCCGAGGGGGCCACGGGCCACCCCGAGGCGACCTTCGACGACTTCTCGCTCTGCGAGGTCTGACCACCGGGATGCCCGGCACCCGGCCCCGACCGGCGGCCCCGACCGGCGGCCTCGGCGGCGGCTAGTCCTTGCGGCCGGTGGTCGCGACGGTGACGCCGAGGCCGATCATCATCAGCCCGCCGGTACCGCCGATCGCGGCGAGGCGGCGGGGCGAGCGGGCGAACCAGTCGCGGGCCGTCCCGGCGGCGATGCCCCAGACGCTGTCGCTCAGCAGCGCGATCACCGCGAAGAGCAACCCGAACACGATCATCTGCAGAGCCACGTGCCCGTGCTCCCGGACGACGAACTGCGGGAGGACGGCCGCGAAGAACACCGTCGTCTTCGGGTTCGTCACGCCCACCACGAAGCCCTGGACCAAGGCCCGGAGGTCGCCGCCCTGCGCCTGCTCGTCCGTGCCGATCGTCTCCTGCAGCGACCGGCGGTGCCGGATCGCCTGCACCCCGAGATAGACGATGTAGACGGCTCCGACGATCTTCAGGGTCGTGAACACGACGGCGGACCGTTCCACGATCGAGCCGACGCCGACCGCGACCGCCACGGTCAGCACGAGCGCGGCGAGCACCCCGCCGACGACGCCGGCGAGAGCGGTGCGGCGGCCGTGCGCGAGCGCGCGCCCGACGACGAAGAGCACGGACGGGCCGGGAATGATGATGATGGCGAAGGCCATCGCGGAGAAGGCCAGCATTTGATCGATCGACACCATGACCGCGACTGTACGCAGCCCGTCCGACACGTCCCACCGAATATTCGGCGCCCCAACCGCCCCGCCGCGGCGCCGCCGGGGCGGTCTCACCTCGATGGACGGTGTCCAAGGGTGGCCGTTTCAAGATCGTGACTTGGGATGCGCGCCCGCAATAGGTTCGTCGCATGTCCGCCCCTGCCTCTGCCTCCGCGGCGTCCGGCCGTCCCGCCGAGATCCCCCGTCCCGCCGCGTCCTCCGCGTTCGCCTGGCGGCCGGTGCTGCTGATCGCCGGCGTGCTCGGCGTCCTGCTGCTGGCCCTCAGCGCGCGGTACGGCTACCACCGCGACGAGCTGTACTTCCGCGTGGCCGGACGGCATCTGGCCTGGGGCTATCCGGACCAGCCGCCGCTGATGCCGCTGCTCGCCCGCGCGGTCACGGCCGTGTTCGGCGACTCGGTCGTCGCGCTGCGCGTCCCGGCCGCGCTGTTCTCCGCCGCGAGCGTGGTGGTCGCCGGGCTGACGGCGCGGGAGATGGGCGGCGGACGGCGGGCGCAGCTGCTGACGGTCGGCGCGTACGCGGTGTGCCCGTTCGCCGTCGCGGCCGGCCACCTGTTCTCCACGGCGACGCTCGACCTGCTGCTGTCGATGACGATCGTGTGGCTCGCGGTCCGGTGGGTCCGGACCCGCGACCAGCGGCTGCTGCTCGCCGTCGGCGTCGTGGCGGCGCTCGCGCTGAACGTCAAGTACCTGGCCCCGTTCCTGCTGGTCGCGCTCGTCGCGGGGCTGCTGGTGTCCGGGCCGCGCGAGTTCCTGCGGCGGCCGATGCTCGCCGCCGGGGCGCTGGTCGCGGCGGCCGCGGCCGTCCCCGGGCTGCTGTGGCAGGCCGACCACGGCTGGCCGCAGCTCGACATGGCGGGCGCCATCGCCGACAACGCCGACTTCGGCGGACGGCCCGGGTTCATCCCGTTCCAGATACTGCTGACCGGGATCTTCCCGTCCTGGCTGTGGATCTACGGGCTCTGGCGGACGTACCGGTCCGACGACCTGCGGACGTTCCGGTTCGTCGGGCACGCGTACGTGCTGCTGACCGTCCTGTTCCTGATCACGGCGGGCAAGCCGTACTACGTCAGCGGCCTCTGGGCGGCGCTGTGGGCGGCCGGCGCGGTGGAGATCGAGCGGAACGGCGCGCCGCGCGGCCTCGGATGGCTCGCGCCCGTCCCGGTGTACGCGATCACCGCCGTCACGACCGTCCTGCTGACGCTGCCCGTGTATCCCGTGAAGCACCTCGCCGCCACCCCGCAGCCCGCCGTCAACGGGGACTCGTCGGAGACGGTCGGCTGGCCAGGCTTCGCCGCCCAGGTCGCGCAGGTCTACGGCACGCTGCCGCCGGACGAGCGGTCGAAGGCGACGATCGTCGTGAGCAACTACGGCGAGGCGGGTGCGCTCGACAAGTACGGGCCGGACCTCGGGCTTCCCCGCGCCTACAGCGGCCACAACGGCTACTGGTACTTCGGACGTCCGGCGGACACGGGCGGGCCGACCATCGTCGTCGGCCCGGAAACGGTCGCGGGCGCGTCCTACCTGCGGCAGTTCTGGACGGATGTGCGCCCGGTGAGCCGCGTCGACAACGGCGTCGATCTCGACAACCAGGAGCAGGGCAAGCCCATCTGGGTCTGCCGGGGCCAGCGGGCCCCGTGGGCGGAGCTGTGGCCGCGCCTCAAGACACTTTCGTGATCAGGCCTGGAAGACGTCCCAGGCGGCGGCGTTGTCGCCGGTGGGCGGGCGCCGCACCAGCAGGTTGTGGGTGAGCAGGCTCCCGGCGGGCACGTCCCACGCCGGGTCGCCGCCGGTGTCGCTCCGGTCCCCGGCCCACACCTGCGCGACGGTCCAGCGGAGCTTGTCGACGCCGTCCGGATGGCCGGTTCCGGACGCGACGAACACGTCCCGCGCCGGGACGGCCACGACGAGGTCGCCGTCCACGTCCTGGGCGAGCTTGTCGAGGAAACCCTCGTCCAGCAGGAGGCCCGACTCCAGGGTTCCGCGTCCCGCCGCCGCGGTCGTCGCGGCCGGGTTCGCCGGCGTTCCGCTTCCGCTGAGGGAGACCGTCACGGCACGCACGTCCGGATACCAGCTCAGGCCCAGCTCGGGACGCCGGTCACGGAGGTTGCGCACCGCGTGCCGGCGCAGCTCCTCGGGCCGCACACCGAGGTCGGCGCAGTGCCGCCGCGCCACATGCTCGTGCCGCCGCCCGGACGGGACGGCCTCGTCGGCGATCTCCAGCGCGTAGGAGATGTACAGGTCGGCGGCGAACGGGTCGCGGATCGGCTCCTCGTCCGGCGGCAGCGGGAACTCCAGCTGGACCTCGGCCGGGACCCGCGCCTTCATCAGCGGGACGATCAGACTGGACCGCGGCTCGGTCACGGAACGCTCCTCCTGATGCGGCCGGTGCGGTTGAATGGATCACCCTACAGCCGCGGCGGGCGCCCCGCCCGGCGGGACGACTGGAAGCCCGCGCGGCGCGCCGTCCTCGATGATCCGCCACATGGCCTCGGTGTCGAGGTGCTGTTCGACGAGGTCGCCGAGAGCGTCCAACGTCGCCTCCCGCAACGCCTGGAACGACACGTCGGGCGCCGGTACGAAATCGCGGCCGCTTTCCTGTGCGACGTCCTTGAGAAAGGCTCGCCTGAATCCGTCGTTCTCCATTGCGCCGTGCCAGGTCGTCCCCCAGACGGCGTTTCGGCGGCAGCCATCGAGGAACGGCTCACCCTCGGCTTCCACCTTGCCGTGGTGGATCTCATAGGCGTGGACGTCCTCGCCGTACGCCCGGCCGCTCGGCCGTCCGAGGGACTTCTCTTTCCCGAATTCGACTTTCGCGGGGAGCAGGCCGAGCCCTTCGACCCCTCCGGCGCCCGACTCGACGTGGTCGACGATTTCCCTGGCGAGCATCTGATAGCCGCCGCAGATGCCGAGCACGGGCCGTCCTTCGCGAGCGCGCCTCAGAACCTCGTCGGCCATTCCCCGCTCGCGCAGCCAAGCGAGGTCGCTCACCGTTGCCCGCGTTCCCGGCAGGACGACCAGATCGGCCTCCGCGAGATCCCCGACGCTGGCGGCATAACGGACGACGACACCCGGTTCGCAGGCCAGCGCGTCCAGATCCGTGAAGTTGGAGATGCGCGGAAACCGCACGACGACGATCCTCAGCGTCTCCCGCCCGACCGGCCCTTTGGCGTCGGGGCGGGGCGCGTCCAATGCCAGCGTGTCCTCAGAATCCAGATAGAGGCCGAGCGTCCAGGGCAGCACACCCAGCGTGTTACGTCCGGTGAGCTTGCGAAGCTGCTCAAGCCCGGGCTCCAGCAGTTCCCGGGCGCCGCGGAACTTGTTGATGACGAATCCCGCTATCAGGGCCTGGTCTTCGGGCTCCAGCAGGGCCACCGTCCCGTACAACGACGCGAAAACACCGCCCCGGTCGATGTCGCCGACCACGACCACGGGCAATTCGGCGGCCCGGGCCAGCCCCATGTTCACGATGTCGCCCGCCCGCAGATTGATTTCAGCCGGACTTCCCGCGCCTTCGCAGATCACCACGTCGTACTCGTCCCGGAGCTCCGCAAGGCTGCTTTGCACGACACCGCTCAGCCACTCCTTGCGCTCCCCGTACTGAAGCGCATCGACCTCCGCGACCGGACGTCCCAGAACCACGACCTGGCTGCGCCGATCGCTGCCCGGCTTGAGCAACACCGGATTCATCACGGCCCTCGGTTCCACGCCCGCGGCCTGCGCCTGCATGTACTGCGCCCGCCCGATCTCGGCCCCGTCGCTCGTCACCATCGAATTCAGCGACATGTTCTGAGCCTTGAACGGCGCGACCTTCACCCCGCGCCGCGCGAGCCAGCGGCACAATCCAGCGGTGACAACGCTCTTGCCGGCATCGGACGTCGTTCCGGCGACGAGCAGCCCGCTCACCGCAGACTCCAGATCACGGCCGCCGCCGCGAACGTCACCACGGCCGAAAGCCTAACGGCCCTCCTGATGTCCCGCGCCTCAGGAGCCCTTCCGTCCCCCATTTCAGGACGCCGCTCGACCCGTCCCCCGTACTCGTTCACACCGCCCAGCCTCACGCCGAGCGCCCCGGCGAATGCGGCTTCGCACCGTCCGGCATTGGGGCTCGGGTGCTTCTTCCCGTCCCTCCGCAGAACCCGCCAAGCATCGGGCCCCGAGCAAAGCGCGACGAGCCCCCCGGTCAGGCGCGCAGGAACCCAATTAGCGACATCATCGAGCCGCGCAGCAGCCCACCCGAACCGCTCATACCGCGGATTCCGGTAGCCGACCATCGCGTCCAGCGTGTTCACGGCCCGGTACATGAGCAGCCCCGGAACACCCGCCACCGCACCCCACACCAATGGCGCAATCGCCGCATCGGACGTGTTCTCAGCCACGGACTCAACAACGGCCCGCGCCAACCCTTCCCCGTCCAACCCGTTCGGATCCCGCGCGCACAAATGCGGAAGCCGCTCCCGGGCAGCAGCCAAATCCCCCCGCTCCAACAACCCCGCCATAAGG
>NZ_SMKT01000201.1 GCF_004348735.1 Actinomadura sp. KC06
ACCCTGCACAGGGCCAGTCCCCCGCGGACCCGCCCGCCGAGCCGGCGAAGAACGACCCGCCCGCCGACCCGCCCAAGCCCGACGGCGACACGACGGACTGGAAGGCGCAGGCGCGCAAGTGGGAACAGCGCGCCAAGGACAACGGCAAGGCCGCCGCCGAGCTGGAGAAGCTCAAGGCGTCACAGATGACGGAGCAGGAGAAGGCCGTCTCCGCCGCCGAGAAGCAGGGCCGCACGGCCGCCGCCCTCGACTACGGCAAACGCCTCGCCGCCGCCGAGCTCCGCGCCGCCGCCGCAACGAAGGGCGTCGACCTGTCCGTGATCGGCGACCTCATCGACACCTCGAAATTCGTCGACGACGCCGGCGACGTCGACACCGACGCCATCAAGAAGGCCGTCGACAAACTCGCCAAGACCAAGGGCGCCGGCCGCGGGTCTGGGGACTTCCCCGGCGGCACCGGCGCCGGACAGCCCATCACCGAAGAGCAATTCGCCCGCATGACGCCCGAGGAGATCACCGAAGCGCACGCGGCCGGAAAGCTCAACCACCTGCTGTAGACCCGCGCCGGAAACCCGGCCGGGCAGAAAGGACACCAACATGGCAATCGTCCGGTTCCGGCCGGAGTTCTGGTCCGCGCTGCTGCTCACGTCGCTAAAGAAGTCGCACGTGTACGCCGCCCTCTGCAACCGCAACTACGAGGGCGAAATCCGCGCGGCCGGCGACACGGTCCGCATCACCAGCATCTCCCGCCCCACCATCAACACCTACGCCCGCAACACCGACATCTCCTACGAGGAGCTGACGGACGCACAGCGGACCCTGGTCGTCGACCAGGAAAAGTACTGGGCGTTCACCCTCGACGACGTCGACGCCGCGCAGGCCCGCGCCGACGTCGTCCCCGAGGCCATGTCCGAATCGGCCTACGGCCTGCGGGACGTGGCCGACCAGTTCGTCGCGTCCCTGTACACGGGCGTGCAGGCGGCGAACGCGCTGGGCACCCGCATCGTGGACGCGGCCGGCGAGGCCTACGACACCCTCGTCGACCTCGGCGTCAAGCTCGACGAGGCCAACGTCCCCGCAGAAGGCCGCTGGGCGGTCATCCCGCCGTGGTTCCACGGCCTGATGCAGAAAGACGAGCGGTTCACCGACCTGTCCGCCAGCGGCGACCGGACCCTGCACAACGGCCTGATCGGCGAGGCCGCCGGGTTCAGGCTCCACAAGAGCAACAACACCCCCAACCCCACCGCCGACCACCGCGTGGTCATGGCCGGGGTCCCGCAGGCCATCACCTTCGCCGAGCAGATCCTCAAGACCGAGGCCCTGCGCTCCGAGGTCCGGTTCGCCGACCGCGTGAGGGGCCTGCACGTGTACGGCGCCAAGCTGCTGCGCCCCGACGCCCTCGCGACCGTCGTCGCCGACCCGAGCACCTGACAGGAGGCCCAAACATGGCGACCACGAACGTCCCCTACTCCAACCTCGTCCCCAACGGCAGCCTCGCCAGCCCTGCCGGGACCGCGATCACCTCCGGCGCGGGTAACGGCGGCCAGATCACCGCCGCGCGGCCGGAACTCACCGTCATCCGCCTGTCCAATGCCTCCGGCGGTGCCGGCACCGCGACCGTCAAGGCCGGGGACTACCCTCCCGCGCTCGCCGCCGGGCAGGGCGACTTCACCACGGGCAGCATCGCCAACGGCGCCACGGTCTACCTCGGCCCGTTCGAGTCCGGCCGATTCATCCAGTCCGACGGGTCGATGATCGTCGAGTCCTCCGTCGCGCTGACGATGACCGCGTTCAAGGTCCCCAGGAACACCTGATGGGCGCCGAACACGAAACGGCCTACTTCCGGGGGGAGGGCGGGTCCGTGTTCGCGATGGACCTGCCTCTCCCGGAGGTCATGGCCGAGAAGCTCGTCAAGGGGTACCTGCGCCGCGTCAACGAGGACGGAACCCCCTACGCCGAGCCGGTCGAGAACGGGGGCGAGGACGGCGAGGTGACCCGCCCCACGCAGTCCGCGCCGAAGGCCGAATGGGTCGGCTACGCAGTGCGGCACCCCGACGAGTCCCGGCGCATGAGCCCGGACGACGCCGAGGCCCTCACCAAGCAGGACCTCATCGACCTGTTCGGAAAGGACGGGTAGCGCATGGCCCGCACCGCCGTGACCGCGACCCGCCTCACCGGCGCCGGGATCGACCCCGGAGACGTCGACGTCGCCGCCCAGACCACCGACGGCAACAGCTTCGCCTGGACGGCGAACGCGCTGCTGTACGTGCTCAACGGCGACGACGCCGAACTCACCGTCACCGTCCCCACCCCGGTGACCGTCGGCCGCGGCGCCCTGGCCGTGGCGGACACGACCATCACCATCCCCGCCGGCGAGTACCGCATCGCCGGGCCGTTCGGCCCCGAGCATGTCCAGACGGATGGGACGGTGCACGTCAATTACACGGGCACCACCCCTACGGGTGTGATGGTGGCTGTGCTGGATGCGGCGAGGGCCTGATGGCGTACGCGACCGCGGACGACCTCGACGACTACGTCGACACGGTCCCCGCGAACGCGGCACGGCTCCTCACCCGCGCGTCCCGCGTTATCGACGGGGCGCTCAAATGCGCCGTGTACGACGTCGACGAGGCGGGGGACCCTACCGACGCCGACGTGATCACCGCCCTCAAGGACGCCACCTGTGAGCAGGCCGCGTACTGGATCACGCAGGGGTCGGACGAGGGCATTCCCAACGGGTACACGTCGGTGAGCATCGGGTCGGTTGCACTGGCCGGTGGGCAGACGGGGAACGGGGGCGGGCCCGGGACCGTGTCCGGGGAGCTGTGCGCGCAGGCGCGGCAGATCCTCGACACGGCCGGGCTCCTCAACTTCGCACCCTGGACCTGGTGATGGGCGCAATCCCCGCGTTCCTCCTCCGGCACAGCGTCAGCGTCGAGGCGTACGAGGGCGAGGGCCCGTTCGGCACCGTGTACGCCGCGGCGGTGGACGTCCGGTGTTTCCGGGACGACAAGCGGCGGCTCGTCCGCGGCAAGGACGGCTCCGAGGTGACCTCGGAGACGACGCTCTACATGCGGCTCGACGAGACGTGCCCGGTCGGATCCAGGGTGACCCTCGACGGCGGCACCGGTAACGAGCGTGTGAGCACGGTCATCACGGCGTCTCGGCGGGACGGCGGCGGCCTCCCCACCCCCGACCACCTCGAAGTCACCCTCACGTAAGGAGGTGCCATGCCGCAGTCCGTACGCATGACCTGGAACGGCGACCTCGCCGACGAGCGCGCCCGCGCGGGCGCCGAACGCGGCGTCGCCCTCGCCGTCGAGCACCTGCTCGGCGCGTCCCGGCAGGTGGTACCTCTCGAAGAGGCGACCCTCGAACGGTCCGGCGTGGCGACGACGGACGGGTTGGAAGGCGCCGTGTCGTTCGATACGCCGTACGCCGTCATCCAACATGAGCGCCTCGACTTCCGGCACGACGAGGGCAGGACGGCGAAGTATCTGGAGGGCCCCGCCCTCGAAGAGGCCGACGCAATGCGGGACCTGATCGCCGCGCAGGTCAGGCGGGCCCTCCGTTGACCCTCGGCGAGGAGTTCGCGCAGCTCCTCGCAACCCGCGGACTCGGCACATTCAACGCCGACGGGTCCGCAGGCGGAACCATCTTCCTCGCCGCGCTCCCCACCACGCCCGACCGGTGCAAGGCCGTCGCCCTGTACGGCGGCGTCGAGTCGTCCACGCTGCTCGACTACGACGAGCCCCGCGTCCAGATCCGTTGCCGCGCAGGCACCGACCCCCGGCAGGCCGAGACCGACGCCCAGGCCGTCTACGACACGCTCCACGGCCTCGGCCGGGTGACGCTCTCGGGCGGGACGTGGCTGCAGCTCGCCGTGGGGATCCAGGCCGGCCCGGTCTATATCGGCCGGGACGCCAACGGCCGCCACGAGTACGTCACGAATTTCCGTGCCGAGATCTCTCGGCCGTCCCCGAACCGCACCACCTAAAGGAGGGCGTATGACACTGCGGAAGATCAACGCCAGGGACATCATCATCGAGGTTGAGACCGCCGTGACGGACACGTGGGCGGGGATCCGGCCCGGCCTGACGTCCGCGACGATCAACCCGGGCGAGAACGAAGAGGTCGCCGACACCACGACCTACGGGTCCGAGGGCGAGTACGAGCAGGAGGTCATGCAGCGCGGCGCCACCATGGAGGTGGAAGCCAAGATGCTCAAGGACGACGTCACCGGCGTCTTGGACACCGGGCAGGCCCGCGTCGAAGTCCTCGCCACCAAGAAGGGCGTCGAGTCCCTCGGCCGGATCAGGTTCCGCCACCCGATGGACACTGAGTGGCGTATCTGGACGTGCACCGCCACCCTCGGCGAGCAGGGTGGCGAGACCAACGACAAGACGAGCTGGGGCGCCACGTTCACCAAGTCCGGCCCGTCGAGTACTGCGGCGGTTGTGTGATGGACACCCCCACCCCTCACACCCCTCAGCCGGACGAGCCCGACCTCGACGCCCTGGAGGCCGCTGAGGAAGCGGCCGAGGTCGAGGGTTTTGACGCCTGGCGCGCGCAGCAGCAGGCAAGGCGCGCCGGCGGACGGAGCACGACGGTGTTCGGCCGCGTCGTCACCCTGCCCTCGTCCATGCCGCTGGGTTTGTCGATCAGCATGGACAACCTCAGCGGCTCGTCCGACATCAAGGACGTCCGGAAGGTCGTCGGGGCCCTGTTCGGCAAGGGCGCCCTCGACCATTGGATCGCCAGCGGCGTCGACCTGTTCGAGTTCGAAGTGCTCATGGCTTGGGGTGTGGCCTCGGCCAACGGGCAGCACATCACCTTCGAGCGGGCCGCCGAGCTCGTCAAGGAGGCCGAGGCCAGGAAGGCGGCCCGGGGAAAAGCCCGCCAGGGCAAGAAGAAGGCTCGCCGAAAGCGGTAGCGGTCTGGCGGTGGATCGCCCGGAAATGGCCGCTGATCGTCGCGGACTTCCGCCGCGAATACGGCATCTCGGCCGATGAACTCTACGACCTGAACAGCCGTGAATTCCTCTGGCTGCTGTCGGGCCTTTCCGGCGAATCGCGCTGGGCGCAGGCCACCGCGAACGAGCCCGTTGAACTAACCGGCGAGAGCGCTCGCCACTTCCTGCGCAACCTCTAACCCGCACCACACAGCCCCAGGGGGTGATGCCCCATGGCGCTGACCATCGGCGAACTGGTCGCCTTCCTCGAAGTCGACAACCGCGGCCTACAGCGCGGACTGCGCCGTTCCGAGCAGGACATGGAGCGGTTCCAGCGGGACGCCAACGGCCGGTTGAGGGACATGCGAGGCCGGTTCGTGGCCGAGGGCGAAGCCGCCGGTAGCGGGTTCGGGTCGCGGCTCGTCCGCGCCGCGTCCAAGGCCATCAAGGCCGGGTTCGGCGCGGCCGGCGCCGTCATCGCCCCGCTCGCCGCGCTGCCCTGGACTCTCGCCACGGTCGCGACCGGGGTCGTTGCTGCGGCGCCGCTGATCGCCCAGGGCGCCGGCGCCATCGCCGACCTCGGCTCCTCCGCGCTCTCCGCCGCCCCGGCGCTGATCGCATTGAAAGCCGCGATCGAGATCGCGAAATTGTCGCTGACGGCGATTTTCGCGGAAGGCACAGCGGCTCGGAAGGCCCTCGAACCGCTCACGAAGACCTTCGAGAAGGCGACCGAAGCGGGCAGCAAGGCCGCCGCACGCGGAATCAAGCCTCTCGCCGAGCAGCTACGGAAGGTTATTCAGCCGACCGTCACGAAATACATGGTCGGCGTAGGCAACGCCGCGAACATCGTTCAGCGCCGTTTCCTCAAGTGGGCGAAGTCGGCGGAGGGTGTCCGGTCGATCCGGGGGATTCTGGAACCGATCTCGGCGGCGATGCAGCGCCTCGCCCCGCAAGTGTCCCGACTCATCATCTCGTTCACGGCGATGCTCGGCCGGATCATGGGCGTGTCCACGGCCGCCGGGACGAAGGGCGCAGCTAAGGCGCTGGATTGGCTGGCTGACCGGCTCGACCGGATCAACAAAGCCTCGGTCCAGGGCGGGATGAACGACCTTCTCAAGACGCTCCGCACCGTCAAGACCGTGGTGACGACGGTCGCCGGGTGGATTCAGACGCTCATCGACGCGTACAAGATGTACACCACGCAATTCGGGCTCCTGGCCGATGCGGTCACGGTCGCTGCGATCATCTTCGGCGGGCCCGTCGCAACGATTATCGGCGTCGCGTCCCTCATCATCCGGCATTTCGGCGAGGCGAAAGCCGCATGGCTCAAACTCAAGGCCGCTTTCGCCGGGGACGGCGCCGCGCCAATCAAGGGTGCCTTCCGTGATCTACAGGAGGCCGGAGCGACGGTCCTCCCCTCGCTCAAAAAGCTTTTCGAAGCGATTAAGGTCGAGGTGCTTCCACCGCTAAAGGAAATCGGCGGGATCATCGTCAACGAACTAGTACCGGCTATCGCTGAATTCATTAAAGCAGCCGCCCCTGTAGTGGCATGGCTGGTCGACGTTCTTACGCCGATAGTATCCGCCACTTTCGCGGGACTACTGAATATCATCAAGGGCGCCCTGAATATTATTGTCGGCATCTTCCGGATATTCACCGGGATACTCACCGGCGACTGGGGAAAAGTCTGGTCCGGAGTACAGTCGATCTGCAAGGGCGCATTGCAAATCGTTTGGGCGATCATACGTACCGCGCTAATCGCCATCGGCACACTTGCTGTCACTCTCTTCCGGTTCCTCCAGAAAATATGGAATCAGATATGGTCGACAGCCGTCAGGGCTTGGCACTACATCATGGACGGAATCACCGGCGCAGTTCGGAGCGGCGCCCGCAAAGTGAAATCCGCCGTGATCGCAGTCAAGAATGGCGTATTCGGTGTCTTCTCCGGCGCGGGCCGGTGGCTCTGGAACGCGGGCAAGGCGATCCTCGACGGCCTGATCGGCGGCATCCGGTCCGCGGTCGGGCGCGTGAAGTCAGAGCTTGGCCGCGTGACGGGCCTGATTCCGGACTGGAAGGGCCCCATGAGCGTGGACATGCGCCTCCTGGAGCCGTCCGGGCGGGCGCTCATGACGGGCCTGATGGACGGCATCACCGGCGCCCTTCCCTCCCTACACGGGCTCCTCGGGGGCGTCACCAGCGACATTGCGGGCGCGGTCGCCCCGCCGACCCTGCAGCAGGTTCCAGCGTCCACGCTCGCCGCGGCGGCGAACCGCAGCGCCCGCGAGGTCCTCGTCCGCGTCCTGGTCGACGTCGAGGGCGGCGGCGACCAGCTCAAGGACATGGTTCGCGGGTGGGTGCGGGTCGACGGCGGCGGCAACGTCCAAGCCGCGCTAGGTAGCGGGTGACAATGGCGATCGGATTCCGTGACGCAGTCACCGCGTACACCAACGGCGCCACGAGCAACGCGATCGTCTTGCCGGGCTCTCTCCAAGCCGGTGACTACGTCCTCGTCTTCGGAGCCCTGTCGAGCGTCTCGGCAGGGGACCAGGCCATCGCCTCCAGCACGGGCGGCACGTGGGCGCCCCTCGGGCCCGGGAGCGTGGACGATACGAACCTTCGCACGCGCGTGTGGGCCAAGGTCCTGGAGGCATCCGACCTCGGCGCCACCATCACCCTGTCGTGGACGTCGGCGGTCAAGCACAGCATGGGTGCCGTCGCCTACTCAGGAGTGGACGCGACGAGCCCCATCGACGGGACTCCCGCGACCGCTGTGGAGGCGGGCACCGACACCACGCACGACGCGCCTGGCGTCACCCCGTCCGGGGCGAACCGATGGGTGGTCGATCTCGTCGCGGACCGCGGCGCGGCCGACACGACGATCACGGCGCCGGACGGACGGACGGAGCGCGCCGAGCAGCTCGGCAACAGCCTCGGTACGACGTCGCTGATCATTGCGGACTCCGATGGACCCGTGACCGGCGGCGTCGCGTCGGGGCCGTCGACATACACGTTCGATCAGGCGCAGGCGAACGCGGTTGGCTGGTCGATCGCCCTCACCCCCCAACCGGAGCCGACGTTCCCGCACGCACCCCTCGACGTCCGCGCCGAGCTGCTGATCGACGGCGCGTGGGTTGAGACGATCGACAAGGCGCTCAAACGCGACCCGGTCACGATCACCCGCGGCCGGTCGAATGAGGCGTCGCGCCCCGACCCGTCCAAGGCGAAGTTGTCGCTGCGGGATCAGGAAGGCAAATGGGCCGGCCGCAACCCCCGCTCCCCGTATTTCGGGTTGCTCGGCCGCAACACCCCCTTGAGGATTCGGGTCGGGGACGCCCCGCCGTACGCCTACATGCCCGGACAGTTCGGGCACTACATTTCCACTCCCGACACGGCCGCGCTCGACATCACCGGCGACATCGACGTCCGCGCCGACGTCGCCCCCGACTCGTGGCGCCCCAGCCGCCGGATCATCCTGGTCAGCAAGTACCTCACCGGTTCCGGCATTAACGAACGGAGTTGGTTCCTGCAGATCTCCGCCGATGGCACGGCGGTCTTCGCGTGGTCCACGAATGGGACGCTCGCCGCGGTGCAGACCCGCACCAGCACCGAACCCGTCCCGTTCACCCGGCGGGAACGCGGCGCGGTCCGCGCGACCCTCGACGTCAACAACGGCGCCGGCCAGCACGTCGTCACCTTCTACACCGCCGCGACGATCGACGGGCCGTGGACGCAGCTCGGCGACCCCGTCACCACCGCCGGAACCACCTCGATCTACGCCGGCACCGCGGCGCTGGAGATCGCATCCGTGACCGGCGGGACGTTCTTCTCCGACGGAGGCCGCCAGTACCACGGCCGCGTCTACGCCGCGCAGGTCCGCAACGGCATCGACGGGACGACCGTCGGCGACCCCGGCATCGCCGGGCAGACCGAAGGCGACACCTCATGGACCGGCCCGGACGGGCTCACCTGGACGGCCCACGGCCGCGCCCGGCTGCTCCGCCCGGCACGCGGACACTTCGAGGTCGCATCGTGGCCGCCGTCCTGGCACGTCTCCGGAAATGACGTTCACGTCCAGGTGCAGGCGGCCGGGATCCGGAGGCGTCTCGGCCAGGGCGCCGCGCCCGTCCAGTCCCCGCTGCGCCGCTCCATCCCCGCAACCGCGGGCGTGGTCGCTTATTGGCCGATGGAAGACGCCGGCGGCGGCTTCGCGTCCGGGCTCGCTGGCGCGCCCGCGCTTCGCGTGACCCGCAACCCCACCGCAGTCGAATACCAGGCCGATACCGATTTCGTGGGGAGCGCGGCACTTCCACGCATGGGCACAAGCCGACTCGTCGGCACCGTGCCCGCATACACGCCTCCCAATCCTCCCGGGTCTGTCATCAACGCCCAGTCGCTGATGATGCTTTTGCACCTGCCTGACTCCGCGCTTGGTGGTACGAGACAGATCGCCAGTCTCTCCACCACGGGAACCGCCGCCCGCTGGGACATGTGGTACTCAACTTCCAGCGGGGGCACATTCGGCGTCACGATCTACGACAACACGGGCACCCAAATCGTCACCGCGACATTGGTCTTCTCCGGTTCTGTGCAAGGCCGACTGTTGCGCGTCGCCTTCAAGATCCAAGAAACCGCGACCGATATCAACGCGACCGTCGAATTCACAGAGCAAGGCCGCGGGATAGATTCCTTCGAGGGGTCGGGGCAAACGGCGTTTGGGTCCTGGACAATCGGATCGGTCCGCTCGGTAACGATCGGGGACCCGGCCGACCTCGGCGACACGAGCATCGGGCACGTCACCTTGTACAACCTGGCGGCGAGTCCTTTCGACTTGGTCGACGAATTCGAGGGTTACGCCGGGGAGGTCGCCTCTGCCCGGATGGCGCGGCTCGCCGCCGAGAACGAGATCCCTCTCGTCATTGTCGGCGAGCTCGACGACACCGTAGCCCTGGGGGCGCAGCGCACGGGCGCCCTGCTCGAACTGCTCGACCAGGCTGCGGACGCCGACGGCGGGATCCTCCACGAGTCCCGTGACGAGCTCGGCCTCGAATACCGCACCCGGGCGAGCCTCTACAACCAGGCCCGCACGGTGACCCTCGACTACACGGCGCGCGGCGAGGTCCCCCCGCCGCTGACGCCGACCGAAGACGACCAGGCGACCAGGAACGACGTCACGGCCACGCGGGATGGCGGCTCGTCAGCGCGGGTCGTGCGCGAGGACGGGCCCCTGTCGGTCCTGCCGCCGGAAGAGGGCGGCGTCGGGATCTACGACGAGGAGATCACGCTCGGCGTCTATTCGGACGAGCAGCTCCCGGGCATCGCGTCGTGGCGCGTGCATCTCGGCACCTGGGATGAGGCCCGATACCCGACGGTCGTGATGTGGCCGCACACTGCCTCCCACCTGCTCGACGACATGGCGGCCCTTGACGTTGGCGACCGGTTCTCCGTCACCAACCCGCCGCCGTGGTTGCCGCCCGAGGACATTGACCAGCTCATGCAGGGATACACGGAGGTTCTCAAACCGTGGTCGTGGGAGATCACGACCAACGCCAGCCCTGCCGGCCCGTGGACGGTCGGCGTCCGGGACAGCAGCCGCCGGGGCACCGCCGGGTCCGAGCTTGCCGCGCCCGTCGACGCGGACGACACGTCGTGGTCCGTCGCCACCACCACGGGCCCGCTGTGGACGACCGACGTCGCCGAGTTCCCCTTCGACCTGCTCGTCGGCGGGGAACGCGTCACGGTCACCGCGATCACCGGCGCCAGCTCGCCGCAAGCGTTCACCGTCGTCCGCAGCGCGAACGGAATCAGCAAATCCCACAACGCGGGCGCCCCCGTGCAGCTCGCTGCGCCCGCCATCCGAGCCCTCTAGGAGGCGTCTTGCCTGACCTGCTCGCCGGAACCACGGTGAAGGCCCTCGACACGCCCCCGGCCGTGACCGACCGCGGCGATACCAGCTACGACGCAACCAACACCGCGTACTCGACCGCCTTCGTCCTGGGGACCTATGAAGACGTCGCGGTCGCGTTCATCGCCCCGACGTCCGGCCGGGTCATGGTCTTCACCGTCGCGCGGATGGTCAACAGCGGCGCGACGGCCGGCGTGCTTGTGGCCCCGGAAACGCGGACTGGGGCCGCGATCGGATCCGGGACCCAGGTGGAGACGCCCGGGGACGGGCACGGCGTCTCCCACTACGGGAACACGTTCGCGCGGATCGGCGCCTCACACATCGTTTCCGGGCTGACGCCGGGCGCCCCGTACAACACGCGACTTCTGCACCGCGTCGTCTCCGGTACGGGCAGCTTTGCTTTGCGTGAGTTGACGGTGGTGCCGCTCCCATGACCGACGAGATGTCACAGGGCGTTGAGCTGGCCATGCTGCGCGGGGAGGTCATGACCTCCCTCGCCTCGATCCAGGGCGACATCCGGCTCGTCCTCCAGGAGCAGCAGACCGCCGCACGCCGCACCGACGACCTCCAACGCGACGTGCGCGGCCTCGACAACCGGGTCGACGACATCGACCGGACCCGCGTGACGCGCGACGAGCTCGACCAGCGGGACGCGCGGATCCGCGAGGACGGCGAGAAGCGCGACACCAGGCTCCGCGAGGAAATCGCCGAGCAGCGGGCCGCGGACCAGAAACGCGCCGACCGGAAGACCAACGTCACGGCCATCGTCGTCACGCTCGTGCTCGGCGTCATCACGATCGCGGTCGGCATCGTCGCGATCATCGCCAGATAGGAGAGCCATGGACAAGGAACCCCTGCCGCCCGTGCCGAAGGACGGCGCCGGGCCCACCGAGACCGATGAGGACGACGTCCTCCGCGGCCTGTACGGCGAGGCGGAGAACGGCATCTACCGGGGCGAGGGAGCCGAATGAGCGCTGCGGGGATGCTCGCCGAGGCCCGCAAGTCGATCGGGATGGCCGGCCGCCCCAACCGGATCACCAAGGAGTACGCGGAACGGCACGGGGACGAGTTCCTCAGAGCCGCCTGGTGCGACATGGCCATCACCTACTGGGCGCGGCACAGCGGCAACACCTCGGCCGTCCTGCCCGGCGGAGACCGGGCGTACACGGTCTGGCATGCCGACGATTTCAGGAAGGCTGGACGGTGGTTCAGCGGGACGACCGCGAACGTCGATCAGGCGCGGGCCGGCGACATCGTCTTTTTCGACTGGGGCGCCACCAACGCGATCGGCGCAATCGACCACGTCGGCATCGTCGAGAAGGTCCTCGGCGGCGGACGCCTCCAGACCATCGAGGCCAACACGGGCGATGCGGTGCGCCGGCGCATCCGCTCGTCGAGCGTGATCGCCGGGTACGGGCGCCCGGACTACGCCAGCGCCGGATCGCCGAAGCCCCCGGCTTCCAAGCCCGCCACGTCGAAGGTGCCGCGCTGGCCGGGCCGGTACCTGACGCAGCCGCCCATCATGTCCGGCGCGGACGTCCGCACGTGGCAGGCACGCATGAAGGCGCGCGGCTGGCGGATCGACGTCGACGGCGCGTACGGGCCCGGTTCCGAATCGATCTGCCGGGCCTTCCAGCGAGAGAAGGGCCTCAGCGTCGACGGAGTTGTCGGCCCGGCCACCTGGCGCGCCGCATGGACGGCGCAGATCACCTAAAGGAGAAGGTCATGCTCAAGGTCTCCGCCTACTGGAAGACCGTCATCGCCTCCCTGGCACCCGTCCTCGCGACCATCGTGGCCGCCGTCGACGACCAGGCCCTCGACACGTCCGAGCTGATCACGATCGGGGGTGCGCTGCTCGTCGCGCTCGGCGTCTGGCGCGTCCCCAACAAGGTCGAGGATCCTCCGGTCCGCGACTACCGCGGCATCTAGGCCCCTGGCGCGTTCCAAACTGGCGTCGTAGCCTGAGCCCGCGGACCCGGGGGAAACCCGTTCTCGGACGGGTCTGGGATACCGGCCGGCCCCTGCTCTCTTCGGAGGGCGGGGGCCGGTTTCGTCGTGCCTGGGGGCCGGGCCGCGACCCCGGGACGCCCCACGCGCTGAGGTGTTGTCCCGAGGCCGCGGCGTCTAGAAGGGGCGGCGCACCCAACCGGGGGTGGTGGGCACGCCGCCCCACCCGCGGCCCCGGCCGCCGCGTTCCACCGGGGGCCGCGGGGGTCTACTTCTTGTCCTTGGGCTTCGGCGGAGGGTCGGGC
>NZ_SMKT01000202.1 GCF_004348735.1 Actinomadura sp. KC06
GGACTGGCCCTGTGCAGGGTCGGCCGGGGGCGGGTTGTCCTCGGCTCCGGCAATGAGGCGGATCGGTTGGCCGTTCTTGCGGTAGCCGATGATCGCGCCGGGGGTCGTGATGGTCATGCGTGTCTCCCGTGCGGGTGGTGGTGCCCCTGGTGCCGTGCGGCGTCGGGGCTGGTGGTGAGGGGTGGGGCCCGCCGTGCGGCGGGAAGTCTAAAGATTCTTTGTCTGAAAGCTGGACAATGTTCCCTTGTCTCCATTAACGTTGTCCACAACGCGGACGACGTTCTAGGGAGCAGGAATGAAGGACTGGACGAAGATGACCGCAGGCGACTGGTACACCGCCGGTACGCAGCTCGACATGCTCGCCGGTATCCAGGGCGACGGGTGCGGCACCCTCGACCTCCTCGACGCGGCGGCCGAGGCCGCGCCCGTCGTCGAGATCGCAGAGCGGGTGGACGGCGCGCTGTTCGGTCTTGCCCTCTCCGATGAGCCCGCCTCCGACGGCGGCATGTTCACGGTGGTGGCCGCGTGACGACCGGTCCCACCCGGTACCTCGATAGGGCGTCCGTGGGCGCCCTGTTCGGCGTGTCCGCGCAAGCCGTAGCGAAATGGCAGGACCGTCACGGAGACTTCCCCGCGCCGGACGTTCATCTCGGCGACCGTGACCTACCCGGTTGGCTCCCGGAACGCGCGGACGAGATCAGAGCGTGGCACGCGGCGCGGCCGGGGCAGGGAGCGGGCGGCGGACGTCCCCGTAAGCGTCAGGAGTAGTCGATGTTCAGCGGGTTCTCGCGGTCGTACCCGCGTAGCCACAGGCGCGCCAGGGCCCGCTCCTGCGGAGTCTTGGCGTTGGGGTCGTGCGGGCACGCGGTCGCGGGCTCGTTGTTCCGGGCGGCGACTCGGCCGGCGGTGACGGCGCGCACTGCGTCGGCCTGGTTCACGGCAGCGCCTCAAGTTCGTCTTCCGGATGCTGCTCCGTGAGGTGGGCGCGGGCGAACTCCAGCGCTTCCGCAACCGGCAGAGCCCCGCTAGCGAGGTTGTGATCGTGGCAGACGAACCAGGCGTTATCGGTCGGCTCCGTAACGACGTTCCCGTCGTCGTCGACTCTCTCGTTGGTGCCGCGCTCGTAGGCCCAGCCGGTGGCGTTCACGAGAGGAAGTCTCTCCCACCCTGCTCGCCGCGTCTACCGAGAAGCATCTCTTTGAAGTCGGCGAACGTGAGGCGCCCGTTGCGGTCCCACCAGCCTTTCAGCTCGTCGGACGCCCATTTCCTCGCCCGTGCTTCCGGGCCGTGGAAGAGAGATTGAGGCTCGATGCCGCGGGCCTCGCCCTGACGGGTGAGGAGAACGCCCCGGGTGGCTTCGGACGCGGCGAGCCACTGCTGATAGACGTGGTCCTTGTAGGCCTGCCGGGCGAGGTCCTCGAACCGGGCGCCCTGGTAGCCGGCGCCGCGGAGCTCCTCCACGGCGCGGGCCCGCCGCTGCGCTTCGATGCTCGTGCCGTACACGGCTTCGATGGCTTCCTCTTCGGGCCATCCCTCGTCGAGCAGGTCCGCCATGCGCTGCGCGCGCTCGGCGTCCTGCCGTTCGCGGCGCTCCCGGGCCTTCTCTCGGTTCCGTGCGCGGCGTTCCTCGGCCTCCCGGGCGGCGGCTTCGCGGCGGTCGACCTCGGCGGACAGCTCGCTGATCCGGGCCTCGTCGAAGTCGGCCTTGCTCATCTCTTCCATGAGCGCGGCTTCGAGCTGCTCGTCGCTCATCTTGCGCGGGTCGGGGGCGGGCGGCGGTTCGAGGACGGGCTGATCCGGGCCAGGCTGCCGGGCCTCGTCCGCGGGCGAGGGCTCGGGGGCGCGGCGGCGCGTGTGCTGCTCGGGTGCGGGTGCGGGCCCGCCGTCGAGGGTCGGCTCGGTGGGCGGGCCCTGCGGGGTCGCCGGGTCGTCGCGGCGGCCGGCGGGCGGGATGTTGCCTGCGCCGATCTGCTCCCTGTACCGGAGGCGCTTGAGGTCGGGATGCTCGGCGAGGTGGTCACGTAGGGCGGCCTGCGCGGCGCGTACGCGGGCGCGGGCGGCCTTGCGCGCCTCATCGGTGAGGGCGGCCTGCTCGCGTTCCTTGTACCGGCGGATCCTGCGCTCTAGAGCGCGCTGGCGTTGCCGTGCGCGGTCGCCGTCCGGGTCCGGCCTGGCCTTCGGGACCTTCGTCACGCCAGGCAAATATGCGCTGACACTGTGCCTGCAATTCGGGTGGAACAGCCCAGCAAGCCGGGCATCGTCCAACGATCCGGCGGTCTCGACCGTGACCATGACGCCGTCTCGCGTCGGGTGTTCGACCTGCACGTCGCGGGGCCCGTCGGTGGTGCGGAGGATCTTGCCTTCCCACGGGCGGCACCGGGCGCACTCCTGCACGGAATCGGAGACGTAGACGAGTTCGACGTCCAACGATGTGAGGCGGTCGACCTGGCCCTGTGTCGCGGCCCTCTGCGTGTTCGTCCTCGCGGCCATCTCGGCGTACGAGGAGAGCCGCCAGCGGCGGCCGGAACGGTCGGTGAAGCCCGTGACGCCCCGGTCGACGTACGCCTGCCACGCGGCCTGTGTCGCCTCGCGGCGGGTCTGCGCGCCGGTCAGGATCCGCGCGGCGGCGGCGGCCTGGACGTCCCGGTGCACGCCGACCACATCGCGGAGGATGTTGCGGGTGACGTGGCCGAGGTCGCGGATGAGGGCGGCGGCGAGGGTCTCGATGAACCCGGCGCCCGACCGCTGGCGTAGGGCTTCGCTCGCGGCCTCGGCGATGCGGGATCGCGGGAAGAACCGGCGCGGAAGGTCGACCAGGGCGGAGCGCCACCCGTGCCGGTAGGCGTCGGCGAGGGCGGTCCGGACGGTCGGGCCGGTGTCGGCCTCCAGGGCGGCCACGATGCCCTGGGCGGAGCGGCGGAGCGCCCGCACCGTGGAGAGGCGTTGCGCGGCGGCCGGGTTGTCCATGCCCTGACGAAGCGACCGTGCGACCGTGCGCGTGAGCGCCGTCTCGGCCTCCCGCCACAGGTCCGCAACGGTGGCGGCGATGGCGTCGACGAGGTCCGCGTCAACGGCCACGGCACACCACCTCGTCGGCAGGCCACGGGTCCGCTAGCTCGGCGACGCCGCCAGCGGAGCCGGTGAAGCCGAACGGGGGGCCGTCCTCGACGATCGGGGCGGGTTCGGAGTGGTCGAGTTCCAGGGCGAGGACCTCGCGGCCGAGGATCCGGACGACCAGCCGCACGGGGCTATTCCTCGTCGGGCGGGGCGTCCGGCGGGGCGTCGGCGCCGTGTTCGCCAGCGCGGAACTCGTCGCCGAACTGCTCGGCGGGGTCGACGCCCATGGCGGATTCGTCCCGGATCCGCTGAACCTCTTCGGTGACCTGCGGGTCGTCCCAGTCGGGGTGAAGCTCCCGGACCCGGGTCTCCGTCGACGCGGCTTCGGCGCGGCCCCACAGCTCGACGCGCTCGGCGACCGCCTTGGGGTCTTCGGAGATGGCGTCGGGCCATTCGATCGTGGGCCGCTGCGGCTGAATCGCGGTGCCGAACATTTCGGCGTCGACGCCGAGGAGAGCCTCGGTGATGTCGGCCAGGCCGGGCCCGAAGTACTTCGTCTTACGGTCCCGCGTGATCAGCGACCGGCGGCTCTTGGCGGCGACCTCGGTAGCGGTCATCGCCGAGCCTTCGGTGTCGAGGCCGAACGTCGCCGCGGAGTAGCCCGCGCTGGAGACGATGGTCGTCTTGAGGCCGGAGATGACGGCCTCGTGTTCGTCGACACGGATGTCGAACTGGACTTCCTTGAGGTCGATCTTGCCTTCGTCGGCGCCCATGGTGCGGACGGCCTCGTACACCTCGCGGTCCAGGTCGACGGATGCGCCCTGGCCTTTGCCGTGCGAGGTCATGTACTCCTGCGGGACGATCAGGCGGGCCTTGCCGAGCTCGACGTCGCGGATCAGGGACGAGTAGGTGAGGTCCAGGCCGTCCATGAGCGCCTCGACGCCGGCGTAGTCGGAGCGGCCGAGCGCGGACGCTTGGGAGGTGTTCCTCCACACTCTGTTCGGCCTCATGTTGGGGACGTACACGGCGGCGAGCTTGTTGCCCAAGCCGGTGGGGATCTCGTTGCCGTTGGTCAGCCGCGGATGCTCGGTCAACCACGCCGTCTCTTCGTGGGCGTCGAAGGGGACGGGCATGCCGAGGTGCTCGTCGGTGCCCTCGTACACGCCGTGGAGGATGACACCGGGCTCGTGCCGTTCGAGGTGCCTCACGACGGTGCGTTTGTCGGTCTTGATGACGCGCCAGAACGTCACGGCCGTGAGGTGGCTGAAACTCCATTCCGGGACGGCGGCGTCGGGGTGGACGGCGCCGAGCCATGGCCGGTCGGGGACGGTGGTCTCGTCCCAGCACACGCGCAGGTACACGCCACCCAGGGCGGCGGAGATCTCGGCGGCTTCGAGGAGGGTGGCGTGGGCGCCATCGTCGAACAGCTCGACCAGGCGGGCCTGTGTCGGCTCGTCGTCGGCCTTGATCGCGGGCGGCTCACTGAACAGCAGGTCGGCGGATGCTGATGCGATGTCTCCGGCGATGGGGACGTGGAGCCGGTTGGATGGCTGGCCGGAGGGGTTGCGGTTGCCCCAGAACCACCGCCGGACCCGGTCGAACACGCGGCGGGCGGTGGCCTTCATGCCGCCGGTCTCGGACGCGAAGAAGTCGCGGCCGGCGGTGGAGTTGGATCCGTCGCCGGCATAGATGGCGGCGAGCTGCTCGGCGTCCCCGGAGTACCACGCGGCCCATGCCGCGATCTGGGTGTTGATGGGGCCGCAGTGCTCGGGAGGCCATGCGATGTTGCCGCCGTCGGGTAGGGGCATCGGTTACCCCCTTGCCATCTGTGCGCGGCGCTCGGCGTGCGTCTGCGACGCCAGCACCGATAGCCGCTCGTACTTCGTGGGCGTGTCGTGGCCGTCCCAGGTCGCGCGCTCGTCCTCGGGGTGCACGCGCGCGACCAGGTACTCGGGGAACAGGTCGAGGTCCTCAGCGGCGATGTGCCAGGAGAGCTGTCCGGCGGGGGTTGCGATGGTGAGGACGGCCCAGCCGGGGGCGTCGGGGTCGGAGAAGGCGAGGACGGCGTCGCCGGGGTAGGACGCGGCGAGGTGGGCGACGAGGCGGGCGCGTTCGCGGTAGGCGGCGTTGAGCTGGTCGGGGGTGCCCCATCCGAGCGCGGTGAGCGCGTCGCGGGTCTTGTCGGGGACGGTGACGGTCATCTCGCCGTCGACCTTCGCCTCGCGTACGGGGACGTCGAGGACGAGCCGGGGCCGCTCGCCAACAACTGAGGCGATGTGAAGGCCGCGGGTGGCGTTGCTGAGGTCGTGGCCGTCGACCTGGACGGAGCCGGAGCCGTCGCCGGTGAGGCTGATCGTGACGTCGCGTGCGGACATGCGTAGGGGATCCTTCCGGGTGAGGGGTTGGCCGGCCCGACCGCGCAACCCCTCCGGTACGCGGCCGGGCCGGTGAACGTCCCGGCGCAGACCTCGGGGGGACGCCCGCGCCGGGGGCTTTCGGGGAGGGGTCAGACGCGCTCGGGCCAGTGCCACGTACCGCCGTGATGCTGCTCGTCGTAGTCGGCCTCGTTGAAGAACATCCCGGACGGGTTCAGGAGGGCCAGACCGACCCTGCCGCGCGCCTGGAGCTCCTCGCCCTCCGCGTGCAACTCGGGGGTACGCGCCTCGTCGACGTGCGGGACTTCGGTGATGATCGCGGCGCGGCACTGCGGGGTGTACTCGCCGCCGGGGGTGCCGTACGACACGTAGTGGACGATGCGGCCGACGCTGGGCTTGGACATGGGGCTCCTTATGCGGCGAGGGTGAGGCCGGCGGGCAGCATCGGCCGCCACGCCGAACGGGTCGTGTGGATCGCGTACCGGGCCGCGTCGATGCCGTGGTCGGCGACCTTGATCGGGGAGTCCTCGCCCTTCTCCGCGGCCTTGTCGTCCCACGAGTAGCCGGGGAGCTCGTCGAGCAGGCCCGTGCACGAGTCGTGGACGCGCAGCAGGTCGAGGGCGAACAGGCTGGACATGGTCCGGATGCCGTCCACAACGGTGTTGTCGCCCAGGCGAGCGGTGACGCCGTCGCGGTAGAGCTGGATGCGGAAGCTGGCCGCGCTGGGGTCCACTACGACGTACTCGGGGTCGACACCGGCGAGGGTCGTCGTCGGGATGGGAACGGTGGTCAACCAGGTGCGGAGCCGCTGCGAGTATTCGGCATCCGTGAGCTGGCGTCGGGCGGTAGTCGAGTCCCAGCGCCATTCGCGCGTCAGGTACAGGCGGTCGTCCGTGCCGACGCCGAGGATCACAGCGTGGAACGGATTCCGCGTCCCGTAGTCGACGCCTAGCGCGACCCAGCGGACGATCGCGGGCAGGTCGGTGACGACGTGGCGGGCGGGGTCGAACATGTCGAAGATCGCGCCCTCGGCGAGGCACCATTCGCCGAGGATCATGCGGCGGTGCCACAGGCCGACGTATTCGGCCTTGAGGTCGCGGACGTATTGCGGGTCGAGGCCCGGGTTGTCGTCGAGGGTGAAGTGCCATGACCGGAGGTTCAGTTCACCCTGTCTGAGCAGGTATTTGACCCGTAGCCAGTGCATCGGGCCGTCCGGGTTGGTGGTGCCGAACAGCTTCGCGCCGGGGACGGACAGGCGGGCGAGAAGCTGCGTCCAGAACGTTTCCGGCAACACGGTGATCTCGTCGACGTACGCGCCGGCGCACGTGAACCCGCGGAGCTTCTCCTCGGCGCGGTTGTCGTTGGCGGTGACGACCTCGACGTTCCGGCCGAGGATGGTCGCGGTTCCGGCGCCGCGGGTGTAGCGGACGAGCCGGGCGGCCGGGCCGGTGATGGCCGGGTCCTGCAACGGCCCGAACACGTTGCGGGCGACGGAGTCGAGGGTTTTGCCGGAGACGACGAGGTCGCCGGGCGGCGCCTTGGCGACGTAGGCGAGCCAACGCAACAGGCTGGCGATCGTCTTCCCGCTTCGGACGGAGCCGCACCAGATGTTGAGCCGCGCCGTGCTGTGCGCGATCGACCGTTCTTGCTTCTCAGACAGGACCGGCCCGACGGTCACTGCTGCTCGTCGTCGCCGGTGCCGTGCTTGGCCTGCAGCCCGCCGAGGAGGTTGCCGAGGAGGGACGCGACTTCGGAGTTGCCGTCGTCGCGGTCGAGCTCGACCAGGCGCGCGTGCCGCTCGGCGGCGAGGCCGGTGGCCTGCACGATTTTGAGCTGGTCCTCGAACAGCGGTTGGCCGAGGGGGTGTTCGGTGGCGACGTTATCCTTGCCGCCGATCTTGACGAGCGTGCACGGCTGCCACAGTTGCTTGCGGAGCTCGGCGGCGTCGTCGAGGAGATCACTGGCGAGTTGCGCGCGGCGGGCCTTGGCGTCGGCGACCTTCGCCTTCGTGGCCTCGCGGGTGCGCGACCGGTCGAAGTTGAGGCCCAGCTCGGCGGCGATCTTGCTGACGGTGGACTGCGCGCGACCGATCTCGCGGGCGATGGCGTTGCGGTTCAGCCCTTGGGCGTGGAGGGCGCGGACCTGGTCGCGGTCTTGCTGGGTGAGGGGGCGGCCTGCGGCCATGCCGACCACCCCCCGAGGTCAGAAGTTCGGTTCGGGCTTGCGGTTCAGCGCCCGCTCGGCCGCCTCCCGGCGTCGCTGTTGTCCGCGGTTCTGGCTGAACGCGCGGTTGGCCGGGTCGCGGGGGTCGGTCGGGTCGCTCGGCGGGTAGCTGCGCGGGTCGAGGCCGCGGCGGGGGACGGCGCGGTAGTCCTGGCCGGGGATGGGCGCGATGTCGTCGGCGATGACGCGGGCGTGCCGGCCGGTGTAGCCATCGCGGGTGATCTCGACCCATAGGAGGCGGGCCCACCAGGTTCGGTCTGGGTGTTTTTCCCAGGCGAGGAGGTAGGCGGGTCCGCCGATTACGCGGTAGGTGACGACGGGCGGTGGGCGCATGTCACGTCGCGGAGGGGTCGAACATGCGTTCCATTATGCCCGGGGTGGTGCCGACATGGCGAAGGCCCGCCGGACGGGCTACCGACGGGCCTCGCTGTGCTGTCCCCGTGTTCAGGGCATGCCAAGAACGCCTCCGATCATGGGTTATCCACAGGCGCGCTGTCAAGCCAGGTCACGGGCGCCATGCGTCGGTGTCGCTGGTGCCGTCCCGGACGGTGACACCGGCACGGTCGAAGTCCTCCCGCAGGAACCCGGCGCGGAGTTCGCGGCGGAGGATGTCACGCCACCATTCGGGGTCGCGGCGGATCTCATCGCGGAGGAAGGCCCGGAAGGTGTCGGGCTGCTCGTCGATGATGGTGCGGAGGTCGGCGACGGCGTTGGCTTGCGCGTCGTCGAGGGCCTCGGTCTGCATGAGGCGTTCGCCGAAGGCGTCGCGTTCGGCGCGGATGGCGGCGGCGCGGCCGGTGAGGGCGTGGCGACCGGTGACGGGCTGCTGGTCTGCGGCCCGGTCGTCGTGGGGGCGGAGGCGGGACGCGTGCAGGAACAGCGCAACCGCCGCGTGCTCGACCGCGCGGAGCTGCTCGGGGTCGAGGCGGTCGAGGAGGCGGGCGGTGTGGTCGTCGTCCTGGTCGAGGCATGCCATGAGGGCCATGCGGGCGCGCCCTCTGGCCCGGAAGTCGAGGACGTCACCGTCGCCGCCCTGACCGCCGACGATGATGCTCTGGGGCTCGGCCTCATCCGGGTCGGGGACGAGGGCGTAGTCGTCCTGGACGGCTTCGGCGGCTTCGGCGACGGCCAGGCCGATGCGCTTCAAGCCGGCGCCGATGGCGTTGCCGATGTCGGCGAACGCGGCGGCGAGGGTCGGGGGCTTCTGGTCGGTCACTGGTCGGTCCCGTCGGTGCTGGCGGTGAGGGAGGCGAGGGCGGCCTTCTCGGCGAGGAGGTTCGCGGCGGCGATGACGTCGCGGAGCTGGTCGGCGTCGAGCTTGACGAGCTGCTCGCTGACGTCCGCTTCGTCCTCCTCGAAAGCGCCAGCGAGGGCGTAGACGGCGGCGGTCTGCGTCTCGCCGTCCCGGGCGGTCGCCTGGAGGATGGGGCGGATCTTGTCCCAGGCTTCGCGGACGGCGTCGGCGAGGGGCTCGAACGCGTCGCGGATGGTTGCGGCCGATTTGGCGATGGTGGCGTCGAGGTCGGGTGTCTGGTCGGTCATCGGGTCGTCTCCCGGGCGAGGTTGGCGAGGCGGGCAGCGGCAGCGCGGCGGCGCCTGGTGGCGACGGCGCGCTCAAGGACGGCGTCGAGGCGCTCGTCGTCAAGGTCGAGCGCGGCAGCGAGGGCGGTCGTGAGGGGGAATGCGCGGCGGAGCGTCCCGGGCGGGTCGGGGGTCTGGTCGGTCACTGGTGGATCTCCAAGCGCTTGATGGTGCCGCGCCAGGTCGCGGTGACCTTGACGCGGGCGGTGTCGGGCAGTTCGAGGACGGCGCTTCCGGCGAGGAATCGGCGGAGTTCGTCGAGGGTCATGCCGTGTTTGGTGTCGTCGGCGGTGCGCCGGTAAGTGATCTCGGTGTCGGTCATGCTGCGGTCCCTTCATCGGTCGGGGGTTCGGGTGCGAGGCCGGCGAGGAGCTCGACCTCGGCCTGCGAGATGGGCGGGGCGGGCGGAGCGGCGGGGAGCGCACGCGGCGGCGGCGCGGCCTCGGCCATGCGCCGCGCGTCGAGGTGAGCGACCCGCTTGGCGAGCCACGGCCAGTCAGGGAACCGCCACACAGGGCAGCCCTTCCACCACGTCGTCACCTCGCGAGACGACGGCTGGCAGAGGCCGGACTCGCACACGATCGCGGGTTCGTCGGCGACCACGCGGACCCGCCACGTGTACGAGCCGGCCAGCCCACCACGGCACCACGGGCAGACCGCTTTGACCGTGTGCCCGTCGACGTTCAGGGCGAGCGCTGATTCGAGGTCAGCGACCATCGCCGCGGCGGTGTCTGCGGCGTATTGCGCGATCTCCTTCCCGTTCTCCCAGCCGGTGACCGCGGTCGGCAGGCACGCGGCCGCGTGGGCGAGGTACGGGCGCGGGTCCCCGTCCGCCCGGGCCGGGGGCAGGATCGGGCAGCGCGCGGCGCGGGACAGGTGATGCGCGAGGTCCTCCGCACGCCACAGCACCCCGGACAGGACGTCGAGGACGTCGGCGCGGGCGGCGTCGCGATGTTCGCCGGGCGCGTCCTCCGTCCGCTCGGCGAGCTCCGCGCGGGCTTCGTCGTCCAGCTCCGCACGCGCCCACGCGTCGAGCTGGACCTCACGCCACGGGCGTTTCGCGGCGGGGTCGCGGAGCAGCGCCAAGAGCGGAACGAGGGTCTCGACCTCGGCCAGGTCTGCGAGCGCGCGGTCGATGGCCGGGAGGGCTTGCGTGTCGCGAGCGACCGAGCGCGGCGACCGGTCGCCGGTGTGGTCGTAAGAGATCAACGGGTCTCCTCGTCGAGAGCGGCTCGGGCGCGGGCGAGGCGGCGTCTCAGGTCGGCGTTTTCGGCGACCAGGGCGGGCTGTTCGCTGCTGGGATTGCTGAGTAGCTCGCCGAGGTTCATGCGGAGGATCTCGGTTAGGGCGAGGGCTTCATTGAGCCGTATAGGTCGTGCTGCGTTTTCGGTCTTGTGGACGGTTGTTTGCTGCCAGGGGAAGCCGAGGGTACGCATCTGTTCGGCGAGGTGTTCTTGGCTCATTCTTTGGTTGCGGCGAACGTGTCGGAGCGATGCCGCGAATGTCTTTTCTGGGCTAGAAGGGCGGTCGCTCATTGGTTCGCGCCTTTCGCGGTCTGGGGATTGGGAGGGGCCCGGCGGGGATGATGCCGGGGCATTGGTGGATGGGGAACACGGGGTGGCCGTGGTTTCCGTTGATTCGCCAGTGTGTGCGTTCGGCGATTTCGTGGTGTGCGGCGATCGGGATGACCTCGTAGGTTCGGCGGCCTGTGAGGGCCGCAGACAGCTCGGCGAGGGTGTCTAGGGGTGCCGGGTCGAGTCGGGTGTCGATCGCGGCTGTGTGGTCGTCGAGGGCGCGGATGGTCCATGCGTGGCAGTTGGGGCAGGGGTCCCATCGGGCGCGGGTGGTGAGTCTCATGCGGGCCGCCGTGGGGCGGGGGTTGTGTTTGGTTGCGTGATGGGTTGCGCCGGGTGTGACGGGTGTGACGGGCAGCGCCTATTGACGGTGATCGCGCGCGCGTAAGTCTTAATAACTGTGCGCGCGTTAGGGCGGATAGGTAGGGGGTAACCCGTCACACCCGTCACAGAATTGCTACTGGCCGGTAGTTCCGTGACGGGTCGTCGCGCATCCATGCAGCGTGCGACGGGTGTGACGGGTTGGTTCGGGTTAGTGAATCGGTGTGACGGGTTGGAAAAGTAACCCGGCGCGTACCCGTCACGACCCGTCACACCTGTAATCGGGTTTTCTCGGACTGTCACCATCCTTGCCCCCGGGACGAGTCGTCCTGTGACGGGTTCTCGTCTTCGTGTGACGGGTCGGCGAGCCTGATCCCGCGGTACGTGCGCCCGGCCCGGTCCTTCTCGACGATCACGTTCCATCGCTTCTGCAGCGCCAGGGAGAACGCCTTTACCGTGGTGGTGCGTTCGCCTTCCCGGTGGCACCACGCCTCGTACGCGGTGCGCAGTTCGACGGCCTTAACCCACATGTGCGGCAGGGCGGGTGACCCTGTCTCGCACTGTTCTTCGACGAATTGCCCGATCGTGTCCTGCTCTTTGGCGTACTGCTCGGTGGCGACGCGCACGGATTCGGGTTCGGTCATCCCTTGCGCGAAGTATTCGGCCGCGCCTCGAATGGCCCACGCCAATATGCCGGGGCCCTCCTCGTCAACGAGCCTCGTTTCGAGTCCCTTTTCTTGTTCCTCTTCGGGAACGACGTGGAGGAAGGGGAGGAGGCGCAACCGTCGCCAGAATGCGGGGCCCCCACTACGGACGTCGGGTTGGTGGTTGCCGGGCATCCAGATTGTGTGCGTGGGCAGGAAGGTGAAGTAGTCGCCGCGCATGAACCGGGCTGCGATCGGGTCGCCGCCGGTGAGGAGTTTCACCTTCGCCTCGGCGAACCTCTGCCCGTCTTCCAGTTCGGAGGTGACGACGAAGCGGGTTCCGGAGAGGCGCGCGACTTCGGTGGGGTGGTCGCTGTTCGGGGTGGCGAGGAGCAGTTCGGCGGGGGCGGACAGCGCGTACCCGTCGTCGCCGATGCCGAGGACCCGCGCCAGGACGCCCATGAGGGTGCTTTTGCCGTTGGCGCCGGACCCGTAGGGGAAGGGGAGGAGTTGTTCGAGCACCTGCCCGACGAGGGATACGCCGATGAGGCGTTGGACGTAGGTGGTCATCTGGTCGTCGCCGGCGAACGTCTGGGCGAGGAATTTGAGCCACCGTTCGGGTTGCTGCTCGAAGTCGGGGGCGACGGTCGTCGCGCGGGCGCAGAGGGCGGACGGGTCGGGGGGACGAACGGTGCCGGTGCGGAGGTCGACGAGTCCTCCGGGGGTGTTGAGGTCGTAGGGGTGTGCGTCCAGCGCGCTGATGGGGGCGACGATGCGGGGGTCGGTGCGCGCGACGGTGAGCATGTTGGTGAGCCCGCGGGCGGACAGGGACACCTTTCTGTGGCGGCGTTGGTCGCCGTCGGCCGTGGGGAGGTTGCGGGCGATGGCGCGGGCGAGCTCCTGAACGGTGCCGGGGTTGTCCCATGCCCAGCGGTGCCCGGCCCAGGTGAGCCATGTGCCGCGTTCGGGGCAGTACCGGACGTTGTCGGCGTGGGTGTCGACGAGGCGGAGTGCGTTGCCGTCGTCGGTGAGGGAGTAGGTGTCCGGCTCGGCGACGGTCGTCTCGGCCTTCGGGGCGGGCGGCTGCTCGTCCTCGCCGTCGGCGGGTGCGTCTTGGGTGGGC
>NZ_SMKT01000203.1 GCF_004348735.1 Actinomadura sp. KC06
GGGCGGGGGCGGAGGGGTGTGGTGTCGTAAGCGCCGGACGGCAGTGCGGAGACCAGGGCTGTGTCTATGAGGACGGTGCCGGGGTAGGCGGTGGACGTCAGGCGGGCGGCCAGGTTGACCGGGGTGCCGAAGACGTCGCCCAGCCGCTGGATCACTTCCCCGTAGGCGAGGCCGACGCGGACCTTGGGGAAGTCGGGGTCTTCGTTGAAGCGGTCCGCGATGCGGAGGCCGATCTCGGCGGCGGAGCGGGGGTCGGACGCGACGAACAGCACCTCGTCCCCGAGGGTCTTGACGACGCGGCCGCCGTGCTCGGCGATGATCTCCGCGGTCGTGACCTCGAAGCGCTCGATGAAGGCGGCGAGGGCGTCGCCGTCCAAGCGGCGGCTCAGCCGGGTGAAGGAGACGACGTCCGCGAAACCGGCGGCGAGGTGCGCGAGACCGGCGGCGGGGTCGGACTGCGCGCTGGCCGTCGTCGCGGCGGCGCGCATCCCGGCGGCGGTGAGCTGGCGGCGCCAGCCGTGCAGCAGGAGGCGCTCGAACGCCGGACGGAGCTCCTCGGTGGCGGCGAGGGCGGCGGCGACGAGGTCGGGCGTGATCGGCTCGTCGGACGGGAGCTCGCCGAGCCGCTGCAGCCAGACGTCCCCGAGCCAGCTTGCGAGCCGTCCCATCGTCTGGCCGACGGCGCGGGCGAGTTGGAGGACCATGTCCTCGTCCACCAGGTCGCTGCCGAGCAGGTCCTTGATCTCGCGGAGCGCGGCGACGTCGCCGTCGGTGAACGCGACCTCGTCGTCGGGCGGGGTCGGGAAGCCGAGCGCCTGCCAGATGCGGCGCGCGTAGTCGTCGGAGACGCCCGCGAGCGCCTCGACCTCTTTGCGCGTGTAGCGCAGGGGGCCGCCGAGGAGCGTCTCCTCGATGTCGTCCGCCATGTGACCCGCCCCTATGTGCCATTGATCAATGTCACAATGGTGCCGGAGTAGGATCACGGCGGTCAAGATGGATGAATCCGGCGGACGGGACATGGCCGAGTACCGAATCGACGACCTGGCGCGGCTGGCCGGGAGCACCGTGCGCAACATCCGCGCCTACCAGGACCGGGGACTGCTGCCGCCGCCCCGGCTCGAAGGCAGGGTCGGCCTCTACGGCGACGTGCACCTCGCGCGGCTCCGCCTGATCGGCCAGCTGCTCGGCCGCGGCTACACCTTCGCCGTCATCAAGGATCTGCTGACGGCGTGGGAGACCGGCAAGGACGTCGGCGAGGTCCTCGGGCTGGAGAAGGTGCTCACCGACCCGTGGTCGGACGAGATCCCCGGCACGGTCGGCTACGACGAGCTCGTCGCGATCTTCGGCGCCGGGCTGGACGAGGACGAGGCCGCCCGCCTGCGCGACCGGACGATCGAGATCGGGCTGATCGAACCGGACGGCGCCAAGTACCGGGTGCCGAGCCCGCGGCTGCTGCACGTCGGTGCCGAACTGGTCGCGGCGGGCGTCCCGCTCGACGCGGTGCTCGACATCGCCGCGCAGATCCGCGACGACTGCGACGTGATCGCGGACCGGTTCGTCGGCCTCGTCCGGGAGCACGTGTTCGACCGGCTGGAGGAGCGTCCCGCCGCGGACGGCGAGCAGGTCACCGAGGTCGCCGCCGTGGTGCGCCGGATGCGGCCGCTGGTGAAGATGGTCGTCGACCCGTTCATCGCGCGGGCGATGGAGGCCCGCGTCCAGGCGGCGCTCGGCGAGCACCTCGAATCGGTCAGGAACCAGCTCGACCCAGCGGCCGACCAGCCCGACCCAGGAGTCGGCTAGCCCGGCCCAGGGCTCGGCCAGCCATCAGAGGCCCGGGGCGACCAGCCGACAGAGGCCCGGGGCGACCAGGCGTCAGAGGAGTGTGGCGCCCCAGACGACCGTGACCGTGTGCGTCGCGCCATAGGAGTCGGTGAAGGTGAGCGTGCCCTTGCCGGGCAGCCCGATGATGGCCGTGCGCAGCGTCAGCGTCAGCCGGGCGGTGCCGTCCTCGGGCATGCCGCCGCGCGTCTCGGACAGGACGAGCTGCTTGGACGACGTCACCGCCGTCCACGACACGGGCCCGCTCTTGGCCGCGAGGCTGACCTGGGCGGTCTTCTTACCGTAGAGCTCGACCTTCGCCGGGGCGACGACGAGGACGCCGTGCTGGTCCGGCGCGTCGGACGAAGGCGGCGACGGGCTCGCCGGGACCTCCGGAGTCTTCTCCTCCGTCTGCGGGCCGACGGGCACGTTGCCGGGACCGCCCGGACCACCGCCGGGGCCCTGGGACGGCGGCCTGCCGTGGCGCGAGTCCGTCGGCGACTCATGCGTGATCGACGGCTGCGGATGCGTGTCGAACGGCGGCCAGTTGAGCGTGTCGCCGCTGATCCCGGGGCCCATGACGAACACGGCGGCGAACGCGGCGGCCAGCGCGCTCGCCATGCCGCCGCCGGTGTACAGCCACCGGCGCGTGAACGGCGAGGGCACGTCCGGCTGGCTCGGCAGGCCGGACGGCGTGAGCGCGCCGCCCCGCGCGGCGATGTCGGCCCGGTAGCCGGCGAGCTCGGGGTCGGTCGCGGTGTGCATGACGCGGTGGCGCAGCGCCGCGGGAAGCACCGGCGCGGGCGCCCGCTTGAGCAGCGCGGTCGCGGCCACCCGGCCGCGGCGGCGGCAGGCGGGGCAGTCGGCGGCGTGCCGGTCCGTGGCCGGGTCGTCGGGGACGCTCTCGGCGCGCCCGTGAAGCATCTGCCACAGCGCCTTCGCCCGCGTCTGCGGGCCGGGCGACTCGGGCTCCGGCTGCGCGGACTCCGGCGGTTCGGCCTCCGTCGGGTCGGACGGGTCGTCCTTGCGGGCCGGGGGACGGGCCGCGAGGACGGCGACCGCCGTGGGACGCGCCTCCTCCGGAGAGTCCGCCGATTCGGAAGCATCGCCGGACGCCGCGGCGTCGGAAGCGGCCTCGGAGGCCGCGGAGGCGGCCTCAGAAGCGGCGGCGCAGGCGCGGTTGGCGCGGTGGATCTCCTTCTGCAGCGCGACCTCGAGGTCCGTCCGCGACCTGCGCACCCGCAGGGCGGCACGGCGCGCGGACATGCCGAGCGTCGCGCCCAGCCGGGTGGGACGCAGCCCGTGCCGGAACGCCAGCAGCATGACCTCCTGCTCGACGGGCGCCAGCCGGGCGAGGCAGGCGCGCAGGAGACCGTGCAGTTCGTCCAGGGGCGGCCAGTCGGGGACGGGGTCGTCCGGCTCGCCGCGGTCGAGGAACGGGATCTCGGAGAAGTCGGCGTCCCGGTCCCAGTAGAGGTTCTTGGCCCGGCCGCGCCGGATGCAGCGGCGCCGGGCCGCCCCGTACAGCCAGGAGCTCAGCTGCAGGTGGTCGCGCATCCGCGGCGCGCGGCGCCCGGCGTCGATGAACGTGTCGTGGACGATGTCCGCCGCGACTTTCTCATCACCGGACATTGACAGGGCGTAGTCATAAACGCGCTCACCGTATTCGTCATAGAGCGCGGCGAGCGCGGCCTCGTCGCGGTCGTTCAGTCCCTTCACCAGTGTTCGGTCAGCCGTGTGCACGGAGGGGGACAACCTGGGCATTCACGCTCCCGGAACCGGCATGAGGCGTCCGTACCCATCGGGATCGTCCGGACATTCAGCCCACCTTGCATACACCCGCGAACCCCATCCGCACCACATGATGTACCGAAATCACCATTAAGGTGACCGCGGGGTGAGATGCCGCTTCTCTCCGTGATCACGCTATCAATGACTCAGCGTCAGAATCGAGTCAGCAGACCGCTTCCTGGGTGTTATCTTGGTACCATGGTAACAGTCGACCGGGTACAGACCGGCCTCCGCGTCGAGCGCAACGTCCTCAAGGTCCTGAAGGCCCTGGCCGAGTACCTGGACGTCTCGCTCGGCGACCTCGTCGAGGGCCTCGCCCTCCACGCCTTCGAGGGAAAATCGCCGTTCTCGCCCGAGACGCTCGGCAAGATCGAGCAACTCAAGTCCGTGTACGGGCTGACGCTCACCGCCGCCGACGCGCACGCTCTCACCGAGCGGACATGACATCGACCCGCCGCCGGCTCACCGGACACGTCCGCGTCCCACTCGCTCCGGACGAGGCCTTCGCCCTGTTCACCCCGAGAGGCGAGGAGCGCTGGGTGCACGGATGGCGCCCCCGCTTCCCAGCGGACGACGGCGCTGACGACACCGAGCCCGGAACGGTCTTCGAGACCGTCCACGACGGGGTCACCACGACTTGGGTGGTGCTAGCCCGCGACCCCGGCCGCCACATCTCCTACGCCCGCGTGACCCCAGGCCAACGCGCAGGCACGGTAACCGTCGACATCGCCAAGGACGGCACCGCCACAGTCACCTACGACCTAACCGCCCTCACTGACGAAGCCGTCCAAGACCTGGACGAGTTCGCCGCCACCTACCCCGCCTACCTCCACTCCTGGGAAAACGCCATCGCCACCTACCTGAACCAAAACCCCTAGCAGGGGGAATGCGAGTAGCCACCGCGCGCTCTCAGCCACTGCATGCCACCCAGCCGATGGCTCCCTCAGAGCCGCGCTCAGCGACACACCCCCAGCCGACGCGCCCCCCGATGACACCTTCCAGCCGACGCGCCCCGAAGGACACGTCGCAGCCGACGCGGCTTCTGCTGAGTCCTCGCAGCCAGCGCACTATCGACCGACCGCCCAGCGACGCACCCCGCGAAGACACGTCCCGCCAACGCGCCCCCCGAGGACACCTCGCAGCCGACGCGCCTCCAGAGACACGTCGCAGCCGACGCGGCTTCTGGTGAGTCCTCGCAGCCAGCGCACTTTCGACGGACTGTCCAGCGACGGGCCCCGCGAGCACACCTTCCGGCCAACGCATTTCCCGGCTCGAAGCACCCTGGCTGATGCGCCTCCGATTTGGTCGCTTCTGGTCGCAGTCGAGGTTTCGGACGCGAGGTCGGGACGGGTCCAGCGGAAATCGCGGCTGGATTAGCGCTGGTCGTCGAGGGCGTCGTCGTCGCGGAGTTTGGCCATGGCGCGGGAGACCGTGGACTTGACGGTTCCGACGCTGACACCGAGGGCTTCGGCGATCTCGCGTTCGGACATGTCCTCGTAGTAGCGGAGCATGACGGCAAGGCGCTGCCGTTCGGGGAGGCGGCGGAGGGCGCGGCCGAGCGCGTCGCGCATCTCGCTGCGGCCCGTGTGGTCGTCGACGGGTCGGTCGGGGATCTGGTCGGTCGGGTACACGTCCAGTTTCCGGCGCCGCCACCAGGAGATCTGCGTGTTGACCATGGCGCGGCGGACGTAGCCGTCGACGGCGGCGGGGTCCTCGATACGGTCCCAGGCGAGGTAGGTCTTGGCGAGCGCGGCCTGGAGGAGGTCCTCGGCCTCGGCGCGGTCGCTGGTCAGTTGGGTGGCGGCGCGGAGCAGCACGTTCCCGCGTTCCGCCACGTATTCGCGGAACTCCTCGTGCCGCGTCCCGTTCACGTCATCACCGGACCAGGGGTTGCGGAGCCGCCGCCACGGCGAACTCTCGGTATGGTCGACGATCGCACGCCGATCGTAATTTCGGGCCTACTCAAATTACTTATCCGGGTCAACCAGTGGATAATCTTCATCCCAGGTAGATCAAACGTCCTCCACCGGCTGACTTATCGCGACAAATCCGTCGACAGCGCGAGTCACCGCGCGTGACCCTTGACTCACTGTCCTAACACCAGTGGCCCAGTGTGATGATTCGATGCCGGAGCGCCGCGATGCCGCCAGCCCAAAGCCGTGGAGCGAGCCGCCGCCGGCTGCGCGCCTCCGTCCTCGGAACGCCCGCGGGCACCGGTCTCCCGGAACGCGCGGAACGTCCGCTGGACGCGGCGTCCGGGATCGTGCTCGACGCCAGCCCGCACCTGCTGGTGCTGGGCACGGCCGCGGGTGAAGCCCGCTTCGCGATGAGCGAGGCCACGCCGGTCTGGCACGGCGGGCGCGGGGGCCTCGCCGCGCTCCGTCCAGGCCGCAGCGTGGTCGTCAGGCCGAAGGAGGCAGGGCTCGTCGCCGATGGGACCGGCCGGGACGGGACGTCCCGGGGCGCCTCCATCGCCGACCGGATCTGGGTCGACATCGGCCGGGTCGCCGGCACGATCCTCGCGTGCGGGCGGGACGCCGTGGACGTGGACATGGGCCCGCACCGTGGACGCACCCGCGTGGTGATCCCGCCGCGCGCCCTCGAACGGGTCCTGGTGCGGCATCCGCGGCTGGAGCCCGGATACCTGATCGACGTGATCTGCGTCCGGTCTCCGGACGGGCCGCGGGCGGTGCATCCGGGCACGTCGCAGCCGGGTTACCGAGCGGACGACCTCGCCGCGCCGGAGGTCACCGCGCCGGTGCCCGAGGTGCTGCGCGGCACGGCGACGTGGTTCGGGGGCCTGGACGACCCGGCGACGAACCGGGCGGCTTGCCCGGTAACGAACGGGGCGGGCGCGGCGGACGGGGCGGACGGAGCGGCTTACCCGGCGGTCGACTCCGAGGGGGACGCCGGGGGATGCGCGGACGCCCCGTCCGGCTGCGTCGCCTTCCCGTACCTGTCGCTCGGCAGCGACGTCGTCGTCCACAACGAGTGCGGCGGGCGGGCCGCGCCGGTGCCGGTCGTCGAGTGCGGCTGCATGGCGGCCCGCTTCTGCGACCGCTGCGTGGACTGTGGCGCGTCGCCGCGCGGGCGGATCGTGGAGCTGACGCCCGCCGCGTTCGCAGGGCTCGGCGGCGACCTGGAGACGGGCTGCTTCAACGCGGCCGTCCGTCCGGGCGCGCCGTCCACGATGGCGGAAAGGACGGCGTCATGGTGACCGCGTTCCAGAACTCGCAGGTCCTGCTGCTGGCGGCCGTGCTGCTTGCGGCGTGCCTGGCGAAGCTGACGGTCCGGGAGCCGGCGGCGGACGCGTCCCACCATGTGCACGGTGTGCCGGTTCCGGCCGGGCTCGCGCGGCTGACTGCGCTGCGCGGCAGCCGGGGGATGGCGGTCGGGCTCGGGCTCGGCGAGGGCGTCCTCGGGCTGGCGCTGCTGGTGACGTCGCACCTGGGAGTGCGGCTGGCGACGACGGTGGCGTTCGCGGCGGCGACCTGGGTGGTGGGCGAGCTGCGGGTCCGCCGTCCGGACGCCGGTTGCGGGTGCTTCGGCGGGCTGAGCGCCAGGAAGGTGGAGCGGCGGAGCGTGCTGCGGGCGGTGCTGTTCACCGGGGCCGCGGTCGCGTCGCTCGGCGCCCCGCTCGCCGGACTGGACGTGCTGCTGGACGTCCAGGCGCAGGTCGGGCTGGTGCTCGCGGTGGAGCTGGCGCTGTTCGCCGCGCTGTCCCCGGAGCTGTCGGCGCTGGTGGAGCGGCGCGGGCTGCCGCACTGCACGGTGCGTCCGGCGATGCCGTGCGAGCGGCGGCGCAGCCCGATCGAGGAGACCTACGCGACGCTCTACGACAGCCCCGCGTGGATCGAGCACGAGAACGTCGTCGCGAGCGCCGTGCCGCTGGACGTGTGGCGCGAGGGCTGCTGGCGGTTCGTGGTCTTCCCGGCCCGGGTGGACGAACAGGACGTCGAGATCGTGTTCGCCGTGTCGACCGCCGAACGCGACAGAACCGTCCGATCAGCCCTGGTCGCACCAACCCCCACCCCAGCCCTGGCGCCGGGCATGGCCCCGGCTTCGGACGCGGACCTGGACCTGGACGCGGGCCCGGCCTTGGATCCGGGCTTGGTATCAGATGCGGGCATGGCCGGGAGGTCGCGGGGTTACCAGCTGCCTTCGGTGTCGTCGTCGGGGGGCGCGTCTTCGTAGGTTCCGAACTCGTCTTCTTGACGGGCGACGGTTCTGTCTTCGTCGGGGAGGCGGTAGCGCATGGCGCCGCCCATGTCGGTCGGGGACTCGTCCTCGCCGTAGACGTAGCCGTCCTCCTGGACGGGTGGACGTCCGCCCTGGTCCTGCTGCATGGACGACGACTCGTCGTCGCGGGCGAACTCGCTGTTCAGGTCCTGGCCGCGGAACCGGGCGTCGCGTCCCATGTTTCCCCCAATATCCGTCTTGGTTCGGACACGTGGCACGCACGGTCTTACCCAGCCGGCCCCGCGCATGCGCCGGCGTGCCCGCTCTTCCCTTCTCTAGAGCTTTCTACGAAAAACCTTAGATATTCATAGAAAGAACGAGAGGGCATGCGAGCAGAATCTACGGCTTTCTACGGCCGCCGCTAGAAAGCTGAATATTCACCGGACGACACGACTCCATGCGTCTTTCTATCCTTCTCTAGCGAAAAGGCTAGAGAAGGATATGGAGCCGAAGCGTCCGGTCGGGTCAGGCTGGTTGGGAACGGAGGAACTGGCCGAAGTGCGGGACGGTGAACGCGACCATGCCGCGTTCGGCGCTGTAGATGAGGCCCTTCTTGATGAGCCCGTCGCGGGCGGGCGACAGGCTGGACGGCTTGCGGCCGAGCTCGTCCGCGACCGAGGACGTGGGCACCGGGTCGTCGCCGAGCATGGCCATGGCGCGCATGTAGTCGCGTTCGGCCGGGGTGGCGCGCTCGTAGCGGCTGCCGAAGAAGCCGACCGCGAGCTCGCTTTCCGCCTCCGGCGCGGCGACCTTGATGTCGTCGGCGGTGATCGGGGTGTCGGGCGCGACGTCCCAGACGACCTTGGCGTACGCCTGGACGAAGTAGGGGTAGCCGTCGGCCGCGCCGTACAGCGCGTCGAGCGCGTCCTTGGTGAACGTGACCTCCTCCCGCTCGGCGGGGACCAGCAGGGCGTGGTCGGCGGACTCGCGGTCGAGCCGGTCGATGCGGGCGTAGCGGAACAGCCGCTCGGAGTAGGACTTGCTGGCGGACAGGACGGCCGGCAGGTGCGGCAGCCCGGCGCCGACCACGATCAGCGGGCCGCCGACCTGCGACAGCTCGTGGCACGCGGCGCACAGCGCGGAGACGTCGTCGGCGGGGATGTCCTGCATCTCGTCCACGAACAGCGCGATCCCGGCGCCGACGTCGGTCGCGACGGACGCGGCGTCCACGAACAGCTCGGTGAGGTCGATCTCCAGGTCGCCGGAGTCGGCGCGCCCGCGCGTGGCGGGCACGTCGATGCCGGGCTGCCAGCGGTGCGCCCGTGCCTTGCTCTTGCCGGACGGCTCGGGCTCCGACTGCGCGAACGCCTTGAGCACGCCGAGAAAGTCTTCGATGCGGTCGGGGGCGCGGTGCCGGGGCGCCAGCTCCCGGACGGCCCGGTGCAGCGCGGACGCGACCGGCCGCCGGATCGACTGGTCGGGCCGGGCCTCGATCTTGCCCGTCCCCCACAACCGCTGGATCGCCATCGACCGGAACGCGTTGAGCAGCACGGTCTTGCCCACCCCGCGCAGCCCGGTGACGATCATGCTGCGTTCGGGCCGCCCGCGGGCGACCCGTTCGAGCACCACCTCGAACTGCTTGAGCTCACGGTCGCGGCCGGCAAGCTCCGGGGGGCGCTGACCGGCACCGGGGGCGTAGGGATTGCGCACGGGGTCCACGCTCTCGGACTCTATGAGGCGATATAGCTGCGGCCGTAGATTTGCGTAGAAACCGCTACGGCGTGTCGCGTGCTCCCGCCGCCGCCCGCAGTGCGCCTGGACGTCCTGCCTGGTGGCAACAGTCGCCGCCATGACGCCTCCCCGGCGAGCGTGTACGAACGAACGTCGAACCTCTGTTCGACTATTCGAACACACTAGCGCATGCGTCCTCCCCCGTCACCCGAGCCCCGGGAACTCCCGCGACCGATTCGGAGCGACGGCGCCCCCGGCCCACGTCGCCGCAGGTCAGGCCAGCGGTTCGTCGGCGGACGACTGGTGCGGGACCTTCTCGGCGGGGATGGTGCCCATCCGTCCGGCCTGGAAGTCGTCGAACGCCTGGACGATCTCCTCGCGGGTGTTCATCACGAACGGCCCGTACCGCGCGATCGGCTCCCTGATCGGCAGGCCGCCGAGGATGAGGATCTCCCACCCGTTCGCACTGCCCGCGGGCTGGCCGTCGGCCGCGCGGACGACGAGCCCGTCCCCCGTGCCCTGGTTGTGCGAGCCCGCGAAGAGCGCGAGCTGCCCCTCGTCCAGCGGTGCCTCCTCGACTCCGGCCGTTCCGCGCCCGGACAGGACGTACACCAGCGCGTTGAACTCGCGCGGCCAGGGAAGCGCCAGCCGCGCGCCCGGCGCGACGGTCGCGTGCAGGTAGTTGATCGGCGTGTAGGTGACGCCGGGGCCGTCGTATCCGGCGACCGACCCGGCGATGACGCGGACGAGGGACGAGCCGTCATCGGCGGCCAGCAGCTTCACGTCCCGCGCCTCGATGTCCTGGTAGCGCGGCGGCACCCACTTCTGGGCGCGCGGCAGGTTCACCCAGAGCTGGATGCCGTGGAAGAGCCCGCCCTTGGCGACTAGCTCGGGCGGCGGCTGCTCGATGTGCTGGATCCCGGACGCGGCCGTCATCCACTGGGTGGCGCCGTCCGCGATGAGGCCGCCGCCGCCAGTGGTGTCCTGGTGCTGGAACGCGCCGTCGATGATGTAGGTCACGGTCTCGAATCCGCGATGCGGATGCCACGGCGTGCCCTTCGCCTCGCCCGGCGCGTACTCGACGGCGCCCATGTGGTCGAGGAGCAGGAACGGGTCGGCCAGGGACAGGTCGACGCCCGGGAACGGGCGCCTGACCTGGAAGCCCTCGCCCTCCAGGTGGCGCGCCGCGGTCACGGTCCTCGCGACGCGGCGCCAGCCGGTCTCGGCCTCCGGCAGGACCGGCAGGCGGGGCAGGGTCAGCGGGTCGGCCATCACGGCGGGCATGGGGTCCTCCGATCGTTGGGGTGCCCGTCCGCGGTCGGGCGGCGCACACCCGCGGCAACCTAGTTGATGCTTCAACTATTCCCCCGGGCAGACGCCGGAGGCCTCCTGCTAACGTGAAGATAGTGCACATTAGTTGAACCTTCAACCTGTGATCTATACTTGCCGGTATGACCGAACCTCGCTGGCTCGATGCCGCCCAGCAGCGCGATTGGCGGGCATACGTGGACGGCAGCGTCCGGCTCACCGAGATCATGGACCGCGATCTGAAGTCGCGGCACGGGCTGTCGGTGTCGGAGTACGAGATCCTCGTCCGGCTGTCCGAGGCGCCGGAGCGGCAGCTGCGCATGGCGGAGCTCGCCGAGAACGCCAGCCAGTCCCGCAGCCGGCTGTCGCACACCTGCTCCCGCCTTGAGTCGAAGGGCCTGGTCAAGCGGGACAGCTGCCCCAACGACAAGCGCGGCGTCTACGCGCAGCTGACCGAGCAGGGCTTCGCCGCGCTGGAGCGCGCCGCCCGCGACCACGTCGAGACCGTCCGGACGTACTTCATCGACGTGATCGAGCCCCAGGACCTCGAGGCCGTCGGACGCGCCTTCGCCCTCGTCCTCAAACGCCTCGGCCCCACCACCTGACCCCGCGGCGCGACCTATAGACCCCCGCGGCGCGCCTACAGCGGGCGCGCCTACAGCGGGACGGTGACGCCGGTGAGGAAGCCGACCGATACCAAGGTCAGGAACACCCAGGCGAGCATCATGCCGTAGCCGAACATCCGCCACCGTCCGCCGACCTTCCACACCAGCAGGCCGCCGAGCCCGAACGCCAGCACGAGCAGCGTGATGAACTGCGGCAGCAGGCTCGGCCTGCGGCTCGTCATCAGCGGCGCGTACATCATCACGGCGTCGATGAGCAGGAACATGCCGAACCCCGCCGCCAGCGCCTTGACGTCGCGGCCGAGGAAGGCGCGGGCGCGCTCCGCGAAGAGCTGGGCCCGGTCCGGTCGCAGCTTCGCGCCCGCCGCCTCGTCGACCTCCACGTCATGCGCCACGTCGTGCGCCACTCCGAAGATCTCGTCTTCGAGGCTTGGGAGGTCCCTCTCCTGAGGTTCCGCCATCCCGGCTCCCCTGGGGCCGGACACCGCCGGACGACATGCCCGGCGGACGGATGAGGATCACGGCCCGTCCGTCCCGGCCCCTTTCCGGCGGGCGCGCCGTCAAACGCACGGTAGCGAATCCGGGGTGGCACGCGCAGCCCACCGGAACGTGCCATGCTGGAAAGATGCCAGGTAGAGGGCCTCTTCGCGCCGCGGCTTTGCTCGCCGCGCTGTTCACGGCGGCGTCCGTCGCGGCCGGTTGTGGCCGCGACTCCGACGGCTCGGACGAGACGTCCCCGCCGACGGCGCGGCCCACCGCGACAGGCACGGCACCGGCGTCGCCCGCCGGGTTCCAGGCGAAGATCGGAAAGGTCACCGCCGGGGACCTGCCGCACTCGTGGCGCCGGGGCTGCCCCGTCCCGCCGTCCGGCCTGCGAATGATCGAGATGACCTACTGGGGCATGGACGACAAGCCGCACGCGGGCGGGCGGCTCGTCGTCAACGCCAAAGAGGCCGAGGACCTGGTCACGGTGTTCGAGAAGCTGTACGACATGCGCTACCCGATCGAGCGCATGGAGCCGGTCGACAAGTACAAGGGCAGCGATTTCCAGTCGATCGAGGCCAACAACACCTCGGCGTTCAACTGCCGCGCGGCGACCGGGTCGAGCTCGTTCTCCCAGCACGCCTACGGCCTCGCGATCGACATCAACCCGTGCCAGAACCCGTACGTCTACGCGGACGGGCACATCGCCCACCCCGACTGCGAGAAGTACAAGAACCGCCGGAACGACGACCCCGGCGTCATCCACGCCGGGGACAAGGTCGTCAAGGCGTTCGACTCGATCGGCTGGGGCTGGGGCGGCGAATGGAGCGGCGCCAAGGACTACCAGCACTTCTCGAAGTCAGGCCGCTGAGCAGGGGGCTGGGTGGGGC
>NZ_SMKT01000204.1 GCF_004348735.1 Actinomadura sp. KC06
GTGTATAAGAGACCGGATCATGGGCGTCCCGCCTCGGCGTACAGCAGCGCGTTGACGGCCGCGGCGGCGACCACCGAGCCGCCCTTCTCCGAGACGTTGCTGAGCTGCGGCAGCCCGGCCGCCCGTAGCGCCTCCTTGGCCTCGCATGCGTCCGCGAAGCCCGCCGGGACGCCGATGACCAGCGCCGGGCTCACCCGGCGGGCGATGATCTCGGTGATGGCCTCAGGCGCGGATCCGACGACCCAGACCGCGCCCGGGCCCACCTCCGCGTACGCCAGCCGGACCGCGGCGGCCGGGGCGGCGATGCCCGCGGCGCGGGCCATCCGGCCGGCGGCCGGGTCGGCGGCGTGGCAGACCGTCTCCCGGGCGCTGATCCCGGCGGCGACCATCCCCTCGTCGGTGACGATCGGCGCCCCGGCGCGCAGCGCGTCCCAGCCGCGTTCGAGGGACTCCTCCCTGGTCGCCAGGTCCACCGCGTACTCCAGGTCGGCGGTCGCGTGGATCACCCGCTCGGCGACGGCCCGCCACAGCGGCGGCATCGGGGACAGGTCGACGCGGGACCGCAGGATCTCGTACGACCGGACCTCGATCGGATGGGGCTGGCGGACGGTCAACTGCGCCTCCTGCGTCGCTTCCAGGACGGATACCAGGGTTTCACGGCTTGCGAGGCGCTTCGTCCTCGATGTCTTGCCCGAGGCGTCCTATTCGGCGGGGTCGGCGGGGTCGGCCGGCAGGGCGGAGATGGTCTCTATGGGGCGGATGGTCTGGGACGCGTCCCGCCCCCAGGTCTGGACGTCCCGTTCACCCCACACGACGATCACGGCGGCGGCGGACGCCTCTGGCTCCGCGTCCAGCGGTGTCGCCTGGAGCTGGACGGCCTCCGCGGTGAAGCCGTGCTCGGCCAGCGCGTCCATGATCTCAGCCGCAGCCTCGGCATCGCCCCGCGCCGACGCGGAAGACGCGACGGACGCGACGGCAACGACGGCGACCAGCCGGGACGGCCGGAGTGCGGCGCACGTCCGGACGGCGTCGGGCCCGGCCGGCCCGGCGAACCCCGGCCCGATGAACACGGCATCGGGTTCGGGCAGGTGCCCGGCCGTGGACCGCACGTCCCCGGACGCCATGGCGACCTTCACGCCGTGCCCCCGGACGTTCTCCCGGATCCGCTCGCAGGCGGCGTAGTCGCGGTCGACGGCGACGACGGCCGCGCCGAAGCGCGCGCATTCGATGCCGACCGAGCCGTCGCCGGACTCCACGTCCCACACCATGTCGCCGACCCTCGGGCCGAGCTTGGCCAGGACGAACGCGCGGACGTCCGGCCGGAGACCGCCTTCACCGCCGAAAGCGTCCGAGGGCAGCGCCCATCCGGCGGGCCCTGGCGCGGCCCCTGAGATCCAGGTCGATTCGCCGAGCGCGTGCCGGTTGTCCAGGACGAGCACCACATCCGGTTCGTTCCATGGACGAGTCGTGGCCTCGGCAGGACGGACGTACACGACCCGCTCCCCAGGCCCGTCCAGATCCTCGCAGACGACGAACGACCGCGGGGTCACGGGGAACAGCGCGCGCGCCAGTTCCGCTGGGCCCGCACCCGGCCCGGTCAGCACTGCCACCTTGGGGTGGGCTCGGCACGCGTTGACGGCTTGTCTCAGGTGTCCGTCGCGGGCGGAGACGACGAGTGCGTCCTCCCAGGGCAGTCCCGCTTGGGCGAAGGCCCGCGCCACCATGGGCGCGGACGGCAGTACCTCTGGGGCATGCCCCTGTTGGAGCAGCATCCGGAGGATTCCGAAGTAGCCGGGATCGCCGTCCACGACGAGCACGACGTTCTGGTCTGTGACGTCCACGCCCTGCAACGCCTCTGCCAGATCGTCGGTCGCGACCTTCCGAGCCCCGGGCGGCAAGGGCAGATCGTCCAGGCGGCCGGGTTCTCCGACCACCAGCGCAGCGCTGTCCAGAGCCGCCCGGGCCGCCTCGCTAAGCGGTGAACCGTTGCGGCCGACGACCGTCAGCATCGTCTACCCCGCCAACTGCCTACCGGGCCATTCGCCCGAACATGCCGACCATGCGCTCACCTTCCGGGTCGACCATGACCACCTGCGCGGCGACCGGGCTGCCGGACGTCCCGGCGGCCTCGGCGGCCTCGGCGGCGAGACGTTCCAGTTCCCCGGCGGTCCTGCGGCACAGTTCCCGGCCGCAGGAGCCGAGCACGCCCGCGGCCTCCCACCGGTCGTAGGCGTCCCGCGGCGTCGGCGCCTCGGCCACCGTGGCGGCCAGCGCGGCGTCCCCGCCCATGTCGCGGGTGATCGACTCCAGGACGCCCGCGACGCCCCACACGCCGCCGAGGAAGCGGGCCTGCTCGTCCATCCCGGCGACCAGGACGACCTGCGCGAGCTCCGCCTTGGCCGCCTCCTTGAACGCCGCGCGCAGCCGCGTGGGGCCGGGCTCGCCGGGCGCTCCGGCCGGGACGAAGCGCGCGTCCGGCAGCCCCGGCAGCATCCGGCGGGCCGCCTCGCGTGCGCCGTCGCCGTAGAGCACGAGCGTCCTGTCCGCGTCGATCACCCGGGCCGTCCCTCCTCGTCCTCGGCGTCGAGCCTCTCGAAGGCGCCGCCGGAGCGCCGCCGCGGCGCGCCGGTGACCCCCGATTCGACCCGCGACCCGGGCGGCGGCGGGTCGGTCGCGATCCGGCTGAAGACGATCATGTCCCGGTTGGCGCCGTCCTCGCGTTCCGCGCCCCGCGCGACGCCCTCGCGCACGAAGCCGGTCTTCTCCGCGACGCGGATGGACGCGTGGTTGGTGACCATCGCGCGCAGCTCGACCCGGAAGAGCCCGCAGTCGCGCAGCGCCCATTCGGAGACGAGCGCGAGGGCCTCGGTGGCGAGGCCGCGCCCGCGCGCCGCCGGCCGCATCCCGTACCCGACCTCGCTGGTCAGATGCTCCCAGTTCACCTTGAACAGCCCGATGGTGCCGAGCAGGTCGCCGGTGTTCCGGCCGACGACCGCGAGGTGGATGCCCAGGCCGTAGCGCTGGAACTTGTGGACGCCCTCGCTCAGGAACCAGGCGATGGGCTCCGCCTCCAGGACGGTCGGGAAGCTGGGCGGCAGGAAGTCCTCCTCGGCGCGGATCACCTCGATCAGCCCCGGAGCGTCGTCCAGCCCGAACGGCCGCAGGACGACGCGTTCACCCTCCAACCGGACGCTTCTCTCGAAGCCGTTCACTCGCGCTCCCCTTCCCCGCGGGCGTCTTCCCCGCGGGCGTCTTCCCGGCAGGCGTCGACGAACCTGCCCGCGAACCAGGGCGACCCCGCCCAATGCACATGAAGGTAGGACGCGACACAACCGCCCTGAACGAACCCCACCGGACCGGACGCGGCCCACTGCCAGGCCGCCCTGTCCCCATGGACGGGTTCGGTGACCGTGCTGTGGAACTCATGGCCGCGTACCCGCTCGCCCGCTCGGGCGACGACCGAGTCGGCCACCGCCACCGCGGCACGATAGCCCAGTGTCAGCCGCGAGGCCATGGTCGCGTTCACTCCGTCCAGGACGCCGCACATGGCGGCGCCGTCCAACTCTTGCGCGAGATAGAGAAGTCCCGCGCATTCGGCGTACACGGGACGCGACGACTTACCGAAGGCGGAGAGCTCATGGCGCAGGTGCTCGTTGGACGAAAGCTCCGCCGCGTGCATCTCGGGAAACCCTCCGCCGATGACGACGCCGCTCGTCCGTTCGGGGAGTCTCTCGTCCCGCAGCGGATCGAATCGGACGACTTCGCCACCGGCCGCCGTCAGCAGTTCCTCGTTCTCCGCGTACCCGAAGGTGAACGCGGGCCCTCCGGCGACGGCGATCCGCGGCCGCCGCGCCGATTCCTGGGACCCCGCCCCGACCGCCTCGGCGGGATTCCAGGGGCCGGCGGTCAGCGGGGACGCGGCGCGGGCCAGCGCGAGGATCGCGTCCAGGTCGCAGGACGCGGCGACCAGCTCGCCGAGCCGCCGGACGGTGGCGACCGCCTCCGCCCGCCGCTCGGCCGCCGGGACGAGCCCGAGATGCCGGGACGGGGCCGTCGCCTCGTCGTGGTGCCGGAGCGCCCCCAGCACCGGCAGGCCCAGGTCTTCGACGGCGTCGCGGCACATGCGTTCGTGGCCGTCCGAGCCGAGCCGGTTGAGGATCACGCCGCCGACCCTGACGGTCCCGTAGGAACGGAAGCCGTGGACGAGCGCGGCCACGGAGCGTCCGGCCGCGGCGGAGGCGTCCACCACCAGGACGACGGGCGTGTCCAGGAGGGTCGCGACGTGTGCGGTGGACGCGTAGTCACCGCCCCCGGCCGCATCGGACGTTCCCAGTCCCGCGGCGCCGTCGTACAACCCCATGACGCCTTCGACGATGGCGATGTCCGCTCTGTCCGCGCCATGCAGGAACAGCGGGACGACCAGTTCTTCGGACGTCAGCCATGGGTCGAGGTTCCGTCCGGGACGTCCTGTGGCGAGCGCGTGGTAGCCGGGGTCGATGTAGTCGGGCCCGACCTTATGCGGGGAGACCGCCAGGCCGCGGCGAGCGAACGCGGCCATCAGACCCGTCGCGACGGTGGTCTTGCCGCTTCCCGTGGAAGGCGCGGCCACTACGAGCCGAGGAACATCGAGCACGTGCGCAGAGCATAGGCGGATGTGCACCGAGCCGCCGTACGCGGAGGTGTCGACGGCGGCGATCGCGCTTTGAGAAGGACTGCGTGAGGGAGGCGCGGCTAGCCGAGGCCGGGGCCCGCGGTGGCGCCGGGCACGGCGAACCAGACGGCCTTGCCGCGGACGGACGGCCCGAGCCGCGATCGCGTCCGCCGCATGCCCCAGCGTCCGCCGGACAGCTCCCGGACGATGCTGAGCCCGCGCCCGCAGTCGCCGGACGTCCACGAGTAGCCGGGGAGCGCGGCGTCGGGGAACGCGTCGAAGACCGCGCACCGCACTTCGCCGCTCACCGCGTCACCTCCCGCCGCGCCCGCGCCCGCGCTGCTGTCATCGCCGTCGCCGTCCGGCTCGTCCGCAGCGTCCTCGCCCGTCTCGTTCTCGCCGAGGTACAGCCACAGCTCGTGCGGACCGTGCTCGCCGGCGTGCTGGTGGGCGTTCGTCGCCAGCTCGCTCACCATGAGCTGCGCGTCGGCGATCGCGTCGCGCGGTACGCCCAGCGAGGCGAGCGCGTCGCCCAGGACGCGGCGGGCGTGGCCGGCGCATCCGGGCCCGCCCGGCAGGGCCCAGACCCATCCGGGCATGGATCCGGCGGCGCGGTGGTCGCCGTCGCCGTCGGCCATCGCGTCGGCCATCGTCTCGGCCGTCAGACCGGGTGTCGTCTCGGCCGTCAGGCCGGCTGTCGTGCTCTTCACGGGTTCCTCCCGCGTTCTTCGTGCCCGGGCGCGCGGCCGGCCCGCTCGTCACTGTCGGTCCCCCCGTTGTTACGGATCCAAGCGTGTCGTGAGAATCTCACCAGCGCAACAGCCTTCGCGGAATTGCTCTACCCTTCCTGCCGGGTTCGTCAATCGCGTTGTGACACGCGTCAAGAGTGGTAAGACTCCACTCCCATGACCTACCGCCCCACCGTCCGTGGCCGCCGCCTGGCGCGGGAACTGCGCAAGCTGCGAGAGGAGCAGGGCCTGACCCTGCAGGAGGTGGCCGATCGGCTCGACTGGTCGCGAGCCACCGTCTCCCGCCTCGAAACCAGCCAGACCCGGCCCAAACCCGGCGACATCGCCGACATCCTCGACCTCTACGGAGTGCCAAGCCCCGGCCGCGACGCGCTCATCACGCTCGCCCGGCAGGCCGGTCAGCGCGGCTGGTGGACGGCCTACCAGGACGTCTTCGCGGGCAGCTATGTCGCGCTCGAGGACGAGGCGTCGCACATCCGCACCTGGGATCCGCAACTCGTCCACGGGCTCCTGCAGACCGAGCAGTACTCCCGGGCCGTGATCACGGCCGGCCGGCTGCTGCCCGGCCCCGAGGACATCGAGCGCCGCATCGCCGCCCGCAAGATCCGCCAGGCGTTACTGGACCGGACGGACGCGCCGCGCCTGCACGTCGTGTTCGACGAGGCGGTGCTGCACCGTCCGATCGGCGGCGAGAAGGTGATGCGCGACCAGTTGGAGGCGCTCGCCACCGCCGTGAATACCCGCCCATCCGTCACGATTCAGGTACTTCCGTATACGGCGAGGGAGCATGCGGGCCTGGACGGACGATTCACCATATTGTCGTATCCAGACCCCGCTGACCCAGATATCGCCTACGTAGAGGGCACCATGGGCGACGTTTACCTTGAGAGTGCGGAGGCAATAGCAAAACATAGGGATCGCTTCGATCGGATCGAGGCGGTCGCCCTGTCCCCCGAGGATTCCGCGCACCTCATAGCCGAGGCAGCAAGGAGCAGCCCGTGACCAACCTGCAGCGCGAACTCACCGCCGCCGCCTGGCGCAAGTCGTCCCACAGCGGGAGCGGCGACCAGTGCGTCGAGGTGGCCTCCCTGTCCAGCGACCTTCGCGCGGTCCGCGACTCCAAGGACCCCGCCGGTCCGGCGCTGGTGCTGACGCCGCCCGCCTGGCGGAGCATGCTGAGCGCGATCAAGGAGGCGTAGCGACGGATCCGGGGGCCGCGGCGAGCGCTCGCCGCGGCCCCCGGCCCTTCCCGGAAACTAGAACGTGTTCTAGTATCGCGGTGCGACGATAACCGGAGGGTGCACCGTGACCGCGGAACTGAAGCTCGGCATCAACGTCGGCTACTGGCAGCGCGACGCCGACGACCAGACCGACACCGTGCTCGCGGCCGAGCGCTGCGGCTACGACTCGGTGTTCACCGCGGAAGCCTACGGCTCGGACGCGTTCACCCCGCTGACCTGGTACGCGGCCCGGACGTCCCGGATCAAGCTCGGCACCGCCGTCGCGCAGATCTCGGCGCGCACCCCCGCCGCCACCGCCATGCACGCGCTGACGCTGGACGCGCTGTCGGGCGGACGGGTCATCCTCGGGCTCGGCGCGTCCGGCCCACAGGTCGTCGAGGGCTGGTACGGGCAGCCGTTCCCGAAGCCGCTCGCCCGCACCCGCGAATACCTCGACATCGTCCGGCAGGTCTGGCGCCGCGAGGCCCCGGTGACCAGCGAGGGCCCGCACTACCCGCTGCCGCTGCCCGGCGGCGCCGGCCTCGGCAAGCCGCTGAAGTCGATCGTCCATCCCGTCCGCCCGGACATCCCCGTCTACCTGGGCGCGGAGGGGCCGAAGAACGTCGCGCTGTCCACCGAGATCGCGCAGGGCTGGCTGCCGCTGTTCGTCGACCCGGCGCAGATCGAGCCGGTGTTCGGGGAGTCGCTGGCGAACCGCTCGGACGGCTTCGAGATCGCCGCCACCGTCGCCACGATCGTCACCGACGACCTCCGGGCCGCGCTGGAGTTCGCCAAGATCCCCGTCGCGTTCTACATCGGCGGGATGGGCGCCCGGCAGCGCAACTTCCACCTCGACCTGATCGGCCGGCTCGGCTACGCGGAGCAGGCGGCGCGCGTCCAGGAGCTCTTCCTGGACGGACGCCGCGACGAGGCGATCAGGGCCGTGCCCGACGAGCTGGCCGACGCGATCTCCCTCCTCGGCCCCATCGGACGGATCAAGGAGCGGCTCCAGCTGTGGCGCGACAGCCCCGTCACCACCGTCCTGATCGCCGGAGTGCGGGACGAGCCGACGCTCCGCGCGATCAAGAAGCTCGCCGATTCCTGAGAGCGACCGCCCATCTTCCTGAGAGCGATCACACATCTTTCTGAGAGCGATCACACATCGACGGGCGGAATCGCGGTACGTCCCAGGATGCTGAACGAGGCAGCACCCAGCGATCAGCAGACTGGAGATGGGACACACGATGTCCACGCAGGAAGCCCCCGCTCAAGAGGCCGCCCGGCTGCTCGTCAGGGCCCTCGAGGCGGAGGGCGTCGAATACGTCTTCGGAATCCCGGGCGAGGAGAACATCCATTTCGTCCATGCCTTGACCGACTCGTCCATTCGCTATGTCCTCGTCCGGCATGAGCAGGGCGCGGCGTTCATGGCGGAGATCTACGGCCGCCTCACCGGCAAGGCGGGCGTGGCGTCCGCGACGCTCGGCCCCGGCGCGATCAACCTCCAGCTCGGCGTGGCGGACGCGACCACCAACAGCACGCCGGTCGTGGCGATCTCCGCGCAGGTCGGCCTGGACCGCATCTACAAGGAGTCGCACCAGATCGTCGACCTGGTGTCGCTGTTCCGCCCGATCACCAAGTGGTCGGAGCTGGCCCCGCGGGCCGAGGCCCTGCCCGAGATGGTGCGCAAGGCGTTCAAGACGGCGCAGACCGAACGTCCGGGCGCCGTCTACCTGGCGATCCCGGAGGACGTCGAGGCCGCGAAGGTCTCCGCCGAGCTGACGCCGCTGCCGGTCAACGTCGTCCGGACGCAGGAGCCGTCGCCGTCGCAGATCGCCCGCGCCGCCGACGTGCTCGCGCTCGCCGCGCGGCCCGTCGTCCTGGCCGGGCACGGCGCGACCCGCGCCGGCGCGGGCGACGCGCTGCGGCACTTCTCCGAGCATCTCGGCCTGCCGGTCGCGACCACGTTCAACGGCAAGGGCGTCTTCCCGGACGACCACCCCAACGCGCTCGGCGCCGTCGGGTTCATGCGCCACGACTACGTCAACTTCGGCTTCGACGAGGCGGACGTCCTCATCGCCGTCGGCTACGAGCTGCAGGAGTTCGACCCGGTCAAGATCAACCCGAACGCGGACAAGAAGATCATCCACATCCACCAGTTCCCCGCCGAGGTGGACGATCACTACCCGGTCGAGGTCGGCATCCAGGGCGACATCTCCCGGACGCTCCACGCGCTGGCCGACTCCGTCCACCGCCGCTTCGACGTCAACGGGACTGGCCGGAGGATTCGCCAGATGCTTCGCGAGGAGCTGGCCGAGGGCGCGACCGAAGGCGGGTACCCGCTGTCGCCGCGCCGCATCGTCTCGGACGTCCGCGCGGCGATGGGGCGCAGCGACATCGTGCTCGCCGACACCGGCGCGGTGAAGATGTGGATGGCGCGCATGTACCCGACGTACGAGCCGAACACGCTGCTGGTCTCGAACGGGCTGTCGTCCATGGGGTTCGCCGTCCCCGGCGCGATCGCGGCGAAGCTCGCCCACCCCGGCCGCAGGGTCCTCGCCGCGACGGGCGACGGCGCGTTCCTGATGAACTCGCAGGAGCTGGAGACGGCGGTCCGCGAGAACATCCCGATCACCGTCCTGATCTGGGACGACTCCGCCTACGGCCTGATCGGGTGGAAGATGGACCTGGACCTCGGCACCAGCTCCAACATCACGTTCGGCAACCCCGACTTCGTGAAGTACGCGGAGAGCTTCGGCGCCCGCGGCTACCGCGTCGAGGCGGCCGACGATCTCCTCCCGACCCTCCGCAAGGCCCTGGCCGACGACACGGTCTCCGTGATCACCGTCCCGGTCGACTACTCCCACAACCTCCAGCTAACAGACAAGCTGGGCGAACTCACCGACCCGTTCTGACCGGTTCGCCGACGTCAGGCGCGGCAGAGGATCTCGCCGTGAGTCACGGCGTACCAGCCGTCGTCGGCGGCGGCCCATGCCTTCCAGCCCTCGTAGATGCGCCGCAGGTCTTCGCGGGTGGCGTGGCCGCCGGCCACGGCGTGGTCTGCGAGGGATGACCTCAGCAGGCGGCCGCCCCATGACTCGCTCCACCATTCGCGTTCCTCGGGGGTGGAGTAGCACCAGGACGAGGCCGAGGCGGTGACGTCGGTGAATCCGGCGGCGCGGGCCCAGGAGACGAGGCGGCGGCCGGCGTCGGGTTCGCCGCCGTTGCCGCGGGCGACCCTGTAGTAGATCGGCATCCAGGCGTCCATGCCGGGCGGGTCCGGGTGCCAGGCCATGGTGCCGAAGTCGGCGTCGCGTGCGGCGACGATGCCGCCGGGCCTGGCGACGCGGCGCATCTCGCGGAGGGCCTGGACGGGGTCGGCGACGTGCTGCAGGACCTGGTGGGCGTGGACGACGTCGAACGTGTCGTCCGCGTAGGGCAGGGCGTGGACGTCAGCGACCGCGGATTCGACGTTGGCGAGGGCGGCGTTTCTGCGCGCCTCGTCCAGGACGGTCTGCGCGGAGTCGGTGGCGACGACCCGGCCGGGGGCGACGCGTTCGGCGAGACCGGCGGTGATCGTGCCGGGGCCGCAGCCGACGTCCAGCACGGACGCGCCGGGACGCAGGTGCCCGATCAGGTAGGCCGCTGAGTTCTCGACGGTCCGCCACGTGTGCGAGCTCAGGACGCTCTCGTGATGGCCATGGGTGTAGGTCGCTTCGGGGGACATCGGATCACCTCTCTGTGCCGTCCCCTCAGCCTACGACCCCTTCTCATATTTTGAGAATTCTGTCTTGTAATTTGAGACAGAGGGCGAAAACGAAGGGGACCGAGGTTCCTCGGTCCCCTTCGACGTCGTTCGGCTGTCAGGCCGCCACGGCGATGCGGGCGGGCGCCGGGCGCAGGGACGGGGCGGCCCGCATGGGCAGCGCCTCGACGGAGGCCAGCGCCGGCGGGGTCTCGGCGTAGGCGTTCAGCGACGCATGGGAAAGATCGGTGAGCCACGGCTGCACGACGGTCCGCTCGGCGGGCCCGTCAAGCCGCAGGTGGGAGAGATGGAACGTGCCGGTCGCTGCACTCATGCCAACACCCCTTCCAAAGCCCGGTGGGCCGCGCCTGTGCGGAATCCACCGTCAGTCACATACCCCTTGGTACGCCTGTACAAGCCACTCGGTTCGACATCTGTTCCCAGGTGTCGCCCGAATCACAAGGTCAACGCTACGGGTCACCTCTGACAGATCTCGAACCCTTTTCGACCGCTGAGGGAGCGGCTGAGGAGGGCTCAGGAACGGCGGCCGCGGAACGACTCGGCGATCTCCATCGCGGGCATCACGATGCCGCCGTAGATCACGAACACGGCGAACGCGAGGACGAACGGTACATAGATCAGATACATGACTCCAGCGTGCGCGGGGCCGCCCGCCCCTCGCATCGGACGCAAAGCCGGTTCCGGGCGGCGGAGTATCGGCCGAACGGTCGATCCGGCGGTCGGCCGCGGGTCGTACGCTCCATGGGCGTGAGCGACATCGGGGCGCGGCTGGACCGCATCCACTCGGCGGGCGGCTGCCTGGCACGCACCGCCTATGCGGCGTTCGCCGCGATGTTCCTGCTGGTCTGCCTCGGCGCCGGCATCCGGGACACCGCCCTCGTGTGGATGGTGCTCGTCGCGGCCGTGGCCAACGCCGCCGCGATCTCCGGGCGGCGCTTCGTCGCGTGGACGGTCGCCGCCGGGTCGCTGTCGGCGCTCACCACCCTCCTCCTCGCGATGGAGCCGGGGGCCGAGCCCGGCGCCCCGAGCCTGTTCGCCGAGATCGGCGCGCTGCTGATCCTCGTCGTCCGGACGGCGTGGAAGATGCCGCGGCGGCGGCTCGTCCTCATGGCCGCGCTGCTCGCCGCCGCGATCCTGTCGACGCCGCTGCGCTGGTCGGCGATCGCGGCGGTCCTGTTCACCGCGCCGCTCGGGATCACCGTGGCGATCGCCGCCGGCGCCGGGCTGTACCTGCGGGCGATGGACGCGCGGCGCGCCCGGTCCCTGGCCGCGGCACGGCGGGACGAGCGGCTGGAACTGGCCCGCGACCTGCACGACTTCGTCGCCCACCATGTGACGGGGATCGTCGTCCAGGCGCAGGCGGCGCGGTTCGCGGCCCAGTCGGGGGCGGCGCCGCCCGGGCCGGAGGAGCTGGACGGCATGTTCGGCGGGATCGAGAAGGCCGGCACCGAGGCGCTCACCTCGATGCGCCGCATGGTCGGGCTGCTGCGCGACGCGCAGAACGTCAGCGCGCCCGACGGGGACGCTCACGGGGCCGTCCGCCGTCCGGTCGGGGACCTCGCACGGCTTCAGGAGCTCGTCGAAGGGTTCTCCCACCCGCCTGCCGCGCTGACGATCGCGCCCGACCTCGGCACGCTGCCGCCCGAGGTGGCGGCGTCCGCGCATCGCGTCGTGCAGGAGGCGCTCACCAACGTCCGCAAGCACGCCGCGGACGCCGCGTCGGTCCAGGTGACGCTCAAGCGTGTCGGCGGTGAGGTCGAGGTGGCCGTCCGGGACGACGGGCGGGGACGCGGGCGGCGCCTCCCGTCCGGCGGGTTCGGGCTGACGGGGCTGGCCGAGCGGACCGGCGCGCTCGGCGGGCGGCTGCACGCCGGGCCGCGCCCCGAGGGCGGCTGGGAGGTCGTCGCCGTCCTGCCCGCCGAGGACGGATGACCTGGCAGAATCGGCGCCGTGGCCATCCGCGTACTGATCGCCGACGACCAGGAGATGGTCCGGACCGGGTTCCGGATGATCGTCGACTCGCAGCCCGACATGGAGGTGGTCGGGGAGGCCGCGGACGGCGCCGAGGCCGTCGCGCTGGCCCGCCGCCTCCGCCCCGACGTGTGCCTGTTCGACATCCGGATGCCCGCGATGGACGGCCTGGAGGCGACCCGCGTGCTGGCCGGGCCCGGCGTCGAGGACCCGCCCCGCATCGTCATCGTCACGACGTTCGACATGGACGAGTACGTGTACGGGGCGCTGCGCGGCGGCGCGGTCGGGTTCCTGCTGAAGGACAGCGGGCCCGCGCTGCTGCTGGAGGCCGTCCGTGCGGCGGCGAACGGCGAGTCGCTGGTGTCGCCGTCCATCACCTGTCTCTTATACACATCT
>NZ_SMKT01000205.1 GCF_004348735.1 Actinomadura sp. KC06
GGGCCCTGCTGGGGGTTAGGCGGGCCAGGTGGGGTGGCGTTTTTCTAGGAAGGCGGTCATGCCCTCTTGGGCTTCGGGGGTTAGGGCGGACGCGGCCATTACTTCGATCGCGTAGGTGTAGGAGTCTTGTTCTGGGCGGTCGAACTGGGCGTACATGGACTGCTTGCCCAGGGCCTTGCTGCGGGGGCTGCCCTGGGTGGCGCGTTGGAGCAGGTCGTGGGTCGCCTTGTCTAGTTCGTCGTCCGGGACCGCGTAGTTGATCAGGCCCCAGTCGGCGGCGGTGGCGGCGTCGAAGATCTCGCCGGTGAGGGCCATCTCGGCGGCGCGCTTGCGGCCGATGTTGTGGGAGATCGCGACTAGCGGGGTGTGGCAGAACCAGCCGCCCTTGCCCCCCGGCGCGGCGAAACCGGCGCTCTCGGCGGCGACGGCCAGGTCGCAGCTCGCGACGAGCTGGCAGCCGGCCGCGGTGGCGAGGCCGTGGACGCGGGCCACCACCGGCTGCGGGATCGACTGGATCGTCCGCATCAGGTCGGTGCAGATCCGGAGGAGGTCGCGGACGTCGTCGTGCGACGCCCCCGCCATGTCGGCGAAATCGTGGCCTGCGGAGAAGACCGGGCCGTTCGCCGCGAGGATGACGCCGCGGGCGCCGGTGCCGCCCGCCTCCTTGAACGCGCTGGTCAGCGTGAGGAGGAAGGCCCGGGAGAGGGCGTTGCGGCGGCGCGGCCGGTTCATCGTGATCGTGGTGAACGGGCCGTCGCGCTGAACCAGGACGTCTTCGTCTTCGCTCATACTCTCGACGTTACGTCAGACCCTCGTCGTACCGTGGGCGGGTCATCGGACGCGCCGAGGGGGTATGGCCTTGAAGCTGCTCACCGCCACCAACTCCACCCAGGGATTCCGCGACAACGACTTCGACTGGTGCGTCGAGGGCGAGCTCGTCCATATCGGGCTTGTCTGCGCGCGGGACCGGGACGACCCGGACGGCGGCTGCGGCTGCGGCCGGTCGTTCGCCGGGCTCAACTCGCACCGCGCGACGACGACCGCGATGGTCAGGGAGATACCGGGGTTCACCGACGACGACTACGTCCTGGCGATCAGGTCCAGCCTTGAGCAGCAGGGCTGCGACCCGTCGTTCGCCGAGCACGAGGCGGCGCTGCTGCGGTGCCTGGTGCGCGACTGGCCGGTGGGGGTGATCGTCGAGCGGCGGCTGGATGAGATCGTGGTGCGGAAGATCCTTCAGCCCTAGGGGGTGCGTTCCATGCTCGTCGCGTTCTCGGTGACTCCGCTCGGCGCGGGCGAGGAGGTCGGCGAGCTCGTCGCCGAGGCGGTGCGGGTGGTGCGCGAGAGCGGCCTGCCCAACCGGACCGACGCGATGTTCACCACCGTCGAGGGCGAGTGGGACGAGGTCATGGCCGTGGTGAAGGCCGCCGCCGACGCGGTCGCGGCGCGGGCGCCGAGGGTGAGCCTGGTCCTCAAGGCCGACATGCGGCCGGGGGTGACGGGCGCGCTCGACGCGAAGGTCGAGTCGGTCGAGCGGCATCTCAGCCGGAGAGCCAGTCCCTGATCTCGTCATCGGTGCGCGGCAGCAGGCACCAGAGGGCTTCCTCGGTCGACTCGCACATCGGGATGTGCTTGTCGAGGCCGAGGATCCGGCAGAGCCTCGCCGGGAAGGGACGCATGCCCACCAGCGCCAGGGCGGTGCCCTTGGCCTGGCAGCTGCACGCGCACTGGTGGAGGGTGCGGAGCCCGTCGGCGTCGAAGAATTCGACCCCGGAGACGTCCAGCACGAGCGGCCGGTGGACCAGCTCCCGCAGCCGCGACCGGACCTCGGGGCACGAGGCCCTGTCCAACTCCCCCGACAGCAGGACGGTCGTGTGGCGGTCGCTCTCGAAGACGACCATGTCGACGGCGGTCATGGACTCCCCCAATGCACGGCGGGATCGGGTGCACCGCACGCCATGATGCTCGCCCGCGCCCTGCCGTGTCAGGTGAACGGCGGGCCGTCAGTCCTCGGCGATGAGGCGGGCGGCGACGCGGTCGAGGACGGCCAGGTCGTCGGCCGGGACGTCGTAGAGGGACGGCGGCGGCGTGTCGAGGATGCGTTCGGCCTCCACCGCGGCGGCGCGCCCGGCCTCGGTCACCGTGACGATCTTGGAGCGGCGGTCGGCCGGGTTCGGGGACCGCTCCACCAGGCCGCGGCCGACCAGGTCGTCCACCACGAGGGTGGTGTAGGGGCGGTCGGTGAGCAGGACGTCGGCGAGGTCGCGCAGCGTCATCGGCTCGGCCGCGGCGGCGATGTGCCGCAGCGCCTTGATCCGGAAGAAGCTCATGCCGAGCGCCTCGACGGCCTCGCGCCGCCGGTCGCCGCGCTCGTGGAGCAGGACCCGCAGGTTGTGCCACGTCCGCTCCGCCATCTCGGCGCGGGCGCGGTCCCGGGGGCGCACGGCCGGCTCGGTCATCGGGTGCTCGCCTCCGTTGCGTGCTGCTGGTCCGCGTCGTCCTCCGACTGGACGAGACCGGACGTTCTCCGGGCGGCGCGGCGGCCGGTGGTGACGGTCCCGAGGACGAGGACGGCGGCGGCGCAGCCGACCATCGCCCAGTATGCCGGGCGGGCCGCCGGCACGAAGCCGGGCCCGGCGAGCGGGCCGGAGAGCCCGGCGGCGAGCACGGCGCCGAGCGCGGCGACGCCGAGCGCGCTGCCGACCTGCCGGCTGGTGGACGCGACCGCCGCGGCGACCCCGGCCTGGGCGCGCGGCATCCCCGACACCGCCGTGTAGGTGATCGGCGAGTTCAGCATGCCGAACCCGATGCCGAACAGCACATACCCGGCGAACAGCGTGGTGTCGCGCGTCTCGGCGTCGAACGCGGCGAACAGCAGCGCGCTGGCGAGCATCGCCGCCCCGGCGAGCTGCAGCGGCAGGCGCGGGCCGCGTCCGCCCACGAGCCGTCCCGACAGCGGGGAGCACACGGCGGTCGCGGCGGCCATCGGCAGCAGGTACAGCCCGGCGTCCAGCGCGGACAGCCCGCGGACGTTCTGCAGGTAGAGCGTGTTGAGGAAGAGGAACCCGCCGAAGGCCGCGAAGCCGGTGACCGCGATGACGACGGCGCCGGAGAACGTGGGGCTGCGGAAGAACCGCAGGTCGATCAGCGGTTCGCGGGCGCGGAGCGCGTGCCGCGCGAACCCGGCCAGCGACACGGCGGCGACGATCGCGGCGCCGTAGACGAGGGGGTCGGCGATGCCGCGTCCCGGCGCCTCGATGATCGCGTACGTCAGCGTCCCGAGGAAGGTGATCAGGAGGAGCTGGCCGAGCGGGTCGGGGCGGCGCGGGCGCGGCGCGCGGGACTCGGGGACGAACAGCGCGGTCAGCGTGAACGCGGCCAGCCCGATCGGCACGTTCAGCCAGAAGATCGCGCGCCAGCCGACGGAGTCGACCAGCAGCCCGCCGAGCAGCGGCCCGAGGGCCATGCTCAGCCCGACGGTCCCGGCCCAGACGCCGATGGCGCGGGCCCGCTCGCGCGGCTCGGTGAACACGTTCGTGATGATCGACATCGCGACGGGGTTGAGCATCGACCCCCCGACCGCCTGCACGACTCGGGCGGCGACGAGCCAGCCGAGGGACGGCGCGAGGCTGCACAGCACGGACCCGGTGACGAACAGCGCGAGCCCGGTCTGGAACACGCGGCGGCGGCCGAGCCGGTCGGCGGTCGAACCGGCGAGGATGAGCAGCGACGCGATGACGATCAGGTAGGCGTCGATCGTCCACTGGAGGCCGGACAGCGAGCTGCCGAAGTCGTGCTGGAGGGTCGGGAGCGCGACGTTCAGGATCGTGTTGTCGAGGTTGATGATGAACAGGCTCATGCAGCAGATGGCGAGGACCGCGAGCCGGCGCCGGGGGCTGAGCTCGGGCATGCGGCGCCTCCAATCGTTGTACCTCTACAACGATTAGGATCCTACAACCAATTCCGGCCGCTCCGTGCGGGCCCGGTTCGATCGTGTGCCGCGCGGGACGACCAGCGGCGTCCCCGTCTCCGGGCAGTCGATCACCCGGCACGGAAGCTTGAACACCTCTTCGACCAGGGCGGACGTCACCACGGCGCAGGGGTCGCCCTCGGCGACGATCCGGCCGTCGCGCATCGCGATCAGGTGCGTGGCGTAGCGGGCGGCGTGATTGAGGTCATGCAGGACGGCCACGACCGTCCGGCCCTCCTCGTGCAGCGCCGCGCACAGGTCCAGGACCTCGATCTGGTGCGCGATGTCGAGATAGGTCGTCGGCTCGTCCAGCAGGAGCAGCGGCGTCTGCTGGGCCAGCGCCATCGCGATCCACACGCGCTGCCGCTGGCCGCCGGACAGCTCGTCCACCGCGCGGGCGGCGAGGTCCCCGACACCGGTCGCGGCCATCGACCCGGCGACGACCCGCTCGTCCTCCCTCGACCACTGGCGCAGCAGGCTCTGGTGCGGGTACCGGCCGCGCGACACCAGGTCGGCGACCGTGATCCCCTCGGGCGCGATCGACGACTGCGGCAGCAGGCCGAGCGTCCGGGCGAGCTTCTTCGCGGGCCAGCCGGCGATGGGCCGCCCGTCCAGGACGACCGTTCCGGCGGACGGCTTCAGGATCCGCGCCAGCGCCCGCAGCAGCGTCGACTTGCCGCACGCGTTCGGGCCCACGATCACGGTGAACGACTTGTCCGGTATGGACACGTCGAGCTCTTCGGTGATGGTGCGCTTGTCGTAGCCGAGGGTGAGCCCCGAGCCGGTGAGCCGCGCGTCCGCCTTGTCCATCAGATCCGTCCCGTCTTGCGTTCGGTCACGAGGAGCCAGACCAGGTATCCGCCGCCGAGGAGCCCGGTCACCACGCCGACCGGGAGCTGGTGCCCGGGGAAGGCGCGCTGCGCGACCCAGTCGGCGGCCACCAGCAGCGCCGCGCCCATGCACGCCGCGGGCAGCAGGTTGGGTCCCGTCGTGCGGGTGAGGCGCCGGGCGAGCTGCGGCGCGGTCAGCGCGACGAACGCGACCGGCCCGGCCGCCGCCGCGGCGAGCGAGGTGAGCAGCACGGCGGCGGCGAGCATGATCAGCCGGACGCGCTCGATGGGGACGCCGAGCCCGTGCGCCGCGTCGTCGCCCATCTCCAGCATCCGCAGTGCCCGCCCGCAGCCGACGAGCACCAGCGGCCCGAGGACGGCGAGCGCGATGAGCACGGGCGCCGTGTCGGACCAGTCGCGTCCGTCCAGGCTGCCGGTGAGCCACAGGACGGCGCGGGCCGCGTCGGTGATCCGCGCCTGCGTGAGCAGGTAGCCGTTCACGCCGGTGAGGATCGCGGCGACGCCGATGCCGACGAGGATGAGCCGCTGCCCGTGCGCGCCGTGCCGTCCGGCCACCGCGTACACGACCAGGCCCGTAGCGAGGCCGCCGCCTGCCGCTCCGGCCGCCACCGCGGCGCTGCCCGCGCCGGTGAGCACGATCACGGCGAGGACGCCGGACGCGGCGCCCTGGGTGAAGCCGAGGATGTCGGGGCTGCCGAGCGGGTTCCGGACGAGCGACTGGAAGATCGCCCCCGCCAGCCCGAGCGCCGCGCCGACCGCGAGGGCCGCCGCCACGCGCGGCAGCCGGATCTGGTTGACGATGAGGGAGTCGGCGGGCGTGCCCTGCCCGAGCAGCGTCCGGACGACGTCGGCCGGGCTCATCGGGAAGTCGCCGCTGCCGATGAGCAGCACGCCCGTGCCGAGCGCCACGGCCAGGCAGGCGGCGGCGACGGCGAGCGCACGCGCGCGGAACCGGAACGACAGCCCGCCCGGCGTCCGTATGACCGTCACCTGGACACCGCCCTGCTGCCGGGGCGGCGCACGAAGTACAGGAACACCGGGCCGCCCGCCACGACCATCACGATCCCGACCTGGAGCTCGGACGGGCGCACGACGACGCGTCCGAGGACGTCCGCCGCCAGCATCAGCGCGGGCGAGAGCAGCGCGCAGAACGGCAGCAGCCAGCGCAGGTCGGGCCCGGTCAGCGCGCGGACGAGATGCGGCACCATCAGCCCGACGAAGATGATCGGCCCGCACGCCGCCGTCGCCGCCCCGCACAGCAGCGTCACCGTGACGATCGCGACGATCCGGGCGCGGCGGGGGTCGGCGCCGAGCGAGCGGGCGGCGTCGTCGCCCATCGCCATCGCGTTCAGCGGGCGCGCCAGCAGCAGCGCCGCCACCAGCCCGACGGCGACGAACGGCGCGACGCGCACGATGGTGTGGTTCTGCGCGGAGGCGAGTGAGCCGACCGTCCAGAAGCGCATGCGGTCGAGGGACGCGGTGTCGAGGAGCTGCACCGCGTTCACGTAGGAGAACAGCGCCGCGTTCAGCGCGGACCCTGCCAGCGCGAGCCGCGCCGGTGTCGCGCCGCGCCCGCCGCCGACCGCGTAGAGCAGGACGGCGACCGCGCCGGCGCCCGCGAACGCGAACCACACGAAGCCGGTGAACGACGTCACGCCGAGGAACGAGATGGCCGACACGACGGCGGCCGAGGCGCCCGCGTTGATGCCGAGGAGGCCGGGGTCGGCGAGCGGGTTGCGGGTCAGCGCCTGCATCACGGCTCCGGCGAGGCCGAGCGCCACGCCCGCGAGCAGCCCGAGCACGGTCCGCGGGAGCCGCATCTCGTGGACGACCGTGTACGCGGACGAATCGCGGTGGAACAGCCCGTCCCACGCCTCGCCGAGCGACAGCGGCTTCGCGCCGACCGCGAGGCTGAGCGCGATCACGGCGAGCAGGAACGCCACCGCTGCGATGAGCCCGGCCGCCCGCCGGCCGCCCGGTGATCGCTCGACGGCCGGCGCGGTCGGCGGAGGTTCGGTCAGCAACACCTGGCGGGCTCCGGGGGTCGTGCCGGGGACCTCCGCCGCGGACGGCGACTGGACGGCCCCCGCTCTGGGACGAAGACTTAGGTTAGGTTAACCTAAGCCCGCATCGGCCGAAATGTGGCCCTCGTAGCTGATTCGTGGAGAACGTCCTAAATGTCATTCATCGGGTCCCGGCACCGTTCACGCAGCGTCGTCCCAGGCGCGGGCCTCGCCGCCGGGGGGCTCACCCGGCGAGGGCTGCTGGGCGCGGGCGGCGCACTCGCCGTCGGCGCACTCATCAGCGCATGCGGCGGCGAGGTCGGGAACGGGAGCGGCTCGGGGTCGGGCGGCGACGGCGGCGCGTGGACGTTCACCGATGACCGCGGCACGAAGGTCGATGCCAAGGCGCGTCCCGAGCGCGTCGTCGGATACGTCGGCACCGCCGCCGCCCTGTACGACTTCGGCGTCGACGAGCAGCTCGTCGGCGTGTTCGGCCCCACGAGGCTGAAGGACGGCAGGCCCGACCCGCAGGCCGGGAACCTCCCCGTCGACCGGCTGGAGGTCATCGGCAACGCGTTCGGCGAGTTCAACATCGAGAAGTACGCCGCGCTCCGTCCCGACCTCCTCGTCGACACCATGTTCCTCGCGAACGAGCTGTTCTACGTCCCGGCCGAGAGCAAGGACAAGATCTTCGCGCTGGCGCCGAGCGTCGCGATCGCCGCCGGAGCCGTCCCGCTGCCCAAGCCGATCGAGCGGACCGCGGCGCTCGCCGCCGCGCTCGGCGCCGACCTGAAGTCGGCGAAGGTCACAGCCGCGAAGGCGCGGTTCGACAAGGCGGTGGAGGCGGTGCGCGCGGCGGCCAAGGCCCGCGCGGGGCTGAAGGTGCTGGCCGCGTCCGCGAGCCCCGATCTGTTCTACGCGTCCAGCCCGGGCAAGAACACCGACCTCATCTACCTCAAGGAGCTGGGCGTCGACCTGATCGTCCCGGACAAGGTGGGGCGGGACGGCTACTTCGAGGAGCTGAGCTGGGAGAACGCCGGCAAGTACAAGGCCGACGTCATCATGCTCGACTCCCGGACGCAGGCGCTGCAGCCGAAGGACCTCGGCGGCAAGCCGTCCTGGAAGGACCTGCCCGCGGTGAAGGCCGGCCAGGTCATCCCCTGGCAGCCCGAGCCCCGGTTCTCCTACGAGGGGTGCGCGCCGATTCTCGAGGCGCTCGCCACGTCCATCACATCCGCCAAGAAGACCGGCTGAAAGGTTGCGCTATGACGAGTCCGGCCCACCCCTACGCCTTCTTCGACCTGCACGTCCTGCGCTCGGAGCGGCTCGGCCCGTCCATGGTGCGCATCACCTACGGCGGCCCGTGCCTCGCCACCACGAACGGCACGGCCGTGAGCGGTCCGGCCACTAACGGATCAGCTGGAAATGGCTCGGTCGCCACCGCATCGGTCGGGGATGGGCCGGACGGGCCGCGGTTCGTCACGGCGGGCCGCGATCAGCGCATCAAGCTGTTCTTCCCGCACCCGCACCAGGACGCGCCCGTGATGCCGGAGAGCCTCGGCGGCGAGACCTGGTTCGCCGACTGGCGGGCGCTGGACCCGGCCGAGCGCGGCATCATGCGGTCCTACACCGTCCGCGACCAGCGCCCCGGCGAGCTGGACGTCGACTTCGCGCTCCACTCCGACGGCGGCGCGGGCCCGGCCGCCTCCTGGGCGGAGGCCGCGCGTCCCGGCGACCGCGTCGCCGCCCTCGGCCCGACCGGCGCCGACAACGGCGGCTACGACTTCCGCCCGCCGCCCGGCAGCCCGGTCCTCATGGCCGGCGACCTGACCGCGCTGCCCGCCATCGCCGGAAACCTCGCCTGGCTGCCCGCCGGGACCCCCGCCCGCGTCTGGATCGACGTCCCGCACCCGGAGGATCGCCAGGACCTGCCGACCGCCGCCGACGCGGAGATCACCTGGGTCTCCCCCGGCGGCCTGCCGGACGCCGTCCGCGCGTCCGCGCTCCCGGACGGCGCCTACGCGTGGATCGCGGGCGAGTCCGCCGTCGTCAAGGCGCTGCGCCGGCACCTGGTGAAGGAGCGCGGCCTGGACCGACGCGCCGTCACGTTCACCGGCTACTGGCGCCGCGGCGCCACCGAGGAGGACCTGCTCGCCGAGGTCGTCGCCGGCGACAGCCCCGCCACCGAGGAGTGACTCAGGCCCGGCCGCCCGAATCCGAGGATTCGTCGAGGGTGAGGGCGGCGGGGTCGATGGCGCCGGAGCGGTAGGCGGCGGCGCCGATGGTCTGGGCGGCGACCGGCGCCGTGATCAGCTGGAAGACGGCGACGAGCAGCAGCGGGGTCGCGTCCGCGATGGAGCCGGTCTGCGGCGCGACGCCCGCGAGGATGAGCAGGAGCCCGATCGTCTGCGGCTTCGTCGCCGCGTGCAGCCGGGTGAGCAGGTCGGGGAACCGCAGGACGCCGAGCGCGCCCACCGCCGAGAACGCGGCGCCCGCGGGCAGCAGCACGGCCGTGACGACGTCGCCCGCGATCACGCGCGGTCCTCCGCACCGTTCTTCGCCCGTTCCGCCGCCAGCCGGGCCGCCGTCACCGAGCCCACGAAGCCCAGCAGCGCGATCACCACGAGGATGGTGGCGTTGGCGGGCTCGTCGCTGGCGGCGGCGTGGACGGCGATGCCGCTGACCAGCAGCACGGACAGGACGTCCATCGCCATGATGCGGTCGAACGGCGTCCGGCCGCGGATCAGCCGCACGGCGGTCATCAGGACGGCGGCGCCCAGCAGCGCCATGGTCACGGTGTAGACGGCGTTCATCGCTCCTCCATTGGCGGTGCGTCCGGCCGTACGTCGTCGGCCGGGGTCACGAGGGCCCGCATCAGCCTCCGCTCCGTGCGGAGCACGCCGTCCCGCGCGGCGTCCGCCTCCTGGGGGCCCCGGACGGGCATACCGTGGATGCGCAGCACAGAGCGCTCCCAGTCGAGGCCGACCAGCAGCGTGCCAGGACGGAGGGAGACGCTCGTCGTCACGGCCAGGAGGACGAGCTCGGAGCGTGACTGGGCGCCGACCTCGATGATCGCCCCCTGGACCCGGCGGGGTGCGCGCAGCGCGTGCCAGGCGATGACGACGCTCGACACGAGCAGGTCCCACCCGAACTCCAGGGCCGCCTTGGCGAAGGGCACCGGCCGCACCCGGGTGACCAGCGGCACCGTGGGGAGCCTGCTCACCGCGTAGGCGACGAGGACGACGACCAGGCCGCCGATCACGGTCGCGGCGTCGATCCGTCCCCAGAGCAGCACCCATACCGCGAGCAGCCACACGCCCATGCCCAGCCGGGCCCCGGCGCTCCGGAGGAGGCGGTTCATCGGCCCTCCCCGGTCAGCACGGCCTGCCGGTAGGCGGACGGGTCGAGGAGGTCGATCGCGGCGCGGCGGCTCCAGGACGACAGCGGCCCCGCGAACACCGCGATGAGGAGACCGGCCACGACCATGACGGCCGTCACCGACTGCATCATCCGCACGCCGCCCTGCGTATAGGACTCCTCGGCAGGCGGCTCGGCGGCGCCCTCGGGACGAGGACGCCAGAACCCGAGCGTCCAGATCCGCGACATCGCCATCAGCGTCAGGAGGCTCGCCAGCACGGCCACGCCGGTCACGACATAGGCGAGAGGACGTCCCGCGCCGAGCCCCGCCTGGAACAGCGCGAGCTTCGCGACGAACCCGGACGACGGCGGCACCCCGCTCACGCTCATCGCGGGGACGAAGAAGAGCACGGCGATGAAGGACGACAGCCGCGCCAGCCCACCGAGCCGGTGCAGCGACGTCTCCCCGGTACGCCCCTGCATCAGATCGCTGACCAGGAACAACGTCGCCTGCACCACGATGTGGTGGACGAGATACAAGATCGCCCCGGTGAGCCCGGCGACGCTGAACAGCCCGAGCCCGAACAGCATGTACCCGATATGTCCGACGAGCGTGAACGAGAACACCCGGTGGACGTCGTCGTGCGTCAGCGCGCCGAGCGTGCCGACGAGCATCGTCCCGGCCGCCAGCGCCAGCATGACCCACGACTCGTGCTCGCGGGGGAACAGCAGCGTCTGGACGCGGATCAGCGCGTAGATCGCGGCCTTCGTCAGCAGCGCCGCGAACACGGCCGTGACCTTGGTGAGCGCGGCCGGGTAGCTGTCGGGCAGCCACAGGTGCATCGGCACGATCGCGCCCTTGATGCCGAACACGACGAGGAACAGCATCCCGAGCGCCGAGCGGGTCCCGGCGGGCAGGTCGGCCACGCGCGCCGACAGGTCGGCGAGGTTCACCGTCCCGGCGGCGGCGTAGGTCAGGCCGAGCGCGGTGAGGAACAGGATCGAGGATGTGAGGCTGACCACCGTGTACGTCATCCCGGCCCGCATCCGCTCCGCCGTCGGGGTGAGCGTCATCAGGACGTAGCTGGACGCGAGCATGACCTCGAACGCGACGAACAAGTTGAACAGGTCCCCGGCGAGGAACAGCAGGCACACGCCGGCGGTCAGCGCGAGGTAGGCGGGGTAGAACACGCCGGGTTCGTGCCGTCCGAGCCCGCCGGCGCCCTCCCCCACCGCGTGCAGCATGATCGCCAGCAGCACGGCGGCGGACACGACCAGCAGCAGCGCCGACAGCCGGTCCGCGACCAGCGTGATGCCGAGCGGCGCGGCCCACCCGCCCATCTGGACGGCGATCACCCCGTCCCGCGCGACGGCCGCCACCAGCCCGCCCGCGGCCGCCACCACGCCCGCGCCGACCAGCGGCGCGAGCACCCGCAGCCACGCCTCCCGTCGCCGGCTGATCATCGCCAGCGCGGCGCCCAGCAGCGGCAGCACGAACGGCAGCGGAACGAGCACGCTCATCCGCCGCCCCCGCCCCGACCCCGCGGCCCGTCATCCCGCGACCCGTCGCCCCGCGGTTCGTCCCTTTCCCGCGGGTCCTCCTCCAGCGGGTCGGACTCCTCCGCTCGCGGGTCGTCCTCGCGCCGGCGGCGGCGTTCGGCGCAGATACGGCGGTCCTCGACGTCGTCCATGACCTCGTCCTCGCCGAGGAGCAGGCGGCTCCGGTAGGCGAGCGCCAGTAGGAACGCGGTGACCCCGAACGTGATCACGATCGCGGTCAGCGCCATCGCCTGCGGCAGCGGGTCCGCGGACGGTCCGACGCCCTCCCCGAGGATCGGCGGCGTGCCCGCCGCCCCGCCCGCCAGCAGCAGGACGAGGTTGGCGCCGTGCCCGAGCAGCATGAAACCCACCACGACCCGGATGAGCGACCGCTGCATCAGCAGGTCGAACCCGGCCGCGAACAGCACCGCGACGAGCACGACGAGGACGAGCGCGGGCCCGGTCACGCCCGGCCCCCGGCGTCTTCTCCCACGCCCCGGGCTTCCTCCAGGGCACCCGCTCCGTCCGGGTCCCCGGAGTCCTCTTCCTCCTCCAGGCTCGCGCCGAGCGTGGTGAGGATGGTCAGCACCAGGCCGAGCACCAGCAGGTACACGCCGGCGTCGAAGAACAGGCTGGTCGGCACGTCGATGTCCCCCACCAGGGGCGCGGACGCGTGCAGGATCTCGCCCCGCAGGAACTCCCCGCCGGACGTCCAGCCCGCCGCGCCCGTGGCGACCGCCAGACCGAGCCCGCCGCCGAGCAGCACGCTGGGACGCACGGGCAGCGCCGTCGCCAGCTCACGCCGTCCGCCCGGCAGGTATCGCAGGACGAACGCCATGCCCGCCACGAGCCCGCCCACGAACCCTCCGCCGGGATGCCCGTGCCCCGCGATCAGCAGGTAGATCGAGAACACCAGGATCGTCGGGCCGAGCAGCCGCGCCGCCGCCTCCAGCACGACCGAGGAGCCGCCGAGCGGGGGACGCCCGGGCGTGGCGAGCCAGCGCGTCCGCGACACTCCCCCGGCC
>NZ_SMKT01000206.1 GCF_004348735.1 Actinomadura sp. KC06
CCGCCCAAGGGCGCGTGAGATCTATTCGCCGTCCTGCCCCTGCCCGTCGTGGCGCAGGTCGCCCTGGCCGCCGCCGTGCGACTCGCTCTGGTAGTTGAGGTAGAAGCGGTTGACGCGCGTCCGCACCTGCGTGCGGGCGCGGCTCGGGGTCGGCAGCGGGATGAGGTGGTTCGGGTAGGGGGCGACGAGCTCGCCCGGCTGGCGGGCCCGCAGGACGGCCTCCCGCTCGCCTGACGGCTGCTCGTGCCGCTCGTGGAACCCGCCGTCGGGGCTCAGCGAGATCAGCCCGCTCTCCACGCCCTCCTCGCGCTGCAGGAGGTCGCGTCGCTGCAGGCTCAGGCAGACCCGGCGGGTGATGGTGAACGCCAGGAGCGGCGCCACGAAGAAGCCCACGCGGAAGAACCAGGTCGTCCAGAACAGCGGGATGCCGAACACGTACGCCAGGACGTCGTTGCCGCCAGCCGCCCACAGGTTGCCGTACCAGGCGATGACCGCCGCGCCGATCGCGGTCCGGGTCGCGGCGTTCCGCGGACGGTCGAGAAGGTGGTGAAGGCGTTCGTCTCCCGTCGCCCAGCGCTCCACGAACGGGTACATCGCGATGAGCGTGAGGAACACCCCCGGCAGGACGACGGCGGGCAGCAGCACGTTCCACGAGACCGTGTGCCCGAACAGGGTCGTCGACAGCGGCGGCATGATGCGGAGCGCGCCTTCGAGGAAGCCGACGTACCAGTCGGGCTGCGAGCCGACCGAGACCTGGTCCGGCTCGTACGGCCCGTACAGCCAGATCGGGTTGATCTGCAAGAACGCCGCCATCCCGGCCAGGATGCCGAACGTGTAGAGGAAGTACGCGGCGCTTTGCACGGCGAAGTTCGGGAACGTCGGCTCGCCGGTCACCGCCCGCTCCCGCCGTCCCCGGCCCGGCCAGATCGTGTGCGTCTGATGCCAGAGGATCATCAGGTGCGCGGTGATGAGCGCGAGCAGCAGGCCCGGGATGAGCAGGATGTGGACGGTGAACAGCCGCGGCAGGAACGTCTCGCTCGCCGGGAACTCGCCGCCGAAGACCCACAGGCTCAGATACGTCCCGGCGACGGGGATCGACATCACGATGCCCTGCATGATCCGCAGCCCGGTGCCGGACAGCAGGTCGTCCGGGAGCGAGTAGCCCGCGAACCCCTCGGCCAGCGCCAGCCCGAACAGCGTCACGCCGATCAGCCAGTTGATCTCGCGGGGCTTGCGGAACGCGCCGGTGAAGAAGATCCGCATCAGATGGACGGCGATCGCCGCGAGGAAGATGATCGCCCCCCAGTGGTGGATCTGCCGCATCAGCAGCCCGCCGCGCACGTCGAACGTGATGTGCAGGGTGGACGCGTACGCCTCGCTCATCGTGAGCCCGTTCAGCGGCGTGTACGAGCCGTCGTAGACGACCGTGGCGCCGCTCGGCTTGAAGAACAGCGTCAGGTACACGCCGGTGATCAGCAGGACGATGAACGAGTACAGCGCGATCTCGCCCAGCAGGAAGGACCAGTGCTTCGGGAACGCCTTACGGAGGTTCCGCTGCATGAACTCCATGGAGCCGAGCCGGTCGTTGACGCCCCACGCGAGCCTCTCGAGTCGCTCGGCCTTCCCGCCGGTCCTCCCGCCGCCCTTCCGACCCGCCATCGAGATTCTCCCCTGGCCGAGCACCGATTCGCAGGCCGGGTACCCGAGGCCGGGTCGGGCAAACGCGGGCCTCGGGCCGTCAGGCGACGCCGGGGCCGGGCGTCAGGCGACGCGGCGGGGCGAGGGGCACGAGTTGAGGTGGTGGCGCATGTCGCGGACGTCGGCGCGCAGCCGCATGGCGGACCCCGGGTCCCGCTCCAGGCCGCCGAGACCGTCCTCGATCAGGCTCAGCTGCGCGGCCCGGAGCCGGGCGAGCAGCCGGCGCGGCTCCCCGGTCGGCACGTCCCACCGCTCCTTCCGGCGCCACTTGCGGTGGACGAGCACATGGCCCTCGCCCGGCACGAGGACGCCGCGGACCGTCTCGGCGTGGACCGTCCGCCGGAAGTGCGACAGGTAGCGGCGCCGCGCCAGCCGGTACGCGACGATCGCCGCGAGCAGGATCGGCAGGCCCTTCACCGGCAGCAGCGCCACCCCCGGCAGGACGGGCGCGTCCCACCAGGAGTGCAGCGCCATCGCCAGGACGAACGCGCCCGCGGCAACGGTCGCGCTCGTCCGGGACGCCCGCCCGAACAGGCAGCCGAGCCCCGCGCCGCCGATCGCCGTCATCGCCCAGTGGCTCCACCACGCGCCGCCGATGACCCGGCTGCCGAACGAGAACAGCGCCGCGTTCACGTCCTGCGTGGCCCCGGTCAGGACGATCGTGTTCAGCACGTAGAGGAAGTTCTCGGAGATCTGGAAGCCGAGCCCGGTGAGCGCGCCGTAGCCCCAGCCGTCCAGCGGGCCGCGGATCGCGGACGGCGCCATCAGCGCCAGCGTCACCACGCCGAGCAGTTTCAGGATCTCCTCGTCCACCGGGGCGGCGATCGCCGCGCCCCACGCGGAGCTGAAGTCCGTCCCCGCCGTCTTCCCGAGGACCGCCTGGAAGGCCGTGTTCGCGGGCAGCGCCAGCCCGAACGCGGCCAGCCCGCCCCACGCCACCGCGATCAGCGCGTACCCGAGCGGGTGCGACCGGACGGGATGCAGCCGCCGGAGCCCCCAGACGCCCGCGGCCAGCGCCGGTGCGAGGAGCGCGCCGCCGGCCACGGCGCCGACCGGGAACGCGCGGACGGCGGAGTCCATCCCGCGCGCCGCGATCCACGTCCCGGCCACGCACACCGCCGCCCAGAGCCAGAACGCGGGCCTGCGGATCACGGCCCCGTCTCCGACGTCCAGGGTGCCGCGATCGTGAGGGTCCGCACCATCGCGTGGACCTCCGGGGCGACGCTCCGGAACGCGAGCGGGGGACCGGCCGCCGTCACCGTCGCGCCGAGCGTGTCGGTGGCGAAGACCGCCGCCGTGCCCGTCCGCTCCCGGCCGGTGATCGTCCCGGTGAGCCCGGTCAGCCCGTGCGCCGTCATGATCGGGACGGGCCGCGGCCCGAGCTGCGCGCGCCCGCCGACCGCGAGGATGCGGCCCAATCCGTCCCAGAGGTCGCGTGCGTCGAACGGGGCCAGCGGGACGACGACGTTCAGGTTGACCACGACGTCCTCGCTGGTCAGCTCGGCATTACCGGTGAGGGAGGTCGACGCCTCCTCGAGTGCCCACCCGGCGTGCGGGACGGTCAGCGTGATCGGCCGCACGCCGTCGCGGACCGTGCCGACCGACAGGACCGTCCCGGGCGCCAGGGGCTTGCCGCCGCTCCCGAGCGCCTTGTTCAGCAGGGGCAGCCCCGCGCAGAGGACCAGCAGCGTGAGCGCCACGAGACCCGTCCCCCACCATCTCACCCGCGTCACGCAGCCCCCTGATGACCCGTTCAGCGGGGATGCCCCTTGACAAGGGCCCTAAACAAGGTCAGTTCGGGCGGAACGCGGGCTCCCGGTCAGCGGTGGGCGAGTCGTCCGAGCTCAGGCGGCGTCGTGGAACACCAGGCCCAAGGTGTGGCGGCTCCCCGACCGGACGACGCTGACTCCGTGCCGCATCGGCGCCGCCGACCATCCGCGCTTCGTCCGCACCGGACGATCCCGCGTCGTGAAGACCAGCCCGTGGCCACGGGGGAGCAGCGTCGCCGTGCCCCGCGACTGAGCGCGGGCCCGCTGCTCGACCATCATGAACTCCCCGCCGGTGTAGTCGACGCCCGGCTCGTCCAGGCCGATCACGACCTGGAGGGGGAACACCAGGTCGCCGTAGAGGTCGCGGTGCAGGGCGTTCCAGTCGTCCCGGCCGTAGCGCAGGAGGATCGGCGTCGGCCTTGTCTGGCCTGCCGCGTGGCACATGTCCAGCCATTCCGCGAGGGTGTCCGGCCACGGCGCGGGCCGTTCCAGCCGGGCCGCCCATTCCCGCGCGATCGGCAGCAGGCGCGGATACAGCGCCGCGCGCAATTCGCCGACCGGCTCGGGGAACGGCTCCGCGAAATACCTGTACTGGCCTGCGCCGAACCGGTACCGCTCCATGTCGATCGTCGAACGGAACCGTTCCACGTCGTCGTAAAGGGCGGAGACCTCTCCGCACTCCTCCTTGGTCAATAGCGGAGGCGTCAGGGCGCTGCCGTAGGCGTCCATCTCGTCGGCGAGCGCCGTCCAGTCACCCTCCGCGATCCTGTCCGCGTAGATGCTCATGCCTCTGGAACACCGCCCGGCCATGGGGGGTTGCAGGGCCTCGGATAAAGTTGCCGTCGCCCATGACAGGACCCATTACCGAAACCGCCGCCGTCGCGAGGCTGCGCGCCGCGGGCTGCGTCTTCGCCGAGGACGAGGCGCGGCTGATCCTCGCCACGGCCGCCACGCCGGACGACGCGTCCGCGATGGTGGAGCGGCGCGCGGCCGGGCTGCCGCTCGAGCACGTCCTCGGCTGGGCCGGGTTCTGCGGCCTCCGGATCGCCGTCGACCCCGGCGTCTTCGTGCCCCGCCGCCGCACCGAGTTCCTCGTCCGGCAGGCGGCCGCGCTCGCTCCGCCGCGTCCCGTCATCGTCGACCTCTGCTGCGGCTCCGGCGCGCTGGGCGCCGCGCTCGCGTCCGCCCTGCTGGCCGACGGTCGGGACGGGTTCGCGCTGCACGCCGCCGACACCGACCCGGCGGCCGTGCGCTGCGCCCGCCGGAACGTCGAGTCGCTGGGCGGGCACGTCCACGAGGGCGACCTCTTCGCCGCGCTCCCGCCCGCGCTGCGCGGCACGATCGACGTGCTGCTCGCCAACGTCCCCTACGTCCCGGCGAGCGAGCTGGCGCTGATGCCGGCGGAGGCGCGGGTGCACGAGCCGCGCGTGGCGCTCGACGGCGGCGCGGACGGCCTCGACGTCCTGCGCCGCGTCACCGCCGAGGCGCCGGGCTGGCTCGCGCCGGGCGGGCGGCTGCTGTTCGAGACGAGCGAACGGCAGGTCCCGGACGCCGTCGCGGCCGTCGAGCGGGCGGGGCTCGCCGCGACCGCAGCCGAATCCGCGGATTTCCCGGCTCTCGTCGTCATCGGAGCAAAGCCTGTGTAAAACGCCATGCTCGGGTATGAGCGCTAAAGGACGACTTGAAGGAGTGAATCCTTATGCGCCGCATCAGTGCAGCGCTCAGCGCCATCATCGGAACCCTCGCGGGCGTTCTCAGCGCCGTGGCAGGCGTGGTCATCAGCATCGTGACGCTGCCGTTCAGGGTCCTCCAGCGGCTGCTGAGCCCGTCGCGCCGGCGTCCGGCGCGCACCCGCCGCAGGGCCTTCTGACACGTCCTGCTGATCAACGACGGCCGCACCGGGGCCATACGCTGGGTATGGCCCCGGTGCGGTCAGCGCAAAAACCGATTGCCGATGCGTGAGCACATGCCGCACCATATGGGTAACGAGCCGAACGGACGAGCAGAGAAGGGAGCCGCACGATGACCGGGATTCTGACCCAGCGCCTGCGGAGGTCTTCCGATGTTCGCCCGCAGGGCGGTTGCGGCGTCTCGGCGAACGCCTCTGGATAGCCTCGGTGAGGCTCCGCCAGAGGCCGCCAGGGAGGCATCCCCGGCGGCTTTTTCGTGCCCTTCAATCGTTTTCGTGCCGCACAGGTCGAATGGTGAGACACCAGGCTTCCACCCTGGCGAACCGGGTTCAATTCCCGGGTGCGGCTCTGGACTGGACCGGCGGGAGTAACGACCCCCGGCTGGTTCTCCTGTGCCCAGGCGGGCGGACGCCACCGCCCGCCGGCGGGCACCCATGCTGGATCATCCAACAGGCAGGATGCGTGACTCTGAATCACGTCATGCAGGTTCAAACCCTGCTCCAGCAGCGTCCCGGGTATGGCGTCCCGGGCGATGACCGGTAGCTCAGGCGGTAGAGCGGCTGTCCTACAAACAGCGGGTCGCAGGTTCGAGCCCTGTCCGGTCAACCGGCCACGGAAAAGGACGGTCCCGCCGACCCGGACGGGGGCCGGCGGGACCGTCCGCCCGGCGGTGTGACGCGCATCGCCCGGCGCCGCCTTGACTCCGCGCGGCCGTCTCGCTTACTTTGGCGTTCAAATATTGGCCGTCAAAGTAATATGGGCCGTCGTCGACGCGGACGGGGACCCGCGGAGGACCGATGAACGACTATCCCGCCTATGCGCCGTCCAAGGACCACGAGCTGCTGCGGAGCACGGTGCGCGAGCTGGCCGACGCCAAGATCGCCCCGTTCGCGGCGGAGGTGGACGAGGAGTCCCGGTTCCCGCAGGAGGCCCTCGACGCGCTGGTGGCCAACGACCTGCACGCGGTGCACGTGCCCGAGCAGTACGGCGGAGGGGGCGCGGACGCCCTGGCCACGGTGATCGTGATCGAGGAGGTCGCCCGCGCGTGCGCCTCCTCGTCGCTGATCCCCGCGGTCAACAAGCTCGGCACCGTCCCGATCCTCCTGTCGGGCTCCGAGGAACTGAAGGCCAAGTACCTGGCGCCGGTGGCACGCGGCGAGGCGATGTTCTCCTACGCGCTGTCGGAGGCCGAGGCCGGCTCGGACGCGGCGGGCATGAAGACCCGCGCGGTCCGCGACGGCGAGGCCTGGGTGCTGAACGGCACCAAGATGTGGATCACCAACGCGGGGGAGTCGGAGTACTACACGGTGATGGCCGTCACCGACCCGGAGCAGGGCGCCCGGGGCATCTCCGCGTTCGTCGTCGAGAAGGGCGACCCGGGCGTGTCGTTCGGGCCCAAGGAGCGCAAGCTGGGCATCAAGGGCTCCCCGACCCGCCAGGTGATCCTGGAGGACGTCCGCATCCCCGCCGACCGGATCATCGGGCCCGAGGGAAGCGGCTTCAAGACGGCGCTGGCCACCCTGGACCACACCCGCATCACCATCGCCGCCCAGGCCCTCGGCATCGCCCAGGGCGCGCTGGACTTCGCGCTCGGCTACGTCAAGGACCGCCGCCAGTTCGGCAAGCCCATCGGCGACTTCCAGGGCGTGCAGTTCATGCTGGCCGACATGGCGATGCGGCTCGAGGGGGCCCGCCAGCTCACCTACCACGCGGCGATCAAGTCCGAGCGGGCGATGCACGGCGAGAAGATCGCCGACCTGACGTTCGTCTCCTCGGCGTGCAAGACGCTCGCGTCCGACGTGGCGATGGACGTGACCACCGACGCCGTCCAGCTCCTCGGCGGCTACGGCTACACCCGCGAGTTCCCGGTGGAGCGCATGATGCGCGACGCCAAGATCACCCAGATCTACGAGGGCACCAACCAGATCCAGCGCATGGTCATGGCTCGCCAGCTTCTCGGCCGCGAAGGCCGATAGCAGCTGACGTGCTGAAACTCGCCGGTGATGGATCTACAAGATCGTCGGGAACGGCCGTGGTCACAAAGGCCGGCTTACCATGCTCGGTCGATCGGGAGACGATCGGGAGACGATCGGGAGACGATCGGGAGACGATCGGGAGACGATCGGCTCTGATCCCCCTGCGCCGGGCGGCGAGCAGCTCGTTCAGGATCGCCACCGGGGACGTCGGCCAGAGGGCGAGCCGCTGGTCCAAGGTCGCCTCCCACAATGCCTGGAGCCGCTCGCGGAGTTGCTGGCGCATGGACGGAGAGACGTGAGCGTAGGTGCCTCCGATGCCGGGCATGGAGTGACCGAGCCGGTCGTGGGCGAGGACATTGGAGGTACCGATCTCGTCCAGCCACACCCGCTGGGAGTGCCTGAACTTGTGGGGGGTCAGGTCCCCGTTGATCGGCAGCCACGACGCGAGCTCGAGGTCGCGGACGTGTCCGACGGCACGGGCATCGGCTGCGCGGGACTCGTGCGGGATGCTGCGAGTTCGTCGGGCCGACGAGCATCGGGAACGGGGCTGCGCATCGCAGTAGAGACAGGGAACTGCGAGGGCGTCCACGACGGGCTGGTCGTAACGTGCCATGCCCCGAATCCGGGGTGGAGACCAGTCGGGGCCAGACGCGCAAGGCCAGGCGGGCCGCAACGGGGTTCCGGGCCATCCGGCGGCCATGTCGACCAGGACGGGCCGAGGTGGGGCGCCGCTGGACCGTCCGGGGCGGGGCCGCCGAGCGGGAATCATCCCGGAGACGGCCTGCTCCCAGGGGAACTCGGTGTAGCTGCGGTGGAGGCGGTGCCCGCCTTTGGGGTTGAGGAACAGGAAGTCTCGGCCGCCGCAGCTGCAACCGCATGGGACGAACCGGGTGTTGACCATATGCCGAGTGATCATCTGAGCCAGGAACGGCGGCAGGTCCACGGCGCCGAAGTACTTCGGGTGGTCGTTGCGGTAGGAGCCCTCTTTGGGGGGACGAAGCCGAGACGGCTTGTCCTGCGGGTCGAGTTGTACTTCCACAACCAGGGCATCACCGCGGTAATGCTCTCGCTGCAAGGCCATCAGCTCACCCCAGCGCAGGCCGCACCAGGCGCACACCGTCCACATGACGAAGTCGTCGTCCCGCCCAGTCAGCACAGCGCACCGCTCGGCGACCAGCAGCGCCTGCAGCGGCGTCGCCCACACCGAAGGTCCGGAGTCCTGGACGGCCAGGGCGCGCCGCTCGACCACCTTGCCGCGCAGGCGGCGGCGTGAGGCAGCGTTGACGTCGACCAGACCCGCGTCATAGGCGTCACCCAGGATGGTGGCCAGGAGGTTGCGGGCGTTGTTGATGGTGTTGTAGGCGTATCGGCGTTTCAGGTGGTTCTCCCACGCCTGAACCTCCTCACGGTCATAGAGCGTGTTGACGGGCCGGTCGCCAAAGGCCGGGTAGATCCTGTTGCGCAGGTGCCCGTTGTAGGCGATGAGGCTGCCGTCCTCGAGGCTTTGGGCGGGCAGCCACCGAGTCTGCACCCATTCCCGCAGGATGATCTCGCCAGCGTAGGGGTCTCGGCCGGCGCCGCGGGCTCGCCGCCGCCCGGCCAGGAGGCGTTGCCACTGGTCGAGTGTGACACCCTCGACGGGCGGTCCGACCCACAGTGCGACCAGGCTGCGGATCTCGGCTTCTTTATCGTTGGCGGCGTTGAGCGCGTCGGTCTAGGTGGTGAAAGGATAGCCGCCGTCCTTGTGGGTGGACACGGTGCCCCATTGGGGGATGACGCCTGGGGGGTTGCGGTAGCGGCCACGGAAGTAGCGACCGCGTTTCTCGACGTAGGCCATGGCGAATGGCCGGGCGCTTACCCAGCTAGAGGTGGGCGCCCAGTTTCTCCTTCCGGGGAGGTCGTGACGGTCAGCGCAGGCAGATTTCGAGCCTCAGCAGGGGAGATGAGGTTGGACATCCGACCGACAGTTCCTACGGGCCACCGGGTTGGGCCCTGCACGCGGGACCCCTCTGTGCCGTCGTCGGCTCATAGACGAGGAGAAGCGTCGGCGTCGTCTGACACCATGGCCGGCATGCCCCGCGACGTCGTGCACCACCTCTACTTCGACCCCGCCAGGGATCTCGTCCCCTACTGCGGGGTGACTCCCGGTCCCGACGCGGAGACAGGCGACTGGCACACCGGTCACGATCGGTACCTGCTGCTGGAGTGCGTCTCCGCAGGTGTGGCGTGCTGCGGCACCTGCCTCTCCTGCGAGGCTCTCGGCGGATGGACGCCGCTCATCATGGAAGAGGGCTGATCGCCACGGCCGTGCCGCTCCGCCGAACTTGATGTCACCCCCCGGAGCCGCAGAGCCACCATCACGCGCGATCTTGCCCCACCCACCGGGCATCCCCCATCCGTTGTCGAACAGGCATTCGACTATTTGTGCCATGTGAACCGCTTTCTGTGACATCGTGGCTGGCAAACGAGGATGCCGTAGTGAATGCGGCAGACGGATGCAGAGGGAGACGACCATGATTGCCAGGAGCGTCAAGTGGACCGCAGTTGCCGCGGCTTTGACCATCATGGCCGCTCTCACGCTCTCCGCCTGCGGCGGAAGCGACCTCGACGGTGCGTACTACGACGAGGACGGCAGAATCACCATCGACGGAAGCAGCATCTCGTACCATACGTTCGGGTGCGAAAGCACCGGGAAGAGCGCCGTCATCATCAACGACAAGGCGAAGAAGACCGGCGAACTCAACGACGCAGGCGACCAGGTCATCTGGTCGGGCGGGCGCGGCACCGAACCGATCACCGTCAGCAAGAGTGGCGACACCATCGACATCGACGGCAAGCAGTACGCCGCGATGGACGAGAAGGAAGCCATGGACGGGTACAAGAGCATGTGCGGGCAGAATTGAAGTGCAACAATCCGTGAGGGGCTAACCGGATAACCGTCCGTGTCGGCTGCGGTGGTGGGTCGGTGCGCGATGAGTTATGCCCGGCCGCGGTCTTACAGCCGTTGTCGTGGTCGACGCCGGTGGCCTGTCTGTTGTGGGTGGAAGTGCCCGGGACTCAGCTCGGCCTCAGTCTGGCCCCAGGTGTCCGGGCTGGCTTGCCCGGCGCATGGTGTTTGGGCTGGTGAGGGGTGGCGCGCCCGGCAGGATTCGAACCCGCGACCGTCGGATTAGAAGGCAGCAATTCTAGATATCGAACGCTGTCGCTCCGTCCCATTGTGTACGGATACCAGCGACCTTTGTTGCCATTCTGTGCTGCCTGCTGTTAGCGCGTTCCGCGACATACGAGCAAACAACGAGCGAACACGACCTGGTGTCCCGCTGGTTCGAGCCCTCTGGAGGGCCTGCAGAACATGGGAACGGGCTCGACCAGGCTTCCTCTCGTAGAGGAGCGGTTCTCCCTCCCCGGTGCGCCTCGGGGGGAGGGGGAACGGCCGTAGCCGAAGGGTGGCAGGTCGGAGCGATCGGGCGATCCGGTGGGCAACCATCGTTAGCGTCATCGTGCTGGCTGGGATCGCGGCGGTGTTGTCGTACAAGCACACGTACGCGCTGGTCCGCCAGTACGGCGAGACCTCATGGACGGCGGCGCTGTTGCCGGTGTCGGTGGATGGGATGATCGCGGTCTCTTCGATGACGTTGCCCGCCGACTCCCGGCAGGGGCGGCCTAGTGGCTTTCTGCCGTGGGCGCTGCTGGCCGGAAGCGCCGCGGGCTTGGCGGCCAACGTGGCAGTGGCCGAGCCCTCGCTGGTGGGAAGGATGATCGCCGCCTGGCCCTCGGCGGCGTTGATCGGCTCCTATGAGTTGTTGACGCGCCAGGTCCGACGAGGCGCTGGACCGTACACCGAGTCGAGCGCCGCCGCCTCGGGCATGGTTCACGCCAGTTCCGCGGCGACTCAAGGTCCCACTGAGACATCCCATAGATTGCCACGTGTCGAGAACGCCAAGGGGACCCCGACGGCGGATATGTTGCGGCTCGGGCTGTATAGCGAGCGTCTGTAGGCACCGGGTGAGCGTGAACTCGACGTGGCCGTGCCCTTGAGGACGTCTTCTCACAAGGGAACGTGGCAGCACGGGTCAGCAGGTGGCGGCCGGTGTTCCCCTCGCCAGGGATCGGCGACAGAGACCAGGGCCGCGCGGTCCAAGAGCGCGCGCATATGCGAATTACGGCTGAACGGACGGCCGCGGGAGCGCAGGAACTTGAGTGCGGCGTCAGCACGTTTGGAATAGAGGAATGGATAGTCGTCGAGAAAATGATGCCAGGCGGCGATGCACTCTTCCAGCCGTCCTTGACCGAGATGGAGTTCGGCGAGCCGGGCCGTAGTGATGGCTCTGGCCCTGCGCTCGGCCGGGGGCCGGTGGCGAACTGATTCGATGAGAGCGGCGATCGCATTATTCTTGTCCCCGAGCGCTGCCAGCGTGAGGGCTTGCTGGTGGGCGAGAGCGGCGAAGTGGTAGGCGCCCATGGGACCGGGTGCGCTCGTTGCCTTGCTGAGATGCCGCTCGGCGATGGTCAGGGAGGCCAGGGCGTCGGCGGGTGCATGCCTGGCTGCGTGAGCCATGGCGAGTTGGCCGTGGATGAAGGCTTGGCTGAGAGGGTCGGCCCGTTTGGTGGCGGTGGCGGTGGCGGCTTCGGCCAGGTGGAGGGCATGTCTGTAGTGCCCCAGGGCCCAGGCTTGGGTGGACATGCCGCGCAAGACGATCGCGTACGCGAGCGGGTCGTTGTTTTCTGCAGCCAACTGAAGCGCGATACGGTAATAGCGCTGGGCTAAACCATTGGCCCGATCGTCAAAACACATGAACGCACAGAGATAGGTCAACTGGGTGGCGGCAGAGAAGACCCGGCGGCGTGTTGCCGGATGCATGGGCTCGCGCAGGCGCGGCACTATGTCATCCGCCAGATAGCCGCCCAGGGCACGGCGTGCATGCCCGCCGCCGAAGGTGTCGGCGTTCGCGGAGAACAGGGCTGCCATCGCTTCGATGACGTCGGCGTACGCCGCGGTGAGCGGAACGTGCCCTGGACGGCGCGGGGCCCGCCGCGCGGGAAGCGACGCCGTCGCCTGAGCCCAGTCGGGGACGGCGAGTGTGGCCAGGTTGAGCGCGCACGACGGCTTCACCTCCCGCCTTCCTCGTCTGAGCCCAGGGTGCCGGTCGGCCAGCCGGCCAAGCTCGGCCACGAGGTCCTCTTGCCAGATCGGCTGGGGGATGGTGTTCGGGGTC
>NZ_SMKT01000207.1 GCF_004348735.1 Actinomadura sp. KC06
GGCCGGGGCGGCGGGGCACGCAGTTCTGGCCGAACTGGATGCCGCGGTCGCGGGCGCGGTAGGCGGCGAGCGTCCGCAGCGGCTCGCGGCCGCGCTCGCCGGTGTCCTGGTCGGTGGTGGTGATGACGCAGCGAGTGCAGGGCCGGACCACCTCGATGACGGTCTCGCCGATGCGCAGCAGGCGCGCGTCGTCCTCGCCGTACGCGCCGAGGCCCGCCACGACGAGGCTCGGACGGAACCGGTTCATGGGGAGCGGCTCGGCGTGCCGGCCAATGAGGCGCGCGTTGAGGTCGTCGAGGGATTCGGCGGAGATGAGCAGCAGCGGGTAGCCGTCCGCGAACATCACCTCGCCGCCGCCGTGGCGCGTGGGCCGGTGCCCGGTGAAGCGCACCAGCCGGCAGTCATGGCCGAGGACGGACGCGAACCATTCCGCCGCCTCCTCGCCTTGGTCGACCCCCTGGCATTCCTTTCGCTGGACGGTCACGTCCAGGATTTCGCCGTCCTCCAGCGCTTTGTGGACGAGCGGTGAGGCCGCGCCCGGAGCATTCACCGTGAGGATCTCGCCGTCATAGGACGGACGCAGCAACGCCATCCCCGCGAGATCCCGCTGCGAAAGAAAACGGCCCTCGGGTGTGACGAGCATGAACTCGCGATCGAACGGCAGGCCCCGTGCGGTCAGTTCGGCAGTGCGCAGAGCGGTTCCGCCGCCGCTCTTGAGGGGGTAGGCGTTCAGTTCGACGAGCGTCGCCGTCACGGTCCCTCCTGATGGGTCGGCTAGTGGCGGGCGGCGGGTTACTGGAGGGCGGCCAGGCGGTCGAAGACGGGGCTGAGGCGCTCGACGAAGCGTTCGGGACGGCACACCTCGTCCAGGCAGGCCTCGTCCAGCTTCAGGCCCGCTTCGGCGGCGTGCCTGCGCAGCGTCTCGCGGAACGGGACGCCGGTCTCCCACGTCTCCATCGCGGCCTTCTGGACGAGCGGGTACGCCTCGTCGTCACGCGACATCCCGGCCTCGACCAGCTCCAGGAGCACGGTCGAGGTGTAGATGAGGCCGCCGGTCGATTCGAGATTGGCCATCATCCGGGCCTCATCCACGACAAGTCCGGACATGAGGCGGTTCGTCAGGTTCAGCATGTAGTCGAGGGCGACGGACGCGTCCGGCAGCGCGATCCGCTCCGTGGACGAGTGCGAGATGTCCCGCTCGTGCCACAGCGGAATGCCCTCCAGGACCGGGACGATCTGCGCCCGCACGATCCGCGCCATCCCGGCGAGCCGCTCCGAGATGATCGGGTTCTTCTTGTGCGGCATCGCCGACGAGCCCTTCTGGCCCTTCCCGAACGGCTCCCACAGCTCGCGGACCTCCGTCCGCTGCCCGTGCCGCACCTCCAGCGCGACCGCCTCGCACACCGTCGCCATGATCGCCAGCGCCGACACCCACTCGCTGATGCCGTCCCGCATGACGACCTGCGTGGACACGTCCGCGGACCGGAGGCCGAGCTTGCGCGCGACGTGCAGCTCGACGGCCGGGTCGATGTTGGAGTACGTCCCGACCGCGCCGGAGATCGCCATCACGCCGACGGCCTCGCGGGCCCGCCGCAGCCGGTCCCGCGACCGCGCCATCGCGAACGCGAAGTCGGCGACGCGGTGGCCCCACACGTCGGGCTCGCCGTGGATGCCGTGCGTCCGTCCGACCCGCAGCGTCGCCCGGTGCGCCAGCGCGTGGTCGCGCAGGGTCGCGACGAGCGCGTCGGCCTTCGCGAGCAGGATGTCGGTGGCCTCGACGAGCTGCAGCGCCAGCGCCGTGTCGAGCAGATCGGACGACGTCATCCCGAAATGGACGTACCGCGCGGCCTCACGCGGCTCGGTGTTGTCGGCCCACGCCGACAGGAACGCGATCACATCGTGCTGCGTGACCGCCTCGATCGCGTGCACCGCCTCGGGCGTCGGCGGCGGCGCGTTCCGGACCGGCTCGACCACCTCCGGCGGGATCGTCCCGGCCTCGGCGTGGGCCTCGACCACCAGGGTCTCGACCCGGCACCACAGCTCGTACTTGTGCGCGTCGCTCCAGACGCGTCCCATTTCCGGAAGCGTGTACCGTTCGATCACCCGACGATTGTCCCAGGTCGACGGGCCCGCCGTGCGCCCGGGCTCGGGGTTCAGGCCCTGGTCTGGATGGCCTTGAGCGCGATGTCCGAGCGGTGGTGGGAGCCGCGCAGGCCGATCCTCGAGACCGCCTCGTAGGCGGCGCCGCGGGCCGCGCCCAGGTCGGGGCCGGTGCCGACGACGTTGAGGACGCGCCCGCCGGACGCGACGAGCCGTCCGTCCGCGTCGACCTTCGTGCCCGCGTGCAGCACGTACGCGCCCTCGACCGCGGCGGCCTCGTCCAGCCCGGTGATCTCGTCGCCCTTCACCGGCGCGGCCGGATACCCCTCCGCCGCCACGACGACCGTGACCGCCGCGCCCGGACGCCACTCGGGCCGGAACGCCGGGTCCAGGCCGCCGATCGCGCACGCCTGCAGGAGCTTCCCGATCGGGGTCGCGAGCCTGTCCAGGACGACCTGCGTCTCGGGATCGCCGAACCGCGCGTTGAACTCCACCACCCGCACGCCCTTGGACGTCAGCGACAGCCCCGCGTACAGCACGCCGACGTACGGCGTCTCGCGGCGGCGCAGCTCGTCCACCGCCGGCTGGACGACCGTGGACATGACCTCGTCCACGAGCCCCGGAGGCGTCCAGGCGAGCGGCGTGTACGCACCCATCCCGCCCGTGTTGGGCCCCTCGTCGCCGTCGTGGGCGCGCTTGAAGTCCTGCGCGGGCAGCAGCGGGACGGCGTTCTCGCCGTCGCACAGCGCGAACAGGGAGACCTCGGGACCGTCCAGGAACTCCTCGATCACCACCCGCTCGCACCCGGCGGCATGCCGCGACGCGGCCGCGCGGTCCCGCGTGACGACGACGCCCTTCCCCGCCGCGAGCCCGTCGTCCTTCACCACATAGGGCGGGCCGAACGCGTCGAGCGCCTCCTCCACCTGCGTCGACGTGTCGCACACCCGCGCGTCGGCGGTCGGGACCCCCGCCTCCGCCATGATCTCCTTCGCGAACGCCTTGGACGCCTCGATCCGCGCGGCGGCGCGATCCGGCCCGAAGCACGGGATCCCGGCCTTCCGCAGGGCGTCGCCGACGCCCGCCACCAGCACCGCCTCCGGCCCGACCACCACGAGATCGATCCGCAGCCGCTGCGCCAGCTCGGTCACCGCCGTCGGATCGGTCGGATCGAGCTGGTGGTTGTCCGCGATCCCGGCCGTGCCCGGATTGCCCGGGCCGCAGTGGAGGGCGGTGACGACGGGGTCGCGGTGCAGGGCGCGGGCGAGCGCATGCTCGCGGCCACCCGATCCAAGGACGAGTACTCGCACGCCACGCGAGCTTACTTGCCGGAGCCGCTGAGGCGGCCGTCACACCGTCGCCGTGTGAACCTCATCGATGCGGGCGGCGTCCTAAATGTCGGCTGGTAGGCTTCCACAGGCTTTACCGCTTGCCGTGAGAGGCGTGAAAGGAGGTGGTCGGGATGAGTCCTGGTGATCCTTGCAGTTCGCCGGAAAACCCTCACAGTCCGGGCAGGACTGTCCGACCGTCCGCCTCCATCTGGCGTCCGGCCACCGCTCCCGCGCGCTCCCTTCGCTGACCGGCCTGGGTCGAGCGCGCCACTGCGCGCGTGGCCGGCGGGTTAGGAGCACCTCATGGCCATGACACGAGTCCGGCCGGGCCGCGCACTGTTCAAGACCCGCGGCCGCCCCACCGGCGTCCAGGCACCGCACCGCGGCTCCGCCGTCATCGATTGGGCCGCCTACATCGACGGGCATCGCGCCTCCACCGACACCGTCGCCGACGCCGTCCGCCTGATCCGCGACGGCCGCCTCACCGCCGACGGCGACAGCGCCGGCTTCGTCTGGGTCGGCCTCCACGAGCCGTCCGCCACCGAGCTCACCGACCTCGCCGAGGTGTTCGGGCTGCACCCGCTCGCCGTCGAGGACGCCATCAACGCCCATCAGCGTCCCAAGCTGGAGCGCTACGACGACGTCCACTTCGTCGTCATGAAGACCGTCGGCTACGTCTCCACCGGACCCGGCGGCGCCGAGGTCGTCGAGACCGGCGAGATCATGATCTTCTGCGGGCCGGACTTCGTCGTCACCGTCCGGCACGGCAAGCACGGCGCGCTCGGCCCCGTCCGCCGCGACCTGGAGCAGGACCCGGCCCGCCTCGCGCTCGGCCCCGCCGCCGTCCTGCACGCCGTCGCCGACCGCGTCGTGGACGGCTACGTCGGCGTCGCCGAGGCCGTCATGGAGGACATCGACGAGGTCGAAGAGGCCGTCTTCTCCCCCGAGCGGACCGACGAGTCCCGCCGCATCTACCGCCTCAAGCGCGAGGTCATCCAGCTCAAGCGCGCCGTCGGCCCCCTCGCCGGCCCGCTGCGCCACCTGTCGGGACGCCGCTTCGTCCCCGCCGAGATCAAGGAGTACCTGCGCGACGTCGAGGACCACCTGACCCGCGTCCGCGAGCAGGTCGAGGCGTACGACGAGCTCCTCAACCCGATCCTGCAGGCCCACATGACCCAGGTCACCGTCGCCGACAACAGGGACATGCGGAAGATCTCCGCCTGGGGCGCCATCTTCATGGTCCCCACCGCCATCGCGGGGATCTACGGGATGAACTTCGACTTCATGCCCGAAACCCAATGGCGCTTCGGCTACCCCATGATCCTCTGCGTCATCGCGACGGCCTGCCTCTCGCTCTACCGAGGCTTCCGCCGCAACGGCTGGTTGTGATTCCGGGGCCCGTCACGGACGGCGGTCGGGGTAGTCGGTGACTATCGCGTCTACGCCGTACTTGGTGAAGCGGATCATGTCTTCGGGGGTGTTGACCGTCCAGACGATGACGGGGAGCCCTGCGGCGTGGGCCTGGTCCACCAGGGCGGGGGTCGTCAGGACGTGCTCGGGGGAGACGGCCGTGGCGCCGATCGTCGCGGCGGCGGAGACCGGGTCGTCGGGTGGGTGGCCCGCCAGCCATTTCGTCCCGGCGGCGAGGGTTTTGCGTTCGTAGAGGGCTACGCGGCCGAACTCAGGGTGGTTGTCTCGGGCCGTGGTGAGGACGCGCCAGTCGAAGGCCAGGAGGCGGGTTCGCTCCGTCAGGTCGGCGGATTTCAGGACGTCCACTGTGGCCGTTAGGAGGTCGTCGATCTCTGTGAGCGGCCAGGTGGGGTCGGTCTTGAGTTCTACCGAGAGGGTCACGTCCGCTGGGGCCAGGAGCTCGCACGCCTCTGTGAGGGTGGGGATGCGGGCTCCGGGGACGGGGGTCTGCGTGAAGCGCTCGTGGGGTCGGACGCCCGCGTCCACGGTGCGGAGCTGGGCGAGGGTCAGGTCCCGGATGCGCTTGCCGACGTAGGGGTAGGCCGGGTCGTCGGGACGGACAGGTGCCGTGTCGGTGAGGTTGGCCGGTGAGAGCGTCTGGTCGTGGTTGAGGACGACCACGCCGTCGGCGGACAGGCCCACGTCCAGCTCGATGGCGTCCACGCCGAGGTCGAGGGCGTGGGCGAAGCCGGGGAGGGTGTTCTCCGGGCGGAGTCCGCGGGCGCCGCGGTGGCCGTGGATCTCGGTGGGCACGTCAGACGAGGGAGCGGAGGGAGAGCGTCTGGTCGCGGCCGGGGCCGACGCCGATCGCGGAGATGCGGCAGCCGGACATCTCCTCCAGCGCCCGGACGTACGCCTGCGCGTTCTTGGGAAGGTCCTCGAACTTCTTGGCGCCGCTGATGTCCTCTCGCCAGCCGTCCAGGTACTCAAGGACGGGCTTGGCGTGGTGGAACCCGGTCTGCGTCGTGGGCAGTTCGTCCGCGCGGACGCCGTCGATCTCGTAGGCGACGCACACCGGGACGCGCTCCAGCCCCGACAGGACGTCCAGCTTCGTGAGGAAGTAGTCGGTGATGCCGTTGACGCGGGTGGCGTAGCGGGCGATGACGGCGTCGAACCAGCCGCAGCGGCGGTCGCGTCCCGTGGTGACGCCGTACTCGCCGCCCGTCTTGCGCAGGTACTCGCCCTGCTCGTCCAGTAGCTCGGTCGGGAAGGGGCCCGAGCCGACGCGGGTCGTGTACGCCTTGATGATGCCGATCACGCGGCTGATCTTCGTGGGGCCGATGCCGGAGCCCGCGCACGCGCCGCCCGCCGTCGGGCTGGACGACGTCACGAACGGGTACGTGCCGTGGTCGAGGTCGAGCAGCGTGCCCTGCGCGCCTTCCAGCAGGACGACCTTGCCACCGTCCAGCGCCTCGTTCAGGACGAGCGTCGTGTCGGCGACGAACGGCTTGAGCCGCTCCCCGTACTCCACGTACTCCTGCACGATCGGCCCGGTCTCGATGCGGCGCCGGTTGTAGACCTTCGTCAGGACCTGGTTCTTCTCGCGCAGCGCCAGGTCGAGCTTCTGGGTGAGGATGTTCGGGTCGAACAGGTCCTGCACCCGGACGCCCATCCGGTTGATCTTGTCGGCGTAGGTGGGGCCGATGCCGCGTCCGGTGGTGCCGATCCTGGCCTTGCCGAGGTAGCGCTCGGTGACCTTGTCGAGGGCCCGGTGGTGCGGCATGATCAGGTGCGCGTTCGCCGAGATCAGCAGCCGTTCGCAGCTCACCCCGCGGTCCCGCAGGCCGTCGATCTCATGGAGCAGCACGGCCGGGTCGATGACGACGCCGTTGCCGATGACCGGGACGACGTCCGGCGACAGCACCCCGGACGGCAGCAGGTGCAGCGCGTAGCTCTGGTCGCCGATGACCACCGTGTGCCCGGCGTTGTTGCCACCCTGGTAGCGGACGACGTAGTCGACGTCCCCGCCGAGCAGGTCTGTGGCCTTGCCCTTGCCCTCATCTCCCCATTGGGCTCCGACAAGAACGATGGCAGGCATGCCACTTTTCCTTCCCACGACGAAGGCCCCGGTCGCCGCAAGCGCGCGAAGGGGCCTCTTGCGATCAAAGCGTACCCGCACCTGGACGGCAAGGAAACCGGAGGCGAACGTCCGCGCCGGTCAGGTGGCGTTGAGGGTGTCTGCCGCGGTCGGGCTGCTGTCGCGGAGGAAGGTCTTGCAGCGTTCGGCCTCGCCGTCCTCGCCGATGGCGGCGGCGGCGCGGCCGAGGGCGTGCAGGGCGCGGAGGAAGCCGCGGTTGGCCTCGTGCTCCCACGGGATGGGCCCCTGGCCCTTCCAGCCGGCCCTGCGGAGCTGGTCGAGGCCGCGGTGGTAGCCGGTGCGGGCGAACGCGTACGAGTCGATGACGCTGCCGTTCGCGAAGGCGCGGTCGGCCAGCTCGGCCCAGGCGGCCGGGAAGTCGGGGTGGCGCGCGGCGACCTCGAACGGGTCGACGCCGTTCTCCAGGGCCGTGCGGGCCTCGGTGTTGTCCGGCAGTTCGGTCGGAGGCGGGCCGCCGAGCAGGTTCTGGGTCATGCGGGTCATCGTAAGCGGGCCTGTCATGTCCGCATCAACCCGGGTCACGGCCGATGTGACCGGCGTGCGGAGCCCTAGGCGGGCATGGGGAGCGGCAGGTGGAAATGCGCGGCGCCGCCGTCGCGCGTCGAGCGGGCCGCGGGCCAGCCGTGGCGGATGAAGAGGAGGCCGCCCTGATTGGTGAGGGTGACGTCCGCGCCGAACTCGGTGATGCCCCGGCGTTCGGCCAGCTCGGCGAGGCGGGCGACCAGCGCGCTGCCGACGCCGTGGCGCTGCCACGGGTCGGTGACGAGCACGGCGATGTCGGCGCACCACGGCCGCTTCGCGAGGCGGACGTACTCGGCGCTGCCGATGATCTCGTCGCCGTCCAGCGCGACCAGGGCCTCGCTGTTCCAGTGGTCGAGGCCGTCCAGCAGGCCGAGGTAGTGCTCGGGGATGTACGGGGTTCCGGAGAAGAAGCGGGTGTAGAGGCTGGTGGCGGACAGCCGGTCCGACATCCGCCGGACGCCGTCGCGGTCGGCGATGCCGTACGGGCGCACCAGGACCCGGCGGCCCCCGGCGCCGCGACCCTCAAGTTGCTTCATGAAACTCATTGGACCGCAAAAGGTTTCGTGAAGCAACTCAATGAGCCGGGGCGCGGGCGGGGCGGGTGTCAGGCGGCGGGGCCCGGACGAGGCTCGACGTCGGCGGGGCCCAGGTTCCTGTCGCAGGAATCGCAGGTGAACTGCGGGGTCAGCGTCCCGGCGCAGCCGCGATGGCCGATGATCAGCGGCGGCCCCTCGGGCGCGTAATGCCGGTCGCCCCACATCAGCAGGGTCATCACGGCGGGCCAGAGCTCCACGCCCTTGCGGGTGAGCCGGTACTCGTACCGCTCCGGCCGCTCCTGGTACGGGACGCGGCGCATGATGCCCTCGTCGCACAGCCGGAAGAGCCGGTCGGCGAGGACGTTGCGCGCGATGCCCAGCGCGTCCTGGTAGTCGTCGAAGCGCCGCACGCCCTGGAAGGCGGTGCGGATCACCAGCATCGTCCAGCGGTCGCCGACGACCTCCAGCGACCGCGCGACCGAACAGTTCTGTGAGTCATATGTGCGGGGTAGTGCCACATCTCCGACACTACCCAAGTTTCGTCAAACAACGCGCCTGTTCCACTGCCGGAGCAGCCGTCTGACCTGGACGATCTCCGTCACCGCCACGCTCACCGCGCCGCCCCTGCGGCGAGCGTGACGGTCTACGTTCAGTGCCCGCTACTTCAGCTTCTTGCCCGCGGACTGGAGGCTCTCGCACGCCTCCACGACCCGCGCGGCCATCGCGGCCTCGGCGGCCTTGCCCCACGAGCGTGGGTCGTACTGCTTCTTGTTTCCGACCTCGCCGTCGACCTTGAGCACGCCCTCGTAGTTGCGGAGCATGTGGTCGGCCACCGGACGGGTGAACGCGTACTGGGTGTCGGTGTCGATGTTCATCTTGATGACGCCGTACGACACCGCCTCGCGGATCTCCTCCAGCGTCGAGCCGGAGCCGCCGTGGAACACCAGGTCGAACGGCTTCTCCTTGCCGTGCTTGGCGGCCACCGCGTCCTGGATCTCCTTGAGCACCTCGGGACGCAGCTTCACCGAGCCCGGCTTGTAAACGCCGTGCACGTTCCCGAACGTCGCCGCGAGGATGTAGCGGCCCTTCTCGCCGACGCCGACGGCCTCGGCGGTCGCGAGCGCGTCGCCGGGCGTCGTGTAGAGCTTCTCGTTGATCTCGTTGGCGACGCCGTCCTCCTCGCCGCCGACGACGCCGATCTCCATCTCCATGATGATCCGCGCCTTGGCGCACTCGTCGAGGAGCTCGGCCGCGATCTGCAGGTTCTCGTGCAGCTCGACCGCCGACCCGTCCCACATGTGCGACTGGAACAGCGGCTCCTCGCCGCGCGCCACCCGCTCCTGCGAGATCTTGATCAGCGGGCGCATGAAGCCGTCCAGCTTGTCCTTCGGGCAGTGGTCGGTGTGCAGGGCGATGTTGACCGGGTACCTGGCCGCCACGACCCGGGCGTACTCGGCGAGCGCGCTCGCGCCGACGACCATGTCCTTCACCGCGGCGCCGGACAGGTACTCGGCCCCTCCGGTCGACACCTGCACGATCCCGTCGCTCTCGGCGTCCGCGAAGCCGCGCAGCGCGGCGTTCAGCGTCTGGCTGGACGTCACGTTGATCGCGGGGAAGGCGAAGCCGTCCCGCTTCGCTCGGTCGAGCATCTCCGCGTAGGTCTCGGGCGTTGCGATGGGCATTGGTCAGCGTCCTTTCATACGCAGTGAACGTCGTCGTCCGGCCTGTCGCCAGAGTCCTCGCCGGCGCGGCGCCGCCGGATCAGGACGTTCAGATGTGCCGCCGGGCGTCCAGCGGGCGGTAGCACCCGGACGTCGCATACCCAAGCACGAGCCAAGGTCACGCGCTTTTCCGGGTCGGGCATGCCGTCAGCCCTCAGTATCTCGCCTAATCGGAGCGTGTGGAAAGGTACGCTCGCGGTGTGGATCTCTCGACCCTTCCCCTCGACATCACCGAGTTGCTGCACCCGCAGTGGTGGCTGCAGCTGTTCGGCACGTTCGCGACGATCGGTGTTCTCCTCATCATCTTCGCGGAGACCGGACTGCTGTTCGGCTGCATCCTGCCCGGCGACTCGCTGCTGTTCACGGCGGGAATCCTCACGGCGGTCTCGACGATCAACGGGGAGGAGTTCCAGCCGCTGTCGCTGCCGTGGCTCCTCGTCGGCGGCCCCATCGCGGCGATCGCGGGCGCCCAGCTCGGCCACTTCCTCGGTGCCCGCTATGGGCGAAAACTCTTTGATCGTCCCGATTCCAAGATCTTCAAGCAGGAGTGGGTCGAGAAGGCCGAGTACTACTTCAACCGATTCGGTCCGGCCAAGGCCGTGGTTCTGGCCAGGTTCATCCCCATCGTCCGGACGTTCCTCAACCCGCTCGCCGGGATGCTCGGCATGTCCACCCGCCGGTTCTTCATCTGGAACTGCATCGGCGCCGTCATCTGGACGGACAGCCTGTTCCTCCTCGGCCACTTCCTCGGTTCCGAGGTTCCCGACATCGAGCGCTACATCCTGCCGGGCGTCGCGGTGATCCTCGTTCTGTCGGTCATCCCGATCGTCCGAGAGGTCCTGAAAGGCCGCAAAGCGGACCGGGGTCCAGATAAGAATGACCCCGAAGAGTCACGTCCGTCGCTCAGCGGTGACAGTTATCGCTAACCTCCCCATGTGGGACGTCATCGGTCGGACCCTAGGGGTCTCGCGCGCATACTGATCGCGGCTGTGGCCGTGCTAGCCGCCTTGGCCCTCCTCGTCGGCGGAGGCATGGCTCTGGTCAACGCGGTCTCCGGCGAGCCCGAGCAGAAGGGACCGTCGTCGAACGCGAGCCGGCCGGCCGCCGAGGAGACCAGCGGCGGTGATCCGTCCCCGGAGACCGCGACGTCGCCGGCGGTCGCCCTGCCGCTGGTGATCCGCGTGACCGGCCCGGCGACCTACGTGTTCGTGCGTGTCGCCGACACCGGCAAGGTCCTCACCAAGGGCACCCTCAACCAGGGCGAGACGCGCAACTACAAGGAGGCGCCGCTGCAGGTCGTCGCCTACAACGGCGGCGCGGTGCAGGTCGTCATCCACGGCAAGGTGCAGCCGCCGAAGGCGGACGGCCAGCGCGGCGAATGGTTCGTCAAGCCCCGCGGCGGCTGACCCGGGCGGTGCGACGGCCAGACGGCTAACCCAGGTCGAGGTCGGCGACGTCGTAGGGGTGGCGGTAGACGAGGCCCTCGTCGGCGATGCGCCCGGCCGCACCGCGCTCCAGGATCGTCGCGACCGCCACGACTTCCGCGCCCGCCTCCCGCAACGCCTCCACCGCGGTGAGGACGGACCCGCCCGTCGTGGACGTGTCCTCGACGGCGAGCACGCGCCGTCCCGCGACGTCCGGGCCCTCGATGCGGCGCTGCAGCCCGTGCGCCTTGCCTTCCTTCCGGACGACGAACGCGTCCAGCGACCGGCCGCGCGCCGCCGCCGCGTGCAGCATCGCGGTCGCCACCGGGTCGGCGCCGAGCGTGAGGCCGCCGACGGCGTCGTAGTCCAGGTCGGCGGTCTCGTCCAGCATGACCCGTCCGACCAGCGGGGCCGACGACCCGTCCAGCGTCACCCGCCGCAGGTCGACGTACCAGGACGCCCGCTTCCCCGAGGACAGCACGAAGTCGCCGTGCACCACGGCCTTGTCCTTGATCTTCCGCAGCAGCTCATCACGATCGCTCACGTGAAGAACCCTATTGCCGCCGTGTACGGTGCCCGGCATGACGCCGGGAACACTCGTCCTGCTGCACGAGCCGAACGCCACCGCCGCCGCCTGGGGCGACCTGCCCGAGATGCTCCGCTCGTACGGCCTGGACGTGATCGCCCCGGACGTCCCGGACGACACCGGCCCCCGCTACATCGCCCGCGTCTCCCTCACCATCACCGCGACCGACCCCGTGCCCCCGCTCGCCCTCGCCGCGCACGGCGCCGCCGGACCGCTGCTCCCGGGCATCGCCCTCGCGCAACGCGCCGCGCACCGCCCGATCGCCGGCTACGTGTTCATCGACGCCGATCTGCCCCGCCCCATGCGGCACGACCACGAGTCGCCCCAGAACGACGTCCCCATGCCCCCAGATTGGCCGGAGGCGCCCTGCGGGTACCTCCGCACGCATTCGGACCGCTCCGCCTCGTCCGGCCACGACCAGGCCATCAGGGAGGCCCGCCTCCGCGGCTGGCCCGTCACCGAACACGAACCCCCGACCGCAGTGGCCCAATCCCTAAGCGAACTCCTCATGGAGCTCTAGCCAGGGCGCCTACGCGTTCTTGAGGAGGTCGTCCAGGAGGGCGTCGTAGTCGTCTTCGCTGCGGCCCAGGTCTATGCGGGCGCGGTAGCGGAGGCGGAGGAGGGCTTCGAGGCTGTCCTCGGCGATGGCGACGTCGTCGGGGCCGGGGGTGAGGGTGTCGGCCTCAGGGG
>NZ_SMKT01000208.1 GCF_004348735.1 Actinomadura sp. KC06
GGTTGTTGTCATCTCCGGGGTTGGGCCCGGTTTGGGGCGTGGGCTGGCGGTTCAGTGCGCCAAGGCCGGGGCGGACGTTGTTCTTGCCGCGCGCAATGAAGCGCGGCTCGCCGAGGTTGCCGAAGAGGTTGAAGACCTTGGTCGTCGGGCCGTCATCGTCCCCACTGACATCACCGACCCGGCGGACTGCGAGCGCCTGGTGGATACGACCCGCACCGCGTTCGGGCGCGTGGACGGGCTGGTCAACAACGCGTTCGCGACACCGCCGTTGACCGATCTCACGAAGGTCGACCTCGACGCAGTGCGAGCCGGCTTCGAGACGAACGTGCTGGCAGCGTTGCGTCTGACTCGCCTGTTCGTCCCCGCGCTCGAAGAAGGCCGCAGCTCCGTCGTCATGATCAACTCGGCGGTGCTGCGGCACTCGCGGCGGACGTTCGGTGCGTACAAGATGGCCAAGGCGGCGTTGCTCGCGATGACGCAGAACTTGTCCACGGAGCTGGGGCCGCGCGGTGTACGGGTCAACACCGTCGCGCCTGGCTACATCTGGGCCGACAACCTGAAGTGGTATTTCGACCACCTTGCCAAGAAGCGGGGCGTCCCGGCGCAGCAGGTGTACGACGAGAACGCCGCGACGACCGATCTGCGCAAACTGCCCGAGCCGGACGAGGTCGCCGACGCCGTCGTGTTCATGCTGTCGCCGCTGGCCCGGGCGGTCACCGGCCAGTGCCTGGACGTCAACTCCGGCGAATGGCACCACTGAGCAGCAGTTCCGAGTACCCCAGGAAGGCGCCGATGACCCCAGGACGCGACAGCGTAGGCACGGTCGAAGACCTCCACGCCTCGGCCGCCAAGATCACCGGCCTGGACGACTTCGGCGACGACGCGTACCTGCCCGGCTTGAGGGTGTTGCTGGAGTCCTACGCCGAGGACGCCGGTCTGACTCCGCTCGGAAACAAGGCGCAGCGCGCGATGCTGCGCGGCGCCCTGGTCGCCCGGCAGTTCTCCGAGACGGCGTGGCGGCGGCATCCCGGGCACGCGGACGTCCCGGTCGAACGTCCGATCTTCGTCACCGGACTGCCGCGCACCGGCACGACCGCGCTGCACCGGCTGCTCACGGCCGATCCCGCCCACCAGGGCCTCGACCTCTGGCTGGCCGAGGTGCCGCAGCCGCGCCCACCGCGCGAGACTTGGGCGGACGACCCCGTCTTCCAGGCGATCGACGCCGGATATCGCAGGCACCACGTCGAGAACCCCGAGTTCATGGGCGTCCACTACATCTCGGCGGACACAGTCGAGGAGTGCTGGCAACTGCTGCGGCAGAGCATGCAGTCGATCTCCTTCGAGTGCCTGGCGCACGTGCCGGCGTACTCGTCCTGGCTCGCCGAACAGGACTGGACACCCGCGTACCGCAGGCATCGCCGCAACCTGCAGCTCATCGGCATGAACGATGTGGGACGGCGCTGGGTGCTGAAGAACCCCAGCCATCTGTTCGCGCTGGACGCCCTGTTGGAGGTCTATCCGGACGCGCTGATCGTCCAGACGCACCGGGCGCCGCGCACCGCGATGGCGTCCATGTGCAGCCTCGCCGCGCACGCCACCGCGGGCTGGTCGGACGTGTTCACCGGCGCGACGATCGGCCGCGACCAGCTCGAACTGTGGAGCCGCGGCCTCGACCGATTCCGGCGCGAGCGGGCGCGGCATGATCCGGCGCAGTTCGTGGACGTCCACTATGACGACTTCGTCCGTGACCCGATCGGGACGGTGGAGGGCGTCTACCGCCATTTCGGGCTGCCGTTCACCGATGCCGCCCGGACGGCGATGACGGATCTGCACCGCGAGAGCGCCACCGGAGCCGCCAAGCCGGCGCACCGGTACGCGCTGGAGGATTTCGGTCTGACCTCGGAACAGGTCGACTCCCGCTTCGCCGACTACGCCGCCGATCTGCGCCTCTAGCCGAGGCTCAGTCCACGTCCGCGATGTCACGGGTGACCGTCTGGCGTCTGGTGGCTGGACGTGGTGGTCAGTCCTTGGACGTCGGTGCGGCTAGGTCGGCCAGGTGGTGCAGCGAGTTGACGAGATGCTCCGGGCCGAACGGCGGGAACTTGAGGTACTCCCGGATCGACTGCGGCACCGCAGACCAGTCGTAAGTGAGCGTGACCTCGGTTTCGGACGGGCCGAGCGGCGCAAGGTCGTAACGCCAGAACCAGCCGCCGAACTCCAGGCGGCCGTCGTCGCTCTCGGTCCCCGTCATCCAGCCGATGGCGTGGGGCGGGTCGAGTATGTGAACCTTGTTGGCCGTCCGGTAGCCGCCGTCGGGATGGTTCGGGTGATACATGTCCATCCGGAATATCTGCCCCACCTCGGTCAGCGGCGACTGGTCGGCGGATTCCTGGACCCAGCCGGTGCCGTCGATCGCGGCATGGGTCGTCGGGTCCGCCAGAACGGCGAACACCCTCGCGGTGGGCACGGCGAAAACCAGGGTGGCGCTCATGTTCTCCTCGACCATGGTGCGCACGCTCCTTGCCATCTCGTCTCGGGCTTCCCGCAGTCGCGGAAGGGGACGCTGTCACTATGCAGACGATCTGGTCACGCGAAACTCATCGGGCGTCCGCGGGGTGGGCGGGAGCCGCGTCTTGGACGCCGGCTTATCGGCCGGTGAGCAGGGTAGGGGCCCTTCACCAGCCGGTTCCCTCCCGAGGTGCCGGACGTGGAGCGGGCGGCGAACCGGCCCGCTGAGTGCGCAACAGGGGACGACGCCGATGACCGAACCGCTCCCACCGACACGCAGAAATCGCGCGAGCCTGACGTACAAAGTGCGTTATGCGGCACAGAACCCGGATCGGATCAAGTCATACCTGGCGAGGGTGGCCAGGGACCTCAAATTCCGGTTCTCCAGCCGCGACCACGTCGCCTACTACCGGGCCGTGATGAAATCCGACACGGCCAAGAACCCGGAGGCCGCCGTCGGGAGCCGCAGTCACGAACGCTGGCTGGCGCTCGGCCAGATGCAGTTCGACTACCTGCGCAAACACGGGCTCAAGCCGGACGACCGGATCCTGGAGATCGGCTGCGGCAATCTGCGGGCCGGATGGCGGTTCATCGACTATCTCGACGCCGGGAACTACTACGGCATCGACATCTCGCCGGACATTCTGCTCGCCGCGCAGAACACGCTCGTCCGTCAGGATCTGCGTGAGAAGCTGCCGCACCTGACGCTGGTCAACGACCTGAAATTGCAGTTCCTCCCGTCCAGGCACTTCTCCGTCGTGCACGCGCACAGCGTCTTCAGCCATTCGCCCATCGAGGTGATCGACGAATGCCTCGCCAACGTCGGCCGCGTCCTCACATCCGATGGCTTCTTTGATTTCACCTTCGATCGAACCGAGGGACCCGAGCATCACGTCCTCCGGGAGGATTTCTACTACCGCACCGAAACGCTGATCTCCCTCGCCGAGAGGCACGGTTTCGCTGCCCGCTTCATGGACGACTGGGAAGAACTCCCGCACGGTCAATCCAAAATCCGCGTAACCCACCCCGAATAACCGGCTCACGACGACACCTAGAGGGACGTCGTCGGACTGTCTACGGCTGATCAGGCGCAGACGGCCGCTGGGGCTGGAGGGTACTGGCGAGGCGTTTCGGTGCCGACAGCCGCCAACCCTCGGTGACGAGTTCGGCCAGCTCGACGGGATCGGCCATCGCGAGCTTGATCTCGACCCAGGCGAAACGTCCACCTGCCCAGGACGGCGAATAGACCTCCGGGGCCTCGGCGACGAGGGCCTGCTGCTCTTCGCGTGTGGCCTTGAGCATGATGGTCTCGTCGCCCTCATGCAGGTAGCAGAAGCCCTTCCCGCGCACGCGAAACCCGGTCAGCTCCGGATGTCCGTCGTTCTGGGTCACCTCCGGCAGCGCGAGGACGACGTCCAAGAACTCCTCGACAGTCACCCCACCAGGTCTACCAGCGGCGTCCGACAGTTCAAGCCGCCGGGAAGCCCGGACAGCCGCGTCCGCCGACGTGCCCTCACGCGGGGATGTGGCGGAAGCGATAGAGCGTTGCGGCTACCCGGGGGCCTAGTGGTAGCGGGACGGCCAGGTCGTTGGGATAGGCGTCCACCAACGTCAACTCGGGGGAGAAGAACTCGACCAATCCGGACCGGCGGCGCGGACCGATTGGTCGCCAGTCCAGCGGATGCCGTTTGGTCCAGTGCTCCAGCAGGAATTCGCCGCCGGGACGCAGCCACGACTCGATCAGCCGGTCCCGGTACGTCCGCAGCCCGGAACGATTCATGTTGTGCAAGCAGCCGGAGTCGAACACCACGTCGAACGGCTCGTCGGGGCGCAGGGCCAGCACATCGCCCCGCACGACGGTGAAAGGCGTCCGCGACGCGGCCGATCTGGCCTGCGCCATGCTGACCGCATCAGGATGCAGATCGATCGCGGTGACCTGGAAACCCAGCCCCGCCAGGTATTCGGCGAAGTTGCCGGAGCCGCACCCGACGTCCAGGAGCCGGCCGGGTTCCGGCGTCGTCTCGGCCAGCGCGGTGAGCAGCCTGTCTGGTTCGTCCCGGTTCCACGGCAGCCGTCCGGGATCCCCTTTGGCGGCGGCGTACGACATGTCCAGGATCTTTCGCTGCCCGAGGCCCATACCCGCGCGTGTCATGGCAGGACGGTCCAGAACTGCCAGTGGTGGCCCTCCGGGTCGACGGTCAGGTAACGGCGGTGTCCGTGCGCGTTCTCCGGCCCGGTGATGATCTCGGCACCGTGCTCGCGGGCGTGTTCGCAATGCTCGTCGACGTCGTCGACCATCACGTACAGGCTTTGCGTGGACGCACCGCCCAGCGCGGCGGGCGTCGTCGAGCCGCCCGCCTCGGACGGGCCGATCGCCATGATGACCCCCTCGCCCAGGCACAGCTCGGCGTGCTGGATCCGCCCGTCCGGTCCGACGTACCGGGTCCGCTCGGTCAGGCCGAACACCTTTACCAGCCAATCCAGGCTGCGGACGTCCGCGTAATACACCATCGGTGTGATCTGCGGGTAGTCGCCGCTCTCCGAAGCGGCGGTGAGCGTCTCGACCGGCACTTCCAGGGCGGCGGCCAAGGCCGCCACCGTCTCGGCCGACATCGATCCGTCCTCCGCGCGCTGCACGGTGCGGATCGCCACACCGGCCGCCTCGGCCAGTTGCTCCTGGGTGAGCGCGCGCCGCGTCCGCAACCGGCGAACCCGCGCCCCTGCCGACCTCTGCTGCACCGCGACCTCCTGTGTCCGTTCGACTCCGTCCGACCAGGCCAACCACGGTGTCAGCAGCCACCCCGGCACGCCACGTCCGCAAGACGACACTTTCCCGCCACCAGACCGCTTTCCCGGACGTGAACAGGCGCCGTGGTAGACGAAATGGCCCGCGCGGGAATCCCCTTGACTAACGTCCGCGGAACGATTCGTTACATTCCCGAACCGGATCCCGCGCCGCCTGTTCGTAGAGCCGTTGTGCCGTTGAGCCGGACGGTGTTCACGGATACGCTCGGGCGGCGGTAGACCTTGTCGTGGACCGTCCGGCGCGTGGGGGAGTAGCCACGGTGGGCTTTTCAGGGCCCCGAAGGGTAGTCATTGTCGGAGCCGGCTTGGGCGGCACGGCCACCGCCATCCGCCTCTTACAGTTCGCCCGAGAGCCTTTACAGGTGGTGGTGATCGAGCGGCGTCCCGAATATCGGAGCGCGGGCGTGGCCTATCACCGGACGGGCAATCACTGGAACCACGTCTTCAACATCCAAGCCGGTCGCATGTCGATGTTCCGAGAGGACGTCGACGATTTCGTGTCCTGGGCCAACAATGAGGCCGACCGGACCGGCTGGCCCGCGGAGTGGAGCGATTTCACCTTCACCGAGTCGGGGCCCGCGCCCCGCCGGATCTACGCCGACTACCTCGCCACCCGCCTCGCCGACGCCGCCCGCGAAGCTTCGGACGGCGTGACGCTGCTAGAAGCCGACGGCGAGGTTGTCGACATCGCACTCGACACCGGCCCCCGCGCCCGCATCACCATCGAAAACTGCTCCCCGCCGCAAATTACCTGCGCTGACGGGTCGGAGCGGGTGGTGCTTCAAGCCGACCATGTCGTTCTCGCCACGGGTCTCGAAGAACGGAACCTACCGTTCGCGGCTGATGTGGCAGATCACCCCGCGTTCGTCCGGCATCCCTATTCCGAGGAGGGGATCGAGCGGATCCTCGGCCTTCGGCAGGACGCCGTGGTCGCCATCATCGGGACGTTGCTGAGCGCGTACGATTCGGCCTCGCTCCTCCTGCGTCGCGGACACACCGGGACGATCCACATGATCTCCCGTTCCGGCCTCACGCTCCGCACCTACCCTCCGGACCACCGGCATCGCGTCATCAACCTCCCGCCCCCACGGCTGCTCCCGGACGGCTATGAAGGCCGCGACGAATTCGTCCGGCGTTTCAAGGACGAATGGGAACGGGCATGCGTCACTCTCGCCCGAGAGCACCCCGGCATGCCGCTTGCGGTTGTTACGGAACGGGTCGCCAAGTCCTGGGAACCACATCTCCCCGATGTCCTGGCGCGTGTCCCGACGTCCGACCTCTGTGCGCTCCTCGACGGCTACGGGAGCCTGCTGGCCACGCTGCGAGTGGGCGCCGTCGGCCACATCACCGAGTTCGTCGACGCCGCGATGGCGGACGGCGGGCAGCTCAGCCTCATCACCGGGCGGATCGACAAGATCGTCGGCACCGCGTCCGGCACCCTGGAGCTGTCGGTGTCCGGTTCGGAGCCGACGCGGACGATCGAAGCGGACCTCGTGATCTCGAACTTCGGACGGGAGCCGAACTACGAGCGAGCCGGCTCGGCGCTCTGGACGAACCTGCTCCGGAAGAAGATCGCCGCGCGGCACCGGCGCACCGGACGCGGCGTCGAGGTGGACGTTCACGGCCGCCTCCTCGGGCCGTCCGGGGCCCGCTCGGCTCCGATCTCCGTGGTCGGCGGTCCCCGGGAGGGCGATGAGATCGTCCGGTACGGCCGGATGGGCGCGTTCGCGTTCAATCTCGCCGCGATCAAGAACCATTCGGTCGGCGTCGCCGCGACCGTGCTGCACCGGCTCGAATCCTGCTATGACGAGCGGGCCGGCGACGCGACCGTGTCCATGGCGGGCGCGGAGGGGCGGGAGGCGTTCGACCGATCGGTCATGCTCGACGTGCACCGGATGGCCGCCCGGCGTCGTGACGACCGCGAGGCCATGACGGCCCGGCTTGAGAAGAGCCTTGAAGCCGTCCGCGGCGCCATGTCCGGCAGTGGCGAGGCCCCTGCCTCGGAGCGTGCGCTGCGGTTCGCCGTGAACAGGGCCGCCATGACGAAGCTCAACGACCTGTCCGTGACGCCCCGCGATCTCCGAAACCGGCTCGGGCTCGATGAACCGGAGCCGACGCCGCCGACGCCGCGGAGGCCGCTGGAGTCGCCTGAACGGCAAGACCTGCCGGAGCCGCCCGGCCCGCCGGGGTTGGGCTAGTCGGATCCACCTTGGCACTTGAGAAGGTGCGGGACGTTTCGACGGCTGGCAGCCTCTGATCATGTGCCCTGCCCGGACGGGATGGCCCGCTGACCAGGTCGAGGCGCGGTCGCTCCCTCTGAGACCGACCGGGAACTGGTGAGGAAGGACGTCCGTGAGCCCTCGGGAAATACCAGCGGTCTTGCTCGTCGATTCAGACAAACGACGCATTCGCGGGTCGTGCAATCGCACCGGCAAACCGATAGACGGCACCATTCTGGTGGTCGACCGGCTCAGCCCTGAACTTTACGAGACGATCGTCACGTGTTCCGCGGTGATCTGCGCGCGAGGCGGCCGGACGGGCCATATGCAGTCCCTTTGCCGGTCGCGCGGAATCCCCGTCCTCCGGGTCGACCCGTCCGATCTGGACGCGCTCGCCGGTGAGGTCACCGTCCTGCTTGACCGCGAGTCGGTCGTGCTCGGCGAAGCCGCCCCCGCGACGCGGCCGGCGGAACTCCGGGCCGCCGCATTCGGCGAAGTCGAGTCGATCTGCGTGGTCATCGCCGACGCCACGGACATCCGATCCGCGAACGCCCTCGCACCGCGCGTCAAGCATGCGAACTCGTATTTCATCCGCGAGGAGTTCGTCTGCTTCGCTGCCGGTCTGAGCCCCATCGACTCACTTCGGGCGGGACCCGCCGAAGCCGAACGCTACGGCGCCGCGGTGGCCGCGGAACTGTGCTCGATGGCGGACGAACTCCTCCCTGGCCAGCGCCTGATCATGCGATTGCTCGACCTCCGCTCTGACGACGCCGCGCAGATCACGACCGGCGCCCACGTGGAAGACGAGCCGAATCCCGAACTCGGACTACACGGTGCCAGATGGCTGCTGTACGAACGCCATTACCCGCATGCCTTCCGAGCTCTTCGCGCCCACGTACGCGAGCGCCTCGGCCCGGACATGAACCGAATACTGAGTTTCGCCGTCCCGTTCATCAATGACCTGGACGAGTTCCTGCGGCTGCGACGGCACCTCGGCTTGACCGACGAAACACCGCTGGGAGTTTTCGTCGAGACGCCGGCGGCCGTCCATTCAGCGGCCGCATTCTGCGCCGCCGGCGCCAGTGAATTGTTCGTCGGCACCAAGGACCTGATCCAGTTCTACCTGGCCGCCGACCGGGGCAACCACCTGGTCTCCTCCACGTACCAGACCCGGCATCCGGCCGTCCTGGCGGCCCTGCGCGAGGCCGTCGAGTCCGGCCGAGACGCCGGGGTTCCGGTACACGTGTTCGCCTTGGGCGCCGACCTGGACCATTACGTGCGACACCTTCCAGCACGCAGGCTCATGATGTGCACCGCCGAACTACTACGACTCGCCACCCGCTCAGCCGCCTAGCACACCACGCCTGGCGCAGCACGCCTGGCGCAGCACGCTGGCGCATCGGGTCTGTCGCGCCGGGCCTGGCGTACCGGGCCTGGTGTAGCGCGCCTGGGGCAGCACGCCTCGGCGCGCCGCGCTTGGCGCATCGGCGCCTAGTGTGCGAGTCCGAGTTGGGCGGCGGCGAGGGTGGTGCCCTCGACTCGGGCGGCGATCTTGGCGAAGGCGATCTCGCGGGACGTGGACGTGTCGTCGGCGAAGGGGGCGAAACCGCAGTCGTCGCAGGTTCCCAGGCGGTCGGCCGGCAGGTGGCGGGCCGCGGTCAGGACCCGGTCGCGGACCTCCTCCGCCGTCTCCACGCGCGGGTCGATCGGGTCGGTGACCCCGACGAAGACACGGGCGTCGGTGGGCAGATGCTCCGCGATGACGCTCAGGACCGTCTCCGGGTCGGCCTCGCTCGCCAGCTGGACGTAGAAGTTGCCGGCCTTGAGCTGGAAGAGCTTGGGCAGCAGGCCGGCGTAGTCGACGTCAAGGCTGTGGGTGGAGTCCTGGTCGCCGCCCGGACAGGTGTGGACGCCGATCCGGGCGCGTTCGTCGTCGGTGAAGCGTTCCAGGACGCGGTTGTTGAGCGCGATAAAGTCGTCCAACACGCCGCCGCTCGGATCGAGCTTCAGCGACAGCCGTCCCTCGGTGAAGTCGAGCTGGACCACATGTGCCCCGGCCTCCAGCGGCCCCCGGATGTCGGCCTCGGCCTCGTCCGCCAGATCCGCCAGGAACTGCTCGCGCGGGTACCCGGCGATGCCCGCCTGCGGGTAGAGCAGGCTGAGGGCGGACGGCGCGATCACGGCCTGCTTGACGGGCACCGTCGCATGGTGCGCCGCGGCCGTGAAGTACTGCGCGGCACGTGCCTGGTACCGGAACGGACCCTTGGTCAGGACGGGCAATTGCCGCTGGTGCCCATCCTCGAACGGAATGACCACGCCATCGGGCGCCAGACCGGCGAGCCCGGCGATCGGATAGGTGGCGAAGCTGGGCTTGGATTGCTCGCCGTCCGTCACGACCGGCGAACCCACCGCCTCAAGCCGCCGGATGGTATCGGCCACCGCCACGTCATGCGCGTCGGCCAGCTCGGCATCGCTCACCTCCCCGGCCGCGTACGCGTTCATCATGGTCAGCAGTTGGGACGGCCGGGGAATGCTACCGATCGGTTCGGTCGGAATCGCCATGCCGCGAGCGTACGCATCCCACATCATGATCATCAATTACTACTGGTAATCATTCGGTGACCAATATTGGTCATCGCCGTAACCGTCAAGGTCAACGGCTGCAGCCCCGGGGGATGAGTGTCTAGAAGCGCCAGCGGGTTGCGGTGAAGCCTTTTTCCTTGCCGAAGGCGAAGATCACGGTTGGTTCGACGGCGAAAACGTGCCGGGGTTCGGTCAGGGCGGTGTCGTCGGGGTCATAGAACTCTCCGTCCTGGACGAATGGGTGCCACCACGGGTATTTGGTGGGGAATAGGTCCGCGACCTGCTGTAGCCGGTCGGGGTCTCGCATGACGTGCGCGGTCCCCTCGATTACCAGGTCGATGTCCTGAGCCGGCACGGTGACGGCGCAACTGTCGTTGTGCGCGAGGTAGCGGGCCTTGCGGGCCTCCCGGTGGGTGTTGAAGCAAAGGGCGCCGTCCAGCCAGACCGCCAGCACCGGCACTACGTGCACGCGCCCGTTCGGACCGGACGTCGCCACCAGAAAGTCATCGGCCCCCGCTATACGCGCCCGCGCATCGGCCCAGGTGAGGGACGTCAGCGGACTGCCGCTGGGACTGGACAATTGCTCGGCGACCGGCTCCGGATCCGACTCCGTCATAACCGCTCCTTAGATTCTGGAACTCCTGGACACACGATAAGCCCGGGCACCGACGAGACGACGCCGAACCGATTGGGTGAGTCGACATCCGAAGAGCCGCCTGGGGCGAATGGTGAGCGAGCAACCGTTCATGCACTTCAAGGAGGACCTGTGAAGTTCTTCTCGCGCAAAGCCACCGCGGCCTCGGTTGTCGCCCTTGGCGCGTTGACGGCTGTCCCTGCGATGGCGGGGCCCGCCGCGGCCATCCCGTCGCAGTGCAGCGTCGGCCGTGACTTCAGCACCGCGTTCAGCTCCTGCCTCGGCGGCACTGGAGAGCACCGGATCGTCTGCTTCTACACCCATCACATCCCGGGCGTCGGGACCATCATCGGCTACGGGCCATGGAAGCCGGTCGGCGAAACGTCCGGCACCTACTGTCCCCAGGACAGGGTCACCAATACCTTCGTCGAGGTCCGCTGACCACCCCGACCGGCCAATCTCCGATGGTCGTCGGAGGGTCTCTGTCGCGGCTTGGTTCTCTCGATGACAGGGCTCGAACGGGTGTACCGGCCGGAGGTTGTGCTGGACGGCCGCATGGCGCTCCATCGCCCCTGCGCCATGCGGCCGGCCGGGTGATCGTCGCCGACGGGCCTGGTGTCGATGCGCTGGGCGAGCATATTGTTTGGCTGCAAACGATATGGTCGTCATCGCACCGGAGGACAAGGTCCTGGGCGTGAGCCACGTCCCGTGACCTCTATCCCGATCCGCCTCAAGGAGGTCACCCGCATGACGCTCGACATGCGCTTCTTCCCCGTGCCCGGCACCCACCCCGTCAGCACCGATCTCGTCGGGGTGCGCGCCAACTTCCACTACGGGTCCGGCAACGTGCTGCAACAGCACTACGCGGACGAGTCGACCATGGTGTGGACCGGTATGTCCGGCGACTTCACCGGCGTGCAGCAGACGGAGCCGACGCTGCGCGTCTTCAAGACCGCGCCTGCGCAGTACTTCATCACCTGGTACGAGGCCGGGACGGTCGCCACGGCCGCGCACGGCGAGGTCTTCGACCAGGGCTACCCGATCGCGGTCATGGCGGACTTCCACCGGCTGGTCGCGACCGCCGCCTACACCAACCCTCGCGAGGACGGCGGCCAGTACTTCCTCGTCGACCAGGCCACGATCGAAATCCTCGAAGACCCGCAGGGTCTCATCGCCGCGATCGCCCAAGAGGCCGCCCGCCCAGCCTGAACAACCGACCTTCACAACACCCACACGCATACGGAATGGCTCTCCCCTGCCCTGCCGCCCGACACCCCACGACGTCCGGTACCTGGTCAGGACGGACTAGACGGCTGTCCCGAACAGAACGAGCGGGCGGCAGCGGGAAGCCAGGAGCGGAACATGCCGCGCTGGACGGGTTGGCTGGAACCGGGTCGGGCGGAGCAGACCGCCCTGTGACAGGCGAGCCCTGATGGGTGAGCTCTGCCGGGCGGGCCGGACGACGTGCAGGCAGGGAGCGTCCGCGCCGTGAAGGGCGGGCGGTTATGGCGGCGTGCTAGAAGGCCGGGCTGGAGAAGCGGGCTGGACGGCGGTCGGGCGAAGCAGGCCAGGCCGCGACGGGCCTGGTCGTGGCGGAGCGGGCCGTGCTGGGCGGTCCGGGTGGACGGGCCGGGCCGGGCGGAGGAGAACGGTCTGTGGCGGGCGAGTCGTGATGGGGTGGCTGGACGGCAGGTGGGCGG
>NZ_SMKT01000209.1 GCF_004348735.1 Actinomadura sp. KC06
GTGGTGTTGTAGCGGGGGCTGGTGGGCGTGCGTGGGTTGGTCAGGTGGGCTGCCGCCCGCCTCTGCGGGCGGGCGGCAGGCCTGTGGGTTAGGGGGTGCGGCGTAGGCGGCGTTCTTGGGAGAGGTTGATTACGCCCGGCGGTGGACGGCGGCGGCGGTGTAGGCGGAAGCGGACGCGGGTGCGGCGCCAGGCGAAGGCGAGTGTGAAGGCCAGCACCATGCCGGTAAGCGCCCCACCAGTCGCCGTGGTGGCGTCACGTAGGACGGTCCTTGGCTCGGGTGCTGGCACAGGGACGTGTTGGGTCTGGCTTGGTGAGGGACGTTCCCAGTGGGGGAGCAGCCGTATCTGGCGCTGGATCAGGCTGACCGGGTCCAGGTACAGGGGGCCGCGCAGTAAACCCCAGTGCAGGCACGGTGCCGGGCAGTGGCGGCCGTCCTCCAGGGTGCCGATCCGGGTGCCCGACGTGACTCGGCGTCCGACGCTGATGCTGGGACGGACGGGCAGGTATGTGGTCCGCAGGACGCCGTGATCGATGGCGACCACCCCACGTCCGGCCAGACGGTCGGCGTAGGCGATGCGTCCCGGACCGGCGGCGTAGACGGGCTGCCCCGGCCGTCCCGCGAGATCGACGCCGCGGTGGCCGGGACCCCACGGGGAGGTGGGCGGGCTGAAGCTCCGGACGACCTTCGGAGCCGGCGGCCCTAAGGGCCACCGCCAGGCGTCCGGGCCCGGCTTCCAGGCGTCCAGGACAGGCGTCCCGGCGGTGATCATGCAGGTGAGGAGCACCGTCAGCAAGGTCATGCACCGAAGCCTGCCGCCCCCGCGCACCAGGTTCGAGGGAGTCGGCGAACTGTGGATAACCGGCGGGCCATTGATTCCCGGACGCGTCCGGGCCCTGATAATCTGTAGTCGTGTCCGAGGGGACACAGGCCAGGGCCAGGCCGTCGTCGATCCGCCCCAGGGCGGGACGGCGAGAAGCCGCCTTGAGCGGAGAGGTCACAGACCCGGAAACGGGTCACAGCCGCCTGGGGTATCCCGGCGGCTGATTTCACGCGTCCGCATGCCACCGCAGACATGGTGGGGCGCCGTCCCTCGGTCCGTCGCCACGGCGACGGTGGGGCGGCACCCGGGCGCAGGCGTACAACCAAATGCGGCCCGCCAGGGCCAGAGAAGGAGAGCACGGGCAATGGCACCCGTCGTCACCATGCGGCAGCTCCTCGAGAGCGGCGTCCACTTCGGCCACCAGACCCGCCGGTGGAACCCGAAGATGAAGCGCTTCATCCTCACCGAGCGCAACGGCATCTACATCATCGACCTGCAGCAGTCCCTGTCCTACATCGACCGGGCCTTCGAGTTCGTCAAGGCCACGGTCGCCCACGGCGGGACGATCCTGTTCGTCGGCACCAAGAAGCAGGCCCAGGAGTCCATCGCAGAACAGGCCACCAGGGTCGGCATGCCCTACGTCAACCAGCGCTGGCTTGGCGGCATGCTCACCAACTTCTCCACCGTCCACAAGCGCCTCACCCGGCTCAAGGAGCTGGAGGAGATCAACTACGACGACGTGGCCGGCTCCGGCATGACCAAGAAGGAGCTTCTCGGTCTGCGCCGTGAGAAGGACAAGCTGGAGCGCACCCTCGGCGGTATCCGCGACATGGCGAAGGTCCCGAGCGCCATCTGGATCGTGGACACCAAGAAGGAGCACATCGCGGTCAACGAGGCCAAGAAGCTCGGTATCCCGGTCGTGGCGATCCTGGACACGAACTGCGACCCCGACGAGGTCGACTACCCCGTCCCAGGGAATGACGACGCCATCCGCAGCGTCAGCCTGCTGACCCGCGTCGTCGCCGACTCCGTGGCCGACGGCCTCATCGCGCGCGCGGGCGCCGCCACCGGCGGGGACGAGAAGCCCGCCGAGGGTGCGGCCGCGGCGGACGAGCCGCTGGCCGAGTGGGAACGCGACCTGCTCAAGCCGGACGAGGGCGCCGCGGAGGCGTCCGCCGCTGCCCCGGCCGAGGCTGAGGCGCCTGCCGAGACCGAGGCGCCCGCGGAGGCCGCAACCCCGGCAGAGGCCCCGGCCACCGCTGAGGCGTCGGAAGAGGCTCCTGCAGAGGCCGAGGCACCTGCGGAGCCCGCCGCGAGCGCCGAGGCCGAGGCCGAGGACGCCCCGAAGCCCGCCGAGGCCGAGCAGGCTTGATCCCGCGGTCCCGGCGGCCCCGCACGGGTGCCGCCGGGACCGTCGCGGGTCCTACGACCAACGACGAGAGAAGCGAAGAGAGCGATGGCTAACTTCACCGCCGCTGACGTCAAGCGGCTGCGCGACCTGACCGGCTCCGGCATGATGGCCGTGAAGAACGCCCTCACCGAGGCGGACGGCGACTTCGAGAAGGCCACGGAACTGCTGCGTCTCAAGGGCGCCAAGGACGTCGGCAAGCGCGCCGAGCGCACCGCCGCCAACGGCCTGGTCGCGGAGTACTTTGCGAACTCCGGCGACGGGGCGCTCCTGGAGCTCAACTGCGAGACCGACTTCGTCGCCAAGAACGAGCAGTTCATCCAGCTGGCGAACCGCCTGGTCGAGTTCGCCGCGGGCAGCGGCGTCGCCGACGCGCCGGCCCTGCTGACCGCCGAGATCGAGCCGGGCAAGACCGTCCAGGCCCTGATCGAGGAGAACAGCGCCAAGATCGGCGAGAAGCTTGAGCTGCGCCGCTTCGCCCACTTCCAGGGCGCCTATGTGGCCAGCTACCTGCACAAGTCCGACCCGTCCCTGCCGCCGACCAACGGCGTGCTGGTCGAGCTGGACGCGGAGAACCCCGAGGTCGCCAAGGACATCGCCCAGCAGATCGCGGCGATGGCCCCCAAGTACCTCACCCGTGAGGAGATCCCCGCCGAGGCGGTCGAGAAGGAGCGGGCGCTCGCCGAGCAGCTCACCCGCGACGAGGGCAAGCCCGAGCAGGCCATCCCGAAGATCGTCGAGGGCCGGGTGAACGCCTACTTCCGCGACTTCGTGCTGGTCGAGCAGGCCTTCGTGAAGGACGGCAAGAAGACGATCGCGAAGGTCCTCGACGAGGCCGGCGTGAAGGTCGTCCGCTTCGCCCGGTTCAAGGTCGGGCAGGCTTAGGGGCACTCTGGAGAGAGACACCCGAGAGAACACGTAGCTACGAGGAGGCCGCCGACGTGCCGGACAAGACGACCACTAGCGCGACGGCGGCCTCGTCGTCCGATCAGGACGTCGCAGATGGGGACGTCACCGATCGGGGCGGTGCCGGCCGAGGCGCGTCTAGCCGGAACGCTTCGTCGGGCCGGAATCCGTCGGGTCGAGGCTCGTCGTCCAGCGGCCACTCGTCGCGTGGTAACTCGTCCAGGGGAAACGCTTCGGGACGGAAGCCGTCCGATGGAAACTCGTCCAGCGACGGTGGGACGGGCCGGCACGAGGCGGATCCGCATATGCCTGACCAGCACGCGCCACGCGCCGGGTGGAAACGGGTACTGCTGAAGTTGTCCGGTGAGGCCTTCGCGGGACGCGACCCCCTGGGCATCGACCCTGAGATCGTCCAGCATGTCGCCGAGGCCATCGCCGAGGCCGTGCGGGACGGCGTTCAGGTCGCGGTCGTCTGCGGCGGCGGCAACATGTTCCGCGGCGCGGTCATGGCCGAGCGCGGAATGGACCGTGGACGCGCCGACTACATGGGGATGATCGGCACCGTCATCAACTGCCTGGCCCTGCAGGACTTCCTGGAGAAACTCGGCCTGGACACCCGCGTTCAGACGGCCATCACCATGAGCCAGGTGGCCGAGCCGTACATCCCGCGCCGCGCCATCCGGCACCTGGAAAAGGGCCGCGTCGTCATCTTCGGCGCAGGCCTGGGGCAGCCGTTCTTCTCCACCGACACCACCGCGGCCCAGCGCGCGCTGGAGATCGGTGCCGAGGCCGTACTGAAGGCCACACAGGTGGACGGTGTCTACGATGCCGATCCACGAAAGAATCCAGACGCGGTCAAGTTCGACCGTTTGGATTACGGTGAAGTTCTACAGCGGGGTCTGAAGGTCATGGACGCCACGGCCATCAGCCTCTGCATGGACAACGCGCTCCCCATCGTGGTCTTCGACCTCATGGGGCAGGGCAACATCGTCCGGGCCGTCCGGGGTGAGAAGATCGGCACGCTGGTCAGCCCGGCGGAAGGCTGACCGCAGCCCGGAACCCGAATGCGGGACGCGGTGCGGAACGTAGCGCGGAACCGTACTACCAGGGCCCGACCAGATGACATGGGAGTCACAGTGATCGACGAGACCCTCCTCGAAGCAGAGGAGAAGATGGAAAAGGCGGTCGCGGTCGCCAAGGAGGACTTCCAGGCCATCCGCACCGGCCGGGTCACCCCCGCGATGTTCAACAAGATCACCGCCGAGTACTACGGGACGCCGACGCCGATCAACCAGCTCGCGTCGTTCACGCTCCCGGAGCCGCGGATGGTCATCGTCCAGGTCTTCGACAAGTCGTCCATGCAGGCGGTGGAGCGGGCGATCCGTGACAGTGACCTTGGCGTGAACCCCACCAACGACGGCAACGTCATCCGGGTCGTCTTCCCCGAGCTGTCGGAGGAGCGGCGCAGGGAGTTCATCAAGGTCGCGGGCCACAAGGCCGAGGAGAGCCGGGTCTCCATCCGCAACGTCCGCCGCCGCGCCAAGGACGCCCTCGACAAGCTCGCCAAGGACGGCGAGGCGGGGGAGGACGAGGTCCGGCGTGCCGAGAAGGAACTCGACGACACCACGCACCGCTACGTGGCGCAGATCGACGAGCTGCTCGAGCACAAGAAGGCCGAACTGCTCGAAGTCTGATGCGACTCGACGACGCCGGGGAGCCCTCGCGCTCCCCGGACGAGCCGGAGGCCGACATGGCCGGGCCGACACCGGACACCTCCACCGAGGGCACTCCGTCTTCCGGCGCCACACCTGCCGCAGGCGCGCGCGCACATGCGCCCCTGTCTGACGGTACGTCCCGCGAATTGTCTTCAGAGGACGCGTCTACCGGGGCCACTGCTGGGGCCACGGCCTTCAGAGGCGCGTCTTCCGCAGACGGAAACTCTGCAAATGGCCCTTCCGAGGTCGGCTCTTCCACAGAGGGTTCTTCCGCAGAGGGGTCTTCTGCGGACGGTTCTTCGGCCGATGAGGTCTCTGGAGCGTCCGAGGGTAAGCGTCAGCCCAGGACGGGTCGCAATCTTCCTCTGGCGATCGGTGTTGGCCTAGCGCTCGGCTCCCTAGTCTTGCTTTCTCTCTACACGGTCAAGGAGATCTTCCTTGCCGTGATGATCGTGTTCCTGTTCGTCGGCATGCGGGAGCTGACCGAGGCATTCAACAGCCGGGACATCAGCGTCCCGTTCATCCCGGTCGCGACGGGCATGGTGGGCACACCGGTCGTGGCCTACGTGTGGGGACCCACCGCCACGGTTGCGGCAGTGTCCCTCACAATGCTCGCTCTACTGATGACGCGGATGACCGAGGGCGCGGACGGTTACGTACGCGATGTCTCCGCCGGGGCGCTCGTGACCGGTTACCTGGTGCTGGTGGGCGGGATCGTGGCGCTGCTCATGCGCCCGGACGACGGCGACCACCGCATCGTCATCTTCATCGCCACAACCGTGGCCAGCGATACCGGCGGCTTCTTCGCGGGATCGTTCCTTGGCAAACACAAGCTGGCGCCCACGATCAGCCCGAAGAAGACCTGGGAAGGGTTCACCGGCTCCGCCCTGATGTGCATGCTCGTCGGCGGCTGGCTGGTGTGGTGGCTGCTGGACGGCGGCCAGATCTGGCATGGCGTGCTGGTGGGCCTCGCCGTCGTGGTCACCGCGACCGCCGGCGATCTCGTCGAGTCGATGATGAAGCGTGACCTCGGTATCAAGGATTTGGGAACGATCCTGCCCGGGCACGGCGGTGTGATGGACCGCTTGGACTCCCTGGTGGTGACGGCCCCCGTCGTCTGGCTGCTCCTGGAACTGTTCGTCCCGAGCTAGAAGTCGCCCAGGAGCGACTAAGAGACGACCCAGGAGCGATTCTGTTGGGCGAGGCGCCGTACGAGCGCATCTGAGCCCTCGTTCTTGGCGTAGCGGTGTTCCTCGCCGGTCAGGGGCACGAGCCACAGCCACCGCACGGGATCGCCGTTCAATGTCAGTCCGCTCAGGTCGGGGGACTCAGGACCGGCCAGGCGGCTGGGATCGTCCAGGAGAAGCACGCCCTCCCAGGCCGACTCGCCACTGCGCAGTGGGAACGTGCGGGCCTCGTGGTACCACTTGACGACGTCTCCGGGGGCGAACCACGTCACCGACCGCCATGGGTATTGCGCCAGCCAGGGGAAGATGCTGCCTGCCCGCTGGCTTGGCAGGGTGCTTGCTACGGCCAGCTCTATCCGTCCGTAGGGGGCGACGTCGTCCTCGTACAGTTCGACCGTGGGCATCCGTTGGCGGCACATCCCGACCGTGCTCAGGACGGTGAACTCGCGATCGCCCCTTGCAGGACGTTCGGAAACGCCCACTGTAGGGGCCATGCCCGTCCGCCCATTTCCAAGCTGGCGTCCTACGTCGTGCCAGTAGTGGCCTCCTGGCCCGAGCCGCTGAAGCAGGTGTCCGAGCACTGACTGCTGGAACTCCGCCCAGGAGCCGTCGGCGCGGCACATCTTCCAGTGTTCGCGGGCCCGGTCGATCCGCGGCCCGAAGTCTTCGATCTCGTCGTCCAGCGGGAAGGCGAACGGGCTCTGCCGCGTGGCGTCGCGCGCGTATCCGGGGATGCCGCGTCCCATGTCGGACCAGCCGGGGACCACGAACAGCGGGTCGCCCGCCTCGAGGACGGCCACGCCGTCGCCCTCCTCGAACCACACCACCTCCAAGCCCCCGGCGTCCAAGGCTGCGCGTCCCCCCGGGTGCCGTACATGGGATCCGGGCAGGAGGGGCGCGCGACCGGCCTCCAATCGGGACCGGTCGAGATCAGAGGGGGCCTTGCGATGGTTCGCGACCCACACCGCGCCGACCACCGAGTCCCGTGCGTCCTTGAGGTACGCCGCGGTGACGTCGCCGTCGGTCTCGATGGTGAGCCGCCGGCTGCCGTACGGGCTGACCGCGGCGTGGACGACCGTGGCCTTGGATCCCCCGGACGAGGCGGTGCCCCTGCGCAAAACCGACATGATCGAGACCTTAGTCGCACACAAGGTCATGTGCAGGAATGTCGCGAGGCACGTAAGGAGCTGTCCTCAGACGGACGATGCACAGGCAGGTGTTTGCGACACTGGAAGCATCATGTCTACCCAGCCCGCCGTCGCCGGTACCGCGTCCAAGAAGACCCCGGCGAAGCTCGTCTTCGCCGCTCCTAGGCGCGGTAAGCCGCCCAGGCATCTCGCCGACCTCACCTCTGCGGAACGCCGCGAGGCGGTCGCCGAGCTGGGTGAGAAGCCGTTCCGGGCAGATCAGCTGTCGCGGCACTACTTCGCCCGCCTGGTGGACGACCCGGCGAAGATGACGGATCTGCCCGCCGCCGTCCGAGAGCGGCTTGTGGCCGAGCTGCTGCCCACGCTGCTCACTCCTCTGCGCGAGATGGACTGCGACGACGGAACGACGCTGAAGACCGTCTGGAAGGCGTTCGACGGCGTGTTGTTCGAGTCGGTGCTGATGCGGTACACCGACCGGGCCACGATGTGCGTCTCTTCCCAGGCAGGGTGCGGCATGAACTGCCCGTTCTGTGCGACGGGCCAGGCAGGGCTCACACGCAACCTTTCCACCGCCGAGATCGTCGAACAGGTCGCCGCTGGCGCGCGCGCACTGGCTCGCGGGCGCATCCCAGGCGGGCCGGGCCGCGTCTCCAACATCGTCTTCATGGGCATGGGCGAGCCTTTGGCCAACTACAAGGCGGTGCTGGGCGCGGTACGGCGCATCACGGACCCGGCACCCGCTGGCCTGGGCATCTCCCAGCGCGCGGTCACCGTTTCGACTGTCGGCCTCGTCCCGGCCATAGAAAAGCTTGCCGCCGAGGGCATGTCCGTGCGGCTCGCAGTGTCCTTGCACGCGCCCGATGACGAGCTCCGCGACGAGCTCGTCCCCGTCAACAACCGCTGGAAGGTCGCCGAGGTGCTGGACGCGGCCTGGGCCTACGCCGACCGCAGCGGACGGCGCGTGTCGATCGAGTACGCCCTCATCAAGGACGTCAACGACCAGGCCTGGCGGGCCGATCTTCTGGGCAGGCTCTTGCGCGGGAATCTCGTACACGTCAATCTGATCCCGTTGAACCCAACGCCGGGTTCCAAGTGGACCGCGTCGCGGCCCCAGGACGAGCGCGAGTTCGTCCGGCGGCTGGAGGCCCACGGGATCCCGGTCACGGTGCGCGACACTCGGGGCAGGGAGATCGACGGGGCTTGCGGCCAGTTGGCCGCGTCGACCAAGGACTGAGCGTTCCGCTGGCGTGTCCCTGGCGCCGCGCGGGCGCGGGATACGGTTGAGGAGCAGGTGCGCGGTGCGAACGGGTGCGCGGCTGCCGGTGGTCTTGCGCGGCTATGACAAGAAGCAGGTGGACGGCCTGCTGAGACGGATCTCGCAGGCGCTGAACGGCGGGCCGCCCATGTCGGCGGACGATGTGCGTAAGACCCGGTTCGACATCGTCCTCCGCGGTTACGAACCCCATGCCGTGGACCGCCTGGTACGCGAATGCATCATGGAACTTCAGGCGAGGGGACCGATCGCCGACAGGCCCGGCCGTCCGCGCGCGCAACCCGCCTGGTTGGTCAACTGGATCCAGAACGCCCGCTTCACGGGCGCGGGCCTGCGCTCGGGATACGACGTCCGCGACGTGGACGCGTTCCTCGACCGCGTGATCGCTGGCCTACGCGGTGTGGCCCCACCGGTGTCCGCCCGGGACGTGCGGGAGAGCGCGTTCCGCGTCGTCCGGTTCGGACCCGGCTACGACGAGCAGGAGGTCGACCGCTTCCTGGTGCAGCTCGCGGGCGCCCTCGAACGCCGCTGACGAAGTTATCCACAATTTCGCCGGACGGTGCGCGCCGTGGCGGGGCTGCGTAACTCTACGTGCATGGATCATTTCGCGGCTCAGTACCGGCGGCTCCGCTCGCTCCTCGCCGTCTTCCTGCCCCCCGAGATCACGTCCGCCCTGATGACCCTGGCCAGGCCCGCACTGAGACTGCGCGCCGGCGGCGAGGCGCCCGTCCGCCTCGGCGGCGTCCCCCTGCTGCCGCCGAACGAGACCTGGCCGCAGTGGAACGGACGCCCCCTCGACTTCCTCGGCGCGATCGACTTCGCCGACCTTGCCCGCTTCGGCGACATCCCCGACCTTCCCCCGTCCGGGAGGGCCGCGTTCTACTACGCCAGCGAGACGCCCCGGCCGTGGGGCGACGAGGCGGCGCAGCGGGACGGCTGGCGGATCTACACCGGTGACCTCAGGAAGACCGTCCCGCCGCCTGGCGCAGCGACCTATCCCCAGACCCGCCTGAGCGGCGCCCCGTTCCTCTCCCTGCCCTCACCTCAGGAGATCTCCATGCGTCGCTTGGAGGCCACGTACAGCGGCTTCCTGACGGTCTACGACCAACTGCACGCCGTCTGGGCGCAGCACGCCTCGCCGGACGAGTCACCCGCACATCAGCTCGGCGGGTGGCCGACCCTCGTCCAACGTCCGATCGGCCCGGACGTCCTGTACGCCTCGACGGGCCGTCCACTGGACTCCCTCAGCCCTCCGCCGCTGTCCCCGGACGAACAACGGGCCGTGGAGGAGTGGCGCCTCCTGCTCCAGCTCGACTCCGACGAACGCCTCGGCTGGTACTGGGGCGACCCCGGCCGCATCTACTTCTGCGCCCGTCCCGACGACCCCCTGGAGCGATCGTGGCTGACCCTCCAAGCCGCCTAATCCCGACGACACACATCAGCGCGAAACCAACGTCCCGTCGTCGGACGGCCATCCCCTCGCGCTGGGAGACCCAGCGGCATAGCGCGCGCCACCGCGCTGTCGCAGCGGACCTGCAAGGGCACCGCCCGGAGCCGCACCTGCCGACTGCAGAGGTTCTCCACAGCCCGGTACATCAGGAGGACCTGCCACTTCGGGGGCGCCGCGTCCGACGATGGCGCCCGCGCCGTTGGGGGGCGCGGGCCGCTTCCCGTCTGCCGTTGCAGCTGGCGCTGTGCAAGCAGAAACCGTGCGGAGAACCAACGACCGGTGTCACGGCACTATGAAGGCCCGGAACGAACGCCGAGCTCACCCACCCAAACCAGCCACAGGCGGCGCTCGGGCGGCGGCGAGCGGCCAGCGCCCGGGACGCAAGTGCAAGGTGCCCGGAACGTCAGTCACCCAGATCCCGACGATGACTACGCGCCCAACGCTCCTATGCCAACATGCGGCCGCGTGGTGTGGGTCGGCTACGTCGAGGACCAGGCCATCAGAGATGGGCGGCGCGCGGTGGTGCCGTCCCGGTCGTGGCCGACGGTCGCCTCGGCCACGCGGGTGGCCGGGGGATCGAGCCGTCCGTCCGAACCTGGGTCGAAAGGCGCTGAGGCGGATGGGGAGCGGGCCGCCCGTCCTGAACGATTGACGTCCGGGTTCGGACGCTCTACCGCAGCCCGCCTCCTTGTGGAGGGAGGACCTCCTCGGGGTCACGGGCGGCGACGTGCCAGGGCGATGTAGGCGGCTCCGACGGCGGCGGACCAGAGAGCGAGGTGGAGGGCGATGGCCGGGAAACGAGCAGTGAACTCGCCCGCGCCATCGTGTGCGATGCGGAGCCACTCGATCATCGGGACGGATAGCCAGGAAAGCCGTCCGATGCCGAGGAGCACGAGCGCGGTGGCCGCGCTCATTAGCGCGAGCAGCGAAACGCCCGGATCGGGGATCAGCGCTCGGCTCGTCCAGGCGCCGAGCAGTGTCCCGGGCACGGCAACGAGGAGGTTCAGAGCACAACCGGCCAAGACCGCCCGTCCGGGTGCGCCGACTTGAAACGCTTGAGTGAGAGGAACAGCCAATGCGACTACGCCCAAGCAGACGTTCACGCCGTAGGCCGAGAGCAGTCCCGCGTAGGTGGGCATGGAGTGGCGGCGGGCGGCGATGGCCGTCAGGGCGCGCTGCTCGTCCGGCTGTGTGTCGAGGAGGGCGCGCGCCGCCCATGCCCATACCGGGAACATGAACGCTGCCACGTCTCCGAACGTCCCGACGGCGAGATCGGCGGCGTCCGGCCCGCTCGGTCCCTGCACGAGGACCAGCACCACGACCAGCGCCACGACGATCAGCGGATGCAGGACGCGCAGCGAACGGACGTACCCCGCGACCTGGAACCTGATGAGCGCGATCACGGCTTCGGCCTCCGCACCCGGTAGCCGTCCGCTCGCAGCTTGGTCTCCACGGTGTCGGCCTCGTCCTCGGGGACCTCGACCTCAAGAACGGTCCAGTCGGTCTTATCGGACGGAAGGCTGGTCACCGTCCTGTCGGCTACGCGCAGCCGGTCGATGCCGGAAAGGGCCTCGATGCAGCGCTGGTGGTCGCTGACGACCACGATGGCTCCCTCGGCCGCGCGCTCGGAGATCAGGGTGGGCAGGGCCGCCCGTGTGGCCGCGTCGAGGCCGGCGAACGGCTCGTCCAGGATGAGGAGGCCGGGGTCGTCCATGAGTGCCTGCGCGAGGCCGACTTTCTGCGCACTGCCCTTCGACAATTCGGGGAGCCGCACATCAAGGAGGTGAACAAACCCGAGCCGCTCCGCCCACGTCCCGACGGACTCTGCCGAAACGCGGCGTATCGCGGCCATATGGCCCAAGTAGCTGTGGACAGTGAACGGCTGATCCACCGGGAAGCGTTCGGGGGCGTACCCGACGCGGCTGGGTCGATCTTTGACGATGCCTTTGTGCGGGCTGCGCAAACCGGCGATCACGCGCAGAAGCGTGGACTTCCCCGCACCGTTGAGCCCCGTCACCTCGGTCACACCACCGGGGAACAACGAAAGGGTGACATCCCTGAGCACCCAGGGATCCCTTCGGCGATAACGAAAGGCCACACCTTCCAACCGCATGAAACCCGCACAGTAACGCCCCGCCCGTAAGAACCGCGTTAACCCAGAAGGCCGCCAACGATGCCCCCAGGAACCGGGACGTAGACGAGCGCGCCGAGGAGCGCTGGACGTGAGCGGCAATACCCGATGAGCGGCGAAGGCGGAAGGGATGCCCAGGGGGGCGGAGCGTTCACGGGATGCCCGATGAACCCGGTCGGGCGGCTGTGGGCGACGGATGCCTGAAAGCGCGGGTACGAGGACGCCGAATGCGCCCGAGACTTGGATTGGGTGCCTGAGGAATGGGGTGAGACGGGACGCTCGGAGTGCGCGGCAGGCGGCGGTGGGCGGGTGCCCGGCCGCCCGGCTCGCCCTGGACAGGTTGGCACGCCCGGGCCCGCGTGCCATGGGGGCTGGCGGGGGGTGGGGCGACGAGGTTCGAGG